>DATJRT010000284.1:0-7233 GCA_035504495.1 Occallatibacter sp.
CGTCGCTATAGGCACTGAGCGAGGTCTGCCCGGAGGAACCATTGCAGAAATTGCCTGCGGTCACGTTCGCGGATGCGGCGGAAAAAAGAGTGCGGATGTAGCCGGTAGCGATGTCGAAGAACTCGACCTTGCTGTTGTCGCCGAGAAAGATGTTGCCCTGCGGGCTGACGGCGACTTTGAAGATGGAGGAGTCAATGCCGGAGGTGCTGGAACCAAGCGTGGGCGTGCCGGAGATGGAAGTGGAACCGCCGCCGGCGAGCGAGTAAACGAAGCCGGGCTGGGGCGTGGTGACGGTGGGGTTGTTGGCGGTGATGGCGGCGGCCATGGCCGCGCCCGCCGTGCCCGCGGAGCTGACGAAGAAGACGCGCAGACGGCCGTTGCCGGGATCGGTGAAGACGAGATTGCCGGCCGAGTCCGTGGCCACGCCCTGCACGTAACTGCTGGAGCCGGTGCTGACGGAGCTGAAGTCGAGCGGGCAGCCGTCGCCGAGCTTGTCGAGCGCGGCGCCGCTATACGCCGTGCCGTTGGTGGTCTCGGAGCAGGAAGCGCCGGCGGTGGTGGCGGCCGTGTCGCCGCCGATATCGACGACGGTGTAGGCGAAGCCCTGGGTGAGCGAGGGGTAATGCACGGCGAGCGCGGTCCAGAGCGGATTGGTTCCGGAGAAGTACGGCGAGGTTTGCGGGCCGAGGACGACGCGGAAGCGGTAGGTGGCGGTTTCAGCGATGTAGACGTTGCCGTAAAGATCGGCGGCGATGCCGCGCGGGGTGTTGATTTCGCCCAGCGACGTGGAGCAGGCGCCGGCGTTGAGGGTGAGGGCGATGGTGTTGTCGAGTCCGGTGCCGCTGGTGCCGTTGGTGCCGGTGTTGGTGACGCAGCCGGCGACGGCCTGCATGGTGCCCACCTGCGCGGGCGTGCACAGGGGCGAGGCAGCGCGGCAGATGATGTGGGCGATGTGATCGCCGTAGCCGGGCAGAAAGACGTTGCCCCACTGGTCGATGCCGATGCCGCGCTGGCTGCCGATGGAGGTCTGGGTGGCGGCGAGGCAGCCGTCACCCGAGCCGTCAAGCTTGGCGGAGCAGACGCTGCCCTGTCCGGCCAGACGGGTCATGATGCCCGAGGAGGGATTGATCATGTGGATGACGCTGTCGACGTCGTCGGCGACGAAGATGTCGCCGTAGGCGTCGGCGACCACGCCGCCGCGCCCGGCTGCGCCGAAGATGCCGTTGACGGCGAGGCAGCCGTCGCCGTAGGCGTCCTGGGAGACCTGGCCGGCGGGCAGGTTGGGGCACGCGGTGCCGGCGGTCGCGGACATGGGCGCGAGGCCGGCCATGGTGGTCATGGTGTAAGGCAGGGCCACCGGCGCCTGCGCGCGGGCGGCGAGGGGAAAAAGAAAAACGGCAACGAACAAGGCGAAGATGACAGACACGCGGGACAAGGCGGCAACGAAAGCGCGGCGCAGCATGACTAACCTCCGGAAAAGACAGCCTGGAGCAGGAGTGTTTTTCTGACGACCGGGCTGGGCGGGACACAGCTTGCGGAAGCCGATTGGTCAGACCTCGAAGAACGCGGAGAATTATGATAACGCTCCCGGCGCAGTGTCAAGAGAAAAATCGTTGACAAGAAACGCCGTGTAAAGACGGAGGGAATCTTCAACCAGGGCAGATTGTTGGGGAGAGGCCAGTGGTCTAACCACGGATGCAAGAGTTTGCATTCCCGCGGGGGCTGAAGCCGGAGATTGTTTTGCTCAAGTTCGGCAAGGACCGAGGGCCCCAGCCTTCAAAACGACCCGCTGCCGGTTACGGTCACGGCAATCGTGCTGCGGTATCATCGAAAGGGCCGCGGGGAAAATATACCCCGCAATTCGAAGCAGGCGCGCACAGGCGGTGATGAACGGCGCCGTGCTCTTTGGCGGAAGTCTTTCGATGAAGCTTTCCTGGTGATCTTTTGGGCGGAAATGGACCGGACATGCGAGCGAAGACGGCGGTAGTGCTGGGAGCCCAATGGGGCGATGAAGGCAAGGGCAAGATTGTGGACGTGCTCAGCGAGCGGTTTTCCGCCGTGGCGCGTTACGCAGGCGGGCACAATGCCGGGCACACGGTGATCATCGGGGACCGGAAGTTCATTCTGCAGCTCATTCCCTGCGGGGTGCTGCGCAAGGGATGCAAAGGCGTGATCGGCAACGGGGTGGTACTCGATCCGCTGGCGTTCCTGAAGGAGGTTGCGCACCTGCGCGAGCTGGGCGTAGGGGTGGACGAGCAGCTTTTCGTTTCCAACCGGGCGCAGGTGATTCTGCCTTACCACCGCATGATCGAGCTGGCGGCGGAGAGTGCGCCGGGGCGGAAAAAGATCGGCACCACCAGCCGCGGCATCGGGCCCGCCTACGAGGACAAGATGGCGCGCAGCGGGCTGCGGGTGGTGGACCTGCTGCATCCGGCGCTGCTGAAGACGCACATTGAAGCGGCCTGCGCGGAGAAGAACGCGATTGCGCATGCGCTGTTCGGGACCGATCCGCTCGATCCGCAGAAGATGTACGAGGAGTACGCAGCGGCGGCAGAAAAGGTGAGGCCGTTCGTAGCCGATACGGGACGGATTCTGAATCGCATTTTGGCCGAGGGCGGGAGCGTGATGTTCGAAGGCGCGCAGGGCACGATGCTCGACATCGATCACGGGACTTATCCGTTTGTGACTTCGTCTTCGGCGACGGCAGGCGGGGCGGCAACGGGAACGGGCGTGGGACCGACGGCGATCGGGACGGTGATTTCGGTGACCAAGGCGTATGTGACGCGCGTGGGCGAGGGACCGTTTCCCACCGAGATTCACGATGCCAGCGGCGAAGTGCTGCGCGCGCGCGGTCAGGAGTACGGCGCAGTGACGGGGCGGCCGCGGCGCTGCGGCTGGCTGGACATACCGATGCTGCGCTACTCGAACCAGGTGAACGGGGCCGAGTGGCTGGTGGTGACCAAGCTCGATGTACTCGACGAGCTGGACGAGATCCCGGTGTGCGTGGGCTACGAGATCGGCGGCAAAGTCACCGACGAGGTTCCCGCAGACGTGTATGGCCTGGAGCAGATCAAGCCGAAGTACAAAACGCTCAAAGGCTGGCGGCGATCGACCGAGGGCGTAACCGAGTTCGAAGGGCTGCCGGCGGAGGCGCGCGAATACCTAAGGTTTCAGGAACGTGAAAGCGGGGCGCGCATCGGCATGATTTCGACCGGACCGGACCGCGGCCAGACCATTTTGCTGAAGGAGTTTGCCCAGGAGCTCAAGAATCTTAACGCGTAACTGCGACCCTCGCAGGTACACTTGAGTAACCCTCCCCCGGTTTGCGGCAACCAAAGAAAAGGAATTGTCTCTATGATCAGTTTTGTTATCCGGTTCAAGTTCGCTTCAGAGGATCGCGCGGAGATCGCGGAGATTCTGCGCAGCCTGGCCGAAGCCTCGCGCCGGGAGCCGGGCTGCGCGAACTTTATTCCCCACCAGTTGCAGGAAGATCCGGATACGGTGCTGATTTATGAACAATATCGCGACGACGAGGCGATGGCCGCTCATCGCGATTCGGCGTACTACAAGAAATACGTGGTGGGCGGGCTGTATCAGAAGATGCGGGAGCGGAGCCTGGAGAATCTGATCGCTCTCGTTTGAGCCGATTTTTGCGTCAAACCCACAAGGAGCGCGCGCTGGTTGCATCCGGCGAAGAGGCCGGGAAGCGCGCGAGTGGAAGCAGATGTTCGGAGCGAAGCCACTCTGCGGGCGGAAATGCGTTGACCGGCAAACCGGTCCGGGGCTACCATCCCATACGCGTATGACGCGTTCGAACAGGGACCCGTGGAAACGCCGGCAGCGGCTTGGCGCGGGGCGTGCGGCTGTGGCCGCGCTGGCGCTTGCGGTTGGCGCGAGCGGGCTGATGGCCGGCGTTCCCAAGGCGCAAAAACACGAGCGACGCCACGAGATCGATCATCTGGAAGAAGTATGGCGCGACGCGATGCTCAAAGACGACACCGCGGCGATGAGCGGGCTGCTGGCCGAAGACTACATGGCGATTACGCCGACGGGCACGCTGCAGACGAAAGAGGAAGCGCTGGCGAATCTGCATCGCGTGCACTTCACGAGCATGGAAGTCTCAGACCGCAAAGTGCGCTTTTACGGAACCACGGCCCTGGTGACTTCGACTGCCGACATCGAGGGCACCTCACCGGACGGCGACATCTCCGGGAGCTACCGCTACACGCGCGTCTACGTGGAAGGCCCGCCGGGGGTGTGGAAGATTGTGAGCTTCGAGGCGAACAAGATTCTCATGCCCGGCGATCATGCGGCCGCAGACCGCAAGTGATTGGCCGGATCGTTCACTCAAACAAACGCACTAAAATAGGCGAATGCCCGAACTGCCCGAGGTGGAAACGATCGCGCGGGGCGTGGACGCGCGTGTGCGCGGCGAGCGCGTGGTGGAGGCGTGGTTCAGCGGGGAGCGCGAGCCATTCAAAACCGCGCCGGCGGGGCAGGCCAGAGGCCTCGAAGGGCGGGTGTTTCTGGCCGTGCATCGCGCGGGCAAACATATTGTGTGCGAGCTGGGGCCGGCGGCGAGCGAAGATGGCGCGCGAGGAAAAGTCGAGCCGGGCGGGGGTGGAGCGGCGCGAGCTGCCGATGCGCAATGGATCGTGCACCTGGGCATGACCGGCCGGCTGCTGGTGACCACGCCGGAGACGCCGGCGGAGAAACACACGCACGCGCGGCTGAGGCTTGGGAGCGGGCGCGAGCTGCGCTTTATCGATCCCAGACGGTTCGGGCGGCTGGAATTCAGAGAACTGGCGCGGGGCGGCTCCTTTGACCCGCCGGGAGCCGAGCCGCTGACGATCGGGGCCGAGGCGTTTGCGGCGCTGTTTCGCGGGCGGCGCACGCCCGTCAAAGCCGCGCTGCTGAACCAGAAACTGCTGGCCGGGGTGGGCAATATCTACGCGGATGAGGGCTTATTCCGCGCCGGAATCCGGCCGCGGCGGAGCGCGGGACGGCTGACGCGGACCGAGCTCGAACGGCTGCGGCAATCACTCAAAAAAGTGCTCCGCCAAGCCATTCGGCTGGGAGGCTCGTCGGTGAGCGACTATGTCGACGCGGACGGGGAGCGGGGGTTTTTTCAGCTTGAGCATTTTGTGTATCAGCGGACAGGCGAGCCGTGCCGGCGATGCGGAACGCCGATCCGGCGCATTTTAGTTGCCGGGCGGAGCACGCATTACTGCCCTCATTGCCAGCAGTAGGTTTCAACCCGAGAGGACGCGGAAAACAGGGCAATTATGATTTTTTGAAGTTTTCGCCTTTTCTGCTTCCCATAATCAAAAGCGCGTGGCCTGGAAAATCAAGCTAAATTATTGGAAATGCTTTATCTTGCAAACGGCCCGCGGATTGCACTAAGCAAAGCGCCAGTGATGTTAGCGGCTGCCGCCTTAAAGGCAGCCTGAGGCAGCGCAGGTACCCGGCAAGAGCAAACGCGAGGGAGCGTACCCCGCAAGAGGGGCAGCCGGCCGGGAGAGCCTGCAAACGGTGCGGCGGCCAAGAACCGCCGCCCATACCTTCCGGGGGAGGCCAGTGACCGGCAGGGGAGGAGCGAAGCGCCACTCGAGCGAGTGGCGCTTTTTGCTTTACGGGGAGACGCGGACGTAATCGGCGAGCGAGACCTTCGATTCCCAGGGGGCGAGGCAGGGCAAGAAACAACTCTTGCCAGCCGGTTGCCTTCGCTGTAGTATCGAAGTTGCCTATCACGCGGCTGACGCGGGCCACCCGGTTACAGGGAGGGCAAGCTCGCCGCCGAGCCGGCAGGTTCCCGAAAACAGCTCATACCTAAGCCGGCTGCACGGGGCCCAGGCTCACATAGGAAGGGACACACCCGAGAGAAGCACCGGCCGTTGCGCGTTCATCCGAAAGAAGCGGATGGAGATGGATCAACGGCATCTGCGCAGGGTGCGGCCAAGGAATGATCCAGAGATTGGGAAACACCGGGCGAGGAAGTGTGCACCGGTACGCCTCTGGGGAGGAAAACATTGCCCGCGCGCACGGAGCCAGCAAAATACTTCGATAAGATGCTCTGCGGCCGGGTCAATGACCGGGCCATTCGGGGTGAGGCCACTCCAGGATGACGAGCGGTGCTTGCAGATGGCCGTGAGCGACCGGCGCAAGAGAGGCGCGCACGAGCAGACGCGCACGAGCAGGGGCAGAAAGGCTGCGCCCGGCGTTGCGCGCCGCGCGGGAAAGCGGCAAGAAGCGCAGATGAGCAAGGCCCGAGCGTGAGCTCGATGGATTCGATTGGAACGCAGCAAATTCCAAAGCACAAAATTCCAAAGCAGCAAATTGCAAGGTACCAGGAAGTACACGCATGACGACAGAATCGACGCAGCCTCAGCCGGAGCTGGGGCCAGCACCTGACAATGGCCAGGTGCAGTCGCAAGGGCATCGACGCCGCCGGCGCCGGCGCAAGAACAAATCCAACCAACAGGGCTCGCCGCAGAATCAGCAGGCGCAGCAGGCCCAGCCGCAGCACCAGGCGCAGCCGCCCGCGCACGCCAAGCAGCACCAGGGCCAGGGACGCCGGAAGAAGAAATTCTTCCAGAAAACCGGCCCGGCTCCTTCGCCGGGCAACAGCCTCAACGGCCAGGGGCAGGGCAAGCGCAAAAGCAAGCAGAAAGGCCCGAGGGAGTTTGTAGGTCCGATGGACCACAGCTACCGCGCGGTGAATGGCAACGTGGCCGACGGGCCACCGTCGACGATTCAGCTCGGCGGCAGCAGCCATGCCGCGTATTATCACGACGCCTATGCGCCGCAGCCGGCGACGCCGGTGCGCGCCGATGCGCCGACGCGCATCTTCTGCTTCATCGAGGACCTGTTCTTCCTGGCCAAGATCCAGGAGACGGCGCGCAAACTGGGCGTGAAGGTGGAGTTTGCCAAGGGCGACAAGGAAGTGGTCACGCGCATCCTGGAGACGCCCGACGGGGAGCGGCCGGCGCTGCTGGTGTTCGACCTGAACAACCTGAACGCGAAACCGATGACGCTGATTCCGAAGTTCCGCGCCAAGTTCAAGAAGGCGGTGTCAATCATCGGCTTCCTGAGCCATGTGCAGGGCGACCTGAAGCTCAAGGGTGTGGAAGCGGGCTGCGACGTGGTGATGCCGCGCTCGGCGTTTTCGCAGAGCCTGCCCAACCTGCTCCGCCGCTACGGCGTGGAAGAGGAAGAGGAGTACGCGCAGCAGCC
>DATJRT010000285.1:0-4823 GCA_035504495.1 Occallatibacter sp.
AAACAGACGAACGATGGCGAAGATTGCAAAAACAGGTGACCGCAAGAAGGTGATGGACACGACCAAGTCGACCGACTGCCCCAAATGCAGCAAGCCGACGCGGATCGTGAAGCGGGTAAAGGATCGCGAACGCGGAGTTCCGGGAGGAGTTTATATCTCCTGCTCCGCCTGCGACTTCTACGAGAAGCTTTAAGTTTCTTCTCGACCTTATGCGTAGAGAAAAAGCCCGGCCCCGAGCCGGGCTTTTCCATGTTCAGATGGCACAGTGTTCAGAGCGCCGCGGCCATCTCTTCGAGAATCGCTTCGGCGGCCTCGACCGGGTCAGCGGCCTGCGTAATCGGCCTGCCCACCACCAGATAGCTGGCGCCGTTGCGCAGCGCATCGGCGGGCGTGGCGATGCGCTTCTGGTCGCCGGGCGAATGATGGGTTTGCGCGCCGGCGGGGCGAATGCCGGGAACCACGAGCGTGCCTTCGGGTCCGGTGAGCGAACGCAGCGCGGCGACTTCCTGCGGCGAGCAGACGAATCCGCGGATGCCCGCGGCCATGCCGAGATGCGCCAGCAGCTCAACCTGCTCCGCGGGAGGCCGATCCAGACCCACGGCGCGGCATTGCGCCTGATCCATGCTGGTGAGCAGGGTTACGGCAAGCAGTTGCGGAGGATCGGGACAAGTAGAGAGCGCCCCCTGCGCGGCTTCGAGCATCGCCTGTCCTCCCAGGGCGTGAACGGTCACCAGGCGCACACCCAGCATGGCGGCCGAACGCACGGCGCCAGCGACGGTGTTGGGAATATCACAGAACTTCAGATCGAGAAAGACCGAGTGGCCGCGCGCTGCCAGCAGCCCAACGACCTGCGGTCCGGCAGACGTGAAAAGCTCCATCCCCACCTTGAACCAGGAACAGACCCGCTCCAGGCGATTCACCAGCTCGGTTGCGGCGGCCAAGTCGGGCAGATCGAGCGCGACAATGAGCCGCTTGCGCGCCTCTTCCATAGGGTCAGGCTCGGCGATGCGCACTGGTCCGAAGCTCGGCTTCAGGCGTTCCGGGATGGGCATGTCTGGATCGTACCCCATTCTCCTGTGGATGCTGGAAAGCGGTTCGGTTCTCCGATTTCCCGCGTCTGTATGGCTTTGGTTGCGTTCGCATGAAAAGCAACTCCTCAGGTCAAACGGAATCCGGTAAGCTGGTGGAGGCGGCTTAACCAACTGCATCTGAAAATTTACATAAAATACTCAAAATACAGGGCTACGATTGAATCGAGCCAGGATGGGAGTAAACGGTAGCCGGGCGCCGAACGTCCATTGGCTGCGGCGCCCGAGCACGGGCCCGTTGCGCAGGGCAGGAGTTGCAGGTTTTGAAGAGCAAGACAACGCAGCGAGCGACGGTTGCATTGAGGAATTCGGTGGTTGCGGTGTTGTTTGGCGGTCTCGCGCTGGCCTGGCCCGCGCGGGCGGCCAGGATCGACACCAATCCCATGAATTACGACCCTCAGGTGCGGGAGGCCTACCAGCACTTCTACGACCTCGACTATCCCGCGGCCGTTGCCGAGTTCGAGCACTTTCACGAAGAGCATCCCGGCGACCCCCAAGCTACGACGTATCTGCTGAACGCAGTGATCTTCCAGGAACTGTACCGGCTGGATCTGCTGGACACGACCTTCTACGCCAATGACGGATTCCTGACCGGCCACCATGCCACCGATGAGGACCCCAAGGCGCGGGACCGCATCTTCAGTCTCGCCGACGAAGCGGTGCGCGAGGCTGACTGGCGAATCGGCAAAAACCCCAACGATGTGGACGCCTGGTTTGCCCGCGCCTGGGCCCGCAGCCTGCGCTGCACCTATGTAGCCATGGTGGAGCGGAGTTTCGGCGCAGGTTTTCGCCTGGCCACCAAGGCCCGGGACGACGCGCAGCACGCGCTGAATCTGGACCCGAACTACGTGGACGCGAAGCTGATCGTGGGCGTTTACGACTACGTGGTGGGCGCGCTGCCGTGGCCGTTCAAGCTGATGATCGGCATTGCCGGGATCACCGGCTCCAAATCCCAGGGGATGGCGCTGCTGGACGATGCGGCCAATCGCGGCGTGATTACGCGTGTGGAGGCGCGCACGGTAATTGCGCTCTTTCTGCGCCGCGAGGGCAGGTATCAAGAGGCGATCCAGGTGGTACTCCTCCTCAAAAACCAGTATCCCCGCGATTTTCTCTTCTGCCTGGAAGAAGCCAACCTGCGCAAGGATGCCGGCGAGGGAATGGCTGCGGTGGAAGTCTATCGGCAGCTTGTATCCGCCAACGCCGATCCCGGCTATTTTGCCTCGGCCAAGCCGGAGCTGGCCTATTTTGGCCTGGGCGATGCGCTGCGCGGGCAGCGCCACTATGCCGAGGCCGCGCAGGCGTATGAAAAAGCGGCGTGGACGGCGGACGTGGGAATCGAGCTCAAAATCCGATCACTTGTGGATGCCGGCGAGTGCCTTGACCTGATCGGCGATCGCCTGCAGGCGGTAAAGGATTACCAGGCCGCCGTCGAGGCCGGGCCGAATACTTCCCGTGCCGAAACCGCCCGCAAGTGCCTGCATAGTCCATACAGGGGAACGTGAGCCAGGAACGTCCTGCGTGGCGCGACTGGGGCCAGATACCGATTGTGGAACCGGCGCCCGGGCAATGACGTATCTTGTTCGAGACTGATGTGCTTCGCCCGGCGTGTTTTGCCCGGCCGGTTTTCCAGGAGGGAAGCGGGATGGCTGTCTTCTGTCAAGGATGCGGAACCGGATTGCCTCTGAGCGCGCGCTTCTGCTCGCGCTGCGGCGCGCAGATTCCCGCGCAGCCGCCCATGCAGAGCAGGCCGCTGGTCCGGCCGCGCGTGGGGCGGCAGATTGCCGGCGTGTGCCTGGCGCTGGCGCAGTCGAACGGCTGGGACGTCTCCGCAGTCCGCATCATCGCGGTGATCGGCTTCCTGGTCTCGAGCGGCCTGGTCGGCGTGGCCTATGTCGCAGCGTGGATCGGCATTCCCGACGAGCCGATGCATCTGCCGGGAGCGTATCCTCCTGGTATATGAACGGCGTCTATGCTTCCCGCGGAGCGCGATTGGGATTCAGCGACTCGGGCTCCGGATTGCCGGTAATTTTTCTCCACCCCACTCCTCTCGATCGCGATTACTGGCGCCCTGTGTGCGCGGAGCTGGAAGGCGTGCGCGCGATTGTGCCCGACCTGCGCGGCCATGGAATCTCGGAGCTGGGCAACGGTCTCCCGGTGGGCGGCTTTGCATGCGTGCCGGATGCGCCGGTGCTGACCATGGCGCAGCTTGCACAGGATATTCTCGTGCTTCTCGATCATCTGGAGCTCTCAAGCGCGGTTTTTGCCGGATGCTCGATCGGCGGCTATATTCTGCTCGAGCTCTGGCGCAGGGCACCGCAGCGCATGCGGGGATTGGCCTTTGTCTGCTCCAAGCCGCAACCGGACACCGAAGCCAATCTGGCCAGGCGCGAAGCGACAATTGCGCAGGCGCGGAGCAGCGGGCTGGCCGGCCTGTTTGACGGCATGGCGCAGAATCTTGTGGGCGCGGCTGCACGCGAGCGCCGCCAGGAGATTGAGCTGGAGGTGCGCGCGCGCATGACCCTCAGCGTGGAAGCGCTGGTGGCCGTGCAGGCCGGGCTGGCCGCGCGGCCGGATTCCGTGCCTACGGTGGCGACCATTCTCGATCCGGTGCTGGCGATTGCCGGCGGCGCAGACCCTTCGGTTTCGCCGGAGGAGATGAAGGCATTTCAGGCTGCGCCCGGCGGATGCGATTTTCATCTGCTGCCGGAGGCAGGCCATTTTGCTGCATACGAGCAGCCCGGAGACGTGGCGGCGATTCTGGCGGCGTGGCTGAAAACGTTGAAGCGCGGGTAGCTTTTGGGCAGGCGGCGCGGCGGCCAATTGTCGCAGTGTCGGATATCCGTGCGGTCCAAAATGCCGGACCTCCGCCCGGTCCATACCACCACCCCATACCCCCCTCCCCCCCACCCCCCTTTTTTTGCAAATTCTTCATTTTTATGGGGTTAGCTGCAAATTCCTCAAAACATTGGAGTTGCTTGTAAATTGATGCTGCATCGAGGGTTGTGGGCGATTTGCCGATGTGGGCGCCGGACCTTGTGCCTTTGCGAGCGCCTGTGAAGGATGTACTTTCTTGCCTTGTCGCCGGAAAATGGGCGACAGGATGAGGCCCGGAACATTTCTATCCTGGCCTGAAGGCCGCGTGTTTTCTTGCGGTGGATTCAGAGGCTTTAAGGCCTCTGCTCCCTCCGATTTCCTTACGCTGAAGCCGGGGACTTGAAGAACCCTGCTCCCTGGGGGATGTGATTGATCTGCGGACGCGCACGGCCTGTGAAGATGATTGTGCGCCAAGGGACTGAAATTCTATGCAAACCTGGCGCGGGGAGAGGGAAGTGAGAGAGGAAGCGAGGGAGGGAAGCATGAACAGTTTTGCAGTTGAAAAGTGCGGCCGGCGCGGCTTTCTGCGCACGCTGCCGTGTGCGGCCGCTGCGATTTGGGCGCCGGGCGAGGCGATTCTCGACCCCTTGCGGGCGACGGCCCAGGGCTCACCAACCGGAAGCGGAAGCCCGTTCCAGTTGTTTAGCGCGGAAACCCTGGCGAGCGACGCAAAGGCCCTCGACGCAGCTCCCGGCAACGACAATCTGGTCGACGACAAGACATTTACGATCGTGCTGACCACGGAAAAGGCCAAGAGCGCTCGGGAGTTCGAGTGGCACGAGGGGCGCGACCACATCTTCCAGATTCTTGACGGTTCCACAGTTTACGAGCTGGGTGGAACGCCGAAGGGTGCGCACAGCA
>DATJRT010000286.1:0-3052 GCA_035504495.1 Occallatibacter sp.
GGCGGCGGCGATGTTCTCCTCGACGTGCTGCGGCGACGACGTGCCGGGGATGGGCAGCATGACCGGCGAGCGGCGCAGCAGCCAGGCCAGCGCGACCTGCAGCGGCGAGGCGCTGAGCTCCGAAGCGATCTGCTCGAGCAGCTTGTGGGCCTCGCGCAACTGCCCGAGCGGCGCCCAGGGAATGAAGGCGATGCCGTGCTTCTCGCAGAAGTCCACCAGGAAGTCCCACTCGCGGTCGGCAAAGCTGTAGCGGTTCTGGACGGAGACGATGGGCGCGATTTTGCGGGCGCGCTCCACGTATTCAAGCGCGCAGTTGGAGAGCGCAAGGTGGCGGATCTTGCCCTGCTCGCGCAGGCGGGCCAGCGTTTCGATGGAGGCGGTAAAGGAGACGGCGGGGTCGGGCACGTGGAGCTGATAGACGTCGACGGTGTCGAGCTTCAGCCGGTGCAGGCTGCCGTTCACGGCTTCCTCGAGGTGCCTGGGGCTGGCGTTATGGACCCACTGGCCGGGGCCGACGCGCTCCCATCCGCCCTTGGTGGCGATCACCAGGCCTTTGGGATACGGATGCAGCGCTTCGGCGATCAGCTCTTCTGAGACGTTGGGGCCGTAGGAGTCGGCGGTGTCGATGAAATTGACGCCCAGCTCGACGGCGCGGCGCAGGGTGCGGAGGGCGGCGTCGCGGTCGGCGGGTGGTCCCCACACGCCTTTGCCCGTGATGCGCATGGCGCCGAAGCCAAGGCGGTGAACGGTGAGGTCGCCGAGGTTGACGGTTCCGGCAGCGGCGGCATTGGGCGTGGAGACGGAAGAGCTGGAAGCGGGCATCGGTTCTCCTTCAACTTCGGTTATACCCCGTTCGATGAGGGGATTGGCCTTCCAGGCAAGGGCGCTTCGCGCGGATACGCCCCACTGAAGCACTTTCGCCACATGAAAATGGTCTTCATCCCCCGGCACGAATTGCGTATGCTCGGAGCGCCGAGAGTGGTGACCGGCGGAGGAGGGCGCCATGGAAGGCTACTGGCTTGCGCATTATGATTCAGGCGCGCGGCATGGCGAGGGGATGGTGATGCTGCGCGGAGGCGAGCTGCTGGGCGGGGACCTGGAGCACGTCTGGTCCGGAACCTACGAAGAGGAATCGCCGAAGCTGTACGCGCGGATCCGCATTGTGCCCTTTGTCTCGTGCGCGGAAGAGCGGACGATGGCGCGGGAGCTGCCGGTGATCGTCAACCTGAGCGGCTTCTGCACCAGCGAGTTTGCGACGCTGGAGGGCGGCCCGGAGGGTCGCGAGGGCGAGTCGTTCCACGTGGAGATGCGGCGCTGCCAGTCGATACGGACACGGGAGGCGCCGGAACGAAAGGCAGCGTGACGGACCGGGGATGACGCCCTGGGCGCAGCGCCGCAGATTCGCTTTTGCCTGATCAAAAAGGGAGTGTCGCAGGGTACGCGGCGCGGAGTATGCTCCCTGCCTGAAATGGGGAGCGAGCGCTTCCCGTTCGAGGAGTGTGGGCCCGATGAACGCAATCATGAATGGATTATGGATCGCACGTTTCGACGCCGGCGCGGCGCATGGCAAAGGTCTGGCCGTGCTGCACGGCGGGGAGATTCTGGGCGGAGACTTTGCACATACCTGGGTGGGGACATACCGCCAGGACGGCGCGAGCGTGTACGCCAAGGTTCGCGTGGCGCCCTGTAACGGACATGAAGCGCCGGAAGAGCATCCGGAGCGGCCGATGACGGTGACGCTGACGGGAACCTGCACGGAGCAGGATGTCATGCTGGCCGGCCACGCCGACGACAGCGACCTGGCGCTGAGCATTGAGATGCATCGAGCCGCCGGTAGCCACTAAGCAGCGGTCAGCGGAAGATCATGCCTCGACGGGCTTGTCGGGCTGCGAGGCGTAGATTTCCTCGACGCGCTGGAGGGTGTTGATCTCGCTGACGGGCTTGTCGGTGCGGATGCGCAGGATGCGCGGAAAGCGCAGCGCGAATCCGCTGGCGTGGCGCGTGGAGCGCATCACGTTGTTGAAGGCGACTTCGAGGACGACCAGCGGCTCGACGGTGCGGAAGTGGCCGTGATCTTCGATCGTATGGGCGCGGAAGAACGCGGTCATGTCGGCGATTTCCTGGTCGGTGAGGCCGGAGTAGGCTTTGCCGATGTTTTTGAAGACGGGCGCAGCGGGGTCGCCGCGATTTTCGGAGCCCGTGTCGCGGACGGCGAAGGTGTAGTCGCTGAGGACCTGGGCGCGGCGGCCATTGCCGAATTCCACGCCGGTGACGACGACGTCGAGCGTGGCGAGTTCGCGCTTGAGCTTGAGCCAGGCCAGGCCGCGGCGGCCGGGCTGGTACGCGCTCGCGAGCGACTTGATCATCACGCCCTCGTTGCCGCGGGAACGCGCGCCCAGGTAGGCGGCTTCCAGCTGAGCCGCAGACGAAAGGCGCGTGGCGGAGGAAAGAATGAGACGAGGCAGGGCCTGCTCGGCCGGCGATTCGAAAAGGCGGGACTGGCCCCGCGTTGGGGTTGTGGCGGTGAGGGCTGACCAGCGCGCGCAGAAGTCTTCGAGAACGGAGCGGCGCTGGGCGAGGGGCTCGGTGAGGAGCAGCCGGTCTCCTCGATAGAGCACGTCGAAGACGACGAGGACGACGGGAACCTCGCGGAGCATCTCCGCGGTGACGCGCTTGCGGCCGAGGCGCTGCTGGAGCACGGAAAACGGGAGCGCGCGGTGGTCGGCCGGGTTCCATGCGAGGATTTCGCCATCGAGAATGGCGGGTTCCGCGATCGAGGAGAAGGCTTCCACCAGTTCGGGGAAAGATGCGCTGAGATCTTCGCGGTTACGGGAGTAGAGCGCAACACGGGACGGTCCAGAGCCTTCCGGCGCGACGTGAAGCTGGGCGCGAATACCGTCGAATTTGTCTTCGAGCTGCGCGGCTTTCAGCGCAGCCTCAGGGGCTAAAGCCCCGGTACTATTGGCGCCCTTTTCGGCACGACTGAAGTCATGCCCTGATACAAAGCCTGGGCGCGTTCGCTCGTTGCTCGTCCGCGGTGCGCCTGCGGAGG
>DATJRT010000287.1:0-3582 GCA_035504495.1 Occallatibacter sp.
GAATAGACAACCGCGCCGCCGACAAACGAGCGCGAGCTGCCGGGCACAGAGGTGATGCGCTCGGCCACCATGCCGCCGGTGCAGCTCTCCGCCACGGCCAGCGTGGCCTGGCGCAGGCCCAGGCAGTAGAGAACGATCTGCTCCAGCGACTCGCCCTGCGAAGAGTAGAGCCATTCCTCGAGCACCTCTTCGAGCTTGCCGGCGAGCTCATCCACACGCGCCTGCGCGGCCGCGAGCGTGGGCTTGGAGCACTGGAGAGTGAGCTGAATATCGCCGGTATGCGCGAGGATGGTGGTCTCGACGTCCGTGTACTGCGCGTAGACGGGCGCGGCGAGCTTGTCGGCCTGCGACTCGGGAATCATGGCCGCTTTGAGCGTGCGCGTGGCGATGTGCCGCGGCGGGACGAGATCGCGCAGGCGCGTCAGGCACTCGGCATCGAAGAGCGCTTTGCACTCATGCGGCGGGCCAGGAATGAGAAACAGGAGCTTGCGGTAGCCGGAGAAAGCGATGTCGAGGAACTGTCCCGGCGCGCTGCCATTGGCGTTGGGCAGCAGGGTCGCGCCTTCGAGCACGTCGGCCTGTTTGAGGTTGTTTTGGGGGATCGTGATGCGCCAGCTGGCGGCGCGGGCGTGCAGCGCGGCCACCTGCGTGGCGTCGCGGCGCAACGCCAGCGAGAGCGACTCGGCCGCGGCCTCGCGGGTGAGGTCGTCTTCCGTGGGTCCGAGGCCGCCCATGAGAAAAACGATGTCAACGCGTCCCAGCGCGCCGCGGATGGCATTGACGAGATCTTTGCGCCGGTCGCCGACGATGGTCTTGAAGGCGACGGTGACGCCGATGGAGTTGAGCTTTTCCGTGAGGTAAAGAGAGTTCGTGTCCTGGCGGTGCGGCGTGAGCATCTCAGAACCGACGGCGATGATTTCAGACTTCATGGGTCAGTGGTCAGAGAACAGAGATCAGGGGTCGGGGGTCGCGGACTCCCTCTGAAATGTGCGGCGCTTACTTCATTATTCCTTATCGGGGCTGATGGTTATGAACTGTTGCTGAAGATTGCTTACAGAGAACTAGGAGCTGGCATCGGATTACTAAGAGCTAGGAACTGAAAACGGATCACTGAAAACGGATCACTGAAAAACTGACCACTGTCCACTGCCTTCAGACCAGCTCCAGTCCTTCCACGCCGAGGTCGACTTCGAAGACCGCGTCGTGCGTAGCCAGGATGGTTGTGCCCAGCGGCGAAAAAGCCACGCCGACAAGATTCGGACCGGCCACGGCGAGCGAAGCTTTGCCTGCGGGCGTGATGCGCACCAGGCCGCGCTGCCCATGCAGGCAGGCGATGACGTAGAGGTCGCCGTCTTTGGCGAGCGCGAGGCCCTGTGGGCGGCCGAGCCCGCGGAACCAGGGGCGCGTGTCGCCGTTGGGCGCGATGGCCCAGATGGCCTCATTCGAGGAAAGCGTGGGCCCAGTGACGAAGAGCGTACCCTCGGCGTCGATGGCCAGGTGATAGGCGGCCACAGAGGGCTCGAGCGTGGCGTGGACGAAGATCTGGCGCTCGGTATTGATTTTGAAGATGGTGCCGCTGCGGTCGCCGACGAAGAGATTGCCCCCGGAGTCAAAGACGGCCCCCGTGGCCACGCCCATACCTTCGGCGTACACGGCATACTCGCCCGCGGAGTCGACGCGGTACACGTTGCCTTCAGCGCGCGAGGTGACGTAGAGATCGCCGTCGGGCGAGAAGGCGAGTCCGGTGGCGTTGAGAATGCCGGTGACGAAGGGCGTACCGCGGCCATCGGGGCTCACGCGCACAATCGACACGGGCGTTTGCTTGCCGCGCGGGCCGGAGATGGTGGCATAGATCATGCCGGAACGGCTGACGGCGGGATTGGTGACGGGATGCAGGCCGTCATTGAGCTGGTGCGCGATGCGGATGGGCACGGTGTTGCCCGCGCCGGCGGGGCTGCGGACCTCGATCAGGCCGGTGGTGGCCTGCTCCGGAATGCGCAGGGCAAGCCGCGTGGGGCGGCTCATGAGAATGTGCGCGGGATCTCCGTCGACGAGCACGGCCGGGGGCCCGAAGGCGTGCGGACCCAGGTTCGCGCCCACCAGCTCCACCTCGCCCAAGGGCAGAGCCGCGCCGGGAACCACGTCGTCAATGCGCGGCACGGGGAGGGTGGCGGGAGAGGATTGTGCGGGCGTGCGAGCCATTTCAATACCAGTATCGCGCGAGCGACGCTATACCCAAAGCATACAGCCCGGCGGCCACATCGTCGAAGACGATGCCCCAGCCTGCGGGAAGCCGCTCCAGCTGGCGCGCGGGCGGCGGCTTGAGGATATCGAAAAGGCGAAAGAGCACGAGCGCGATGAACGCGTGCGCCCAATCGGGCGGACAAAAGAGCAGCGCAATCCATTGGCCGATAACCTCATCGATGACCACGAAGCCGGGGTCTTCAATGCCCGACTCGCGAGCGGCGATGGTGGAGGCGGGAATGCCGAGAATGAGCGCGAGCGCGATGCCAGCCAGCAGCGCGAGGAGCAGTGCATGCGGAGCGAGATGGATGGCGCGCGCCGCAATGGCCCAGCAAAGAACAGCGGCGATGGATGCCCAGGTGCCGGGACCAGGCTTGAGCCGGCCGATGCCGAAGAAGGTGGCGACGATCCACGCCCAGATGGTCCGGCGTCGCGCCGGCGGCGGCTGGCAGACGTTTCCTTGATCATCCGGCCGGATCATGACTGGCTTCCTTCCATCGCACCCGGCCGGAATCGTAGTGGGCGGCGCAGAGCCACTTCCAGCTAGCTTTCATGCGGGCCCTTGTCGCGCGGGGCGCCGGAGCCACCGAGACCGCCCAGATCTTCGAGGACTTCGGGGTCGAGAACGGGCGAGCTGATTTTGTACGCACCCGTGGCCCACTTGCCGAGATCGATCTTGCGGCAACGGTCGCTGCAGAAGGGAAAGTCCTCGTCTTTGGGCTGGACGAGCTGGCCGCAGATGGGGCAGCGGAGAACTTTGGCGGATTTTTTCTTTGCGGGCATGGCAGCCGACTCCGGCGAAGGATCAGTCTATAGCGGCGCAACGATGCGCGCGACCACGTCGTAGTCGTGGGCCTCGGTGATTTCGGCGCGGTAGAAGCGGCCCTGTTCCAAGGTGGCGAGACCGGTCTCCGGCTCGCCGAGGTCGTTGATGTAAACTTTGCCGTCGATCTCGGGCGCGTGGAACTGGGTGCGGCCCTCCCACAGAAGCGGCGTTTCTTCACTCTCGCCTTCGGCGAGCAGCGCGAATTCGCGGCCAACCCAGCTCTGCTTGGCCGTGCGCGAGATGGATTGCTGCAGCTTCATCAGGCGGCGCTTGCGGGCTTCGATGGTGCGCTTGGGGATTTGCGCGGCGAGCGCATAAGCCGCGGAGCCTTCCTCGTGGGAATAGCCGAAGACGCCGAGCCAGTCGAACCTCGCTTCGGCAATAAACTCCTCCAAGACTTCAAAGTCGCGGAGCGACTCGCCGGGAAAACCGACGATGAAGCTGGTGCGGAGAGCGATGCCGGGCACGGCGGCGCGGACTTTCTCGAGAGTCTTGAGGAAGATGCCGGCGCC
>DATJRT010000288.1:0-4662 GCA_035504495.1 Occallatibacter sp.
CTGCGCAGGCCGCTCCTGCGCAGCCGGGCCCTGCCCACGCCGAGCTGAACTGCCCCATCGACGGAGAAAGATGGAGCTGTCTCACCCCCGCCGGCTTCTACGACGTGCGGCTGGAGGCTGAGGGGTACGCTCCGGTCTACGACTGGGCCGTAAGTCTCAAGCCCGCGGAAAGCGCCGATCTGGGCCCAACCCAACTGCAAGGAGGGCTGTCGGTCTTTGGACGCGCCGTGCAAAAGGACGGTACTGACCCGCCAGGCCCCTGCCTGGCCACTCTCGAAGCGGACGCGCAGCGGCGTGGCGGGCTGGAACCGCAACCGGATAATGCACCTGCGGACGAGAAGACCTTCACCGTGCCCGTCGATCCACACGGCTACTTTCAAATCGTGGGCCCAATGCCCGGCCTGCACGTGCTGGATGTAGAGTGCCTGGCGGCGAGCGGCTTCCGCGAGCTGCAGGTTCAATCGGACGGCGAAACCCGGGTCGATCCTCCATTAGTACTGGAAGAGCTGACCCTCGACATCACCGTCACACCCAGGACCGATCCCGCGGGTCGGCCCTGGCGGCTCACCGTGGACGCCACCTCACCGCGCTTGCGGCGGATCGCGGACTCGGCTACAACCTCCGCGGATGGGCACTGGATACGCCACGGCCTGATGGCCGGCAGTTATCGGGTAGTCGTCAGCAGCTCTGACGGCATGCAGTGGCTCAAAAAGGATTTCGATCTGCGCTTTGGCAGCGGATCGCTGGCGCTGCGCCTGGCCTCGGTAAGCGTTGCCGGCCAGGTGCTGTTGAATGGGCAGGCGGTGCGCGCCCGGCTGCTCTTCTCCAACCAGGCCGGCGGCGATCCGGTGACTCTCTTGAGCGACGATCAGGGCAGATTCAAAGGGCTGTTACCGGTTGCGCCCGATGCTCAGGAGACCATGTGGAGTATAGAGGCGCACGTAGCGCACCCCTCGACCGTCCGTCGCCTGGAGAGTATAGCTGTGCCCAAGGTTGCCGCCGGCGCGAGCGCCTGGCTCGATCTCGAGCTACCCACGGTCCCGGTGCGCGGAACCGTGCTCTCCGCGGATGGCCAGCCCCAGGACGGCGCTCAGGTCACCTTTGAGGCCGCCGGCAGCGGATTCCGAACCACCACCTCGACCGATCGCGAGGGCAGCTTCGAGATGGACGATCTGCCTCCAGGCAAATACAACGCGGTGGCCCATTCGGACTACGGCATCTCCGAACCAACGCCGTTCGCCGTGACCGGCAGCTCCGAAAGCCAGCTCAAGCTGATTCTGCGCCCCTACCTGCACATCCCTTTCTACGTAGTCTCGAATGAGAAGGAGCCCCTATCGGATGCAACCGTGCAGGTCTGGCTCGCGCCGGGCGTACCGCGGGCCCTTGGCCGCACCGATCAGAACGGCCGTTTCGAAGTAAGCCTGCCGCCCGGCACCACGGAAGTGGGGCTGACAGTGGGAGCGCCGGACTATGCGATCAAACTGACAAAGATGCCGGTCTCAAGCACGCCCGCCGCGGGCGCAAGCGATCCATCCCAAGATCAGGGTCAGGATCAGAATACCGTCACCCTCGGCACCAACGGAGGAACGCTTGTGCTCAATTTCGAGCCGTCCGAAGGCACTCTCGACCGCTCGGCGACCCTTTATCTCGCCCACGATGGAGCGATCGTAGACGCCCGCACCTTGGCCGGCTGGGGCACCAGCCAGGCCGGCGCCAGCGGCGACGGCCCCGCGGAAGTCGACGGAATCGAGCCGGGAGATTACGCGCTTTGTGTGGTCAGAGACCCTTCGCAGTTGGCCAAGCTTTGGCAGGGCATGGTGCCGCAGGCAAGTTGCAGCGCGGGCACAGTGAAGGCGGGCCAGACGTTGACGCTCACGCCCCGAACGTCTACCACGACCGCACCGTAACCGAAGCGCCGTTGCGGCGTATTCACAACTGTCGTTCAATCCAATTTGTCATCCACAGCGAGTCGCCGCGGCGACAAGTCGAAAGCCTGCCCTGATTGGAAATCGTCCACCGCAGCGGGCGATCGCAGTGGAATTGGGATCTGCGGTTGCCTTTCTGACCCCTGCTCCCTGACCCCTGAGCCTGCAGCCCCTACGCCCCCACGTCTCAGTCCCTTAGTCCCCGCCTTTATCCCGCCGCCAGTTGCCGCGCCCGCTCCGTCGCCCGCATCACCGCCTTGATCAGCGTCACGCGCAACCCGCCTTCTTCCAGCTCCAGGATTCCGTCGATCGTGCATCCCGCCGGCGTGGTCACTGCGTCCTTCAGCAGCGCCGGATGATAGCCCGTCTCCAGCACCATCTTCGCCGCGCCGTACGCCGTCTGCGCTGCCAGTTGCGTGGCAATGTCGCGCGGCAGTCCCACCTTCACCCCCGCCTCCGCCAGCGCCTCAATAATGATGTAGAGATAAGCCGGCCCCGATCCCGAAAGCCCCGTCACCGCATCCATGTGTTTCTCGTCCACAATCACCGTGCGCCCCACGGTCTCGAAGATGCGTACGGCGAGCTCCATCTGCTTGTCGCTTACGAACCGCCCGCGGCACAGCGCCGCAATCCCCGCGCCCAGCGCCGAAGGCGTATTCGGCATCGCGCGGATCACCCCGATCTCCACTCCCGCGCCCTCCTCGAATGCCCGCGTCTTTACGCTCGCCGCGATTGACACCACCGTCTTCTTGGCCGTCAGCACAGGCTTGATCTCCGCAACCAACCCGGGCACCTGGAACGGCTTCACCGCCACCAGGATCAGGTCCGCCTGCTCGGCCGCCTCGCGGTTATTCGTGCTCACATCTACGCCCCACTGCGTGCTGCGCGCCAGCGCGCCCTCGGCATGCGACACTGTCGCCCGAATCTGCTCCGGCGCAAACAGGTTCTCTTTCAAGAAAGCCTGCAGCAATATGCTGCCCATCTTCCCCGCGCCTAATACCGCCACCCGCACATCCGGCAGTTGCGCCGGCACTCTGGTGGCTTCAACGGCTATCTCCGCCATCGTTCTCCCCTTGCTTCCCCTCTTGATGATTGAAAGTTGCGCAGCACTCTTCAGAATACGCGCACCGCTTCGGATTCACGAACCCGCGCGCAAAGGGAGCAGAGGCCTTCAGGCCTCTGAATAGCCCGCAATCGAATCCCCGGGGCTTTTAGCCCCGGAAGAAAAGGCTGCCTCAACGAAGCACACATGCTGGCCCCGTATCTCGTCCCCCGCGGGGGAAGTTCTGGGATCACATGAACCCCGCTGACTCCACCTTCGCGCTAACTCGCTGACTAGCTACTTCCCCTTCTCCTCCGCAATCCATGCATCGATCCGCGCCTCCAGCAGGTCCAGCGGCAACGCCCCTGCGCCGATCACCTCATCGTGAAACGCGCGAATGTCGAACTTGTCGCCCAGCTCTTTCTGCGCTCGCGCCCGCAGCTCCAGAATCTTCATTTGCCCCACCTTGTATGCCAGCGCCTGGCTTGGCCACGCAATGTACCGGTCTACCTCCGCCTGCACATTGGTCTCGTCAATCGCCGAATGCTCATGGAAGTAATCCACCATCTGTTGGCGGGACCAGTGTTGCGAATGGACGCCGGTGTCGACGACGAGGCGGATGGCGCGCCAGATGTCGGCTTCCAGGCGGCCGTAATCGGAGTAGGGATCCTGGTAGAAGCCGACATCCTTGCCCAGCCGCTCGGCATAGAGCGCCCACCCCTCCACAAAGGCCGTATAGTCTCCGTACCTGCGGAACTCCGGCAGCCCGGTCAGCTCCTGCGCCGTCGAAATCTGCATGTGGTGCCCGGGAACTCCCTCGTGATACGCAATCGACTCCACGTCATACAAATTGCGCCCGGTCGCGTTGTAGGTGTTGATCAGCAAACGTCCCGGCCGGCTCCCGTCCGGCGAACCCTCCTGGTAATACGCCGCCGGTCCCGTCCTGGCCAGAAAGTCCGGCATCGGCACCACCTCGAAGGGCATTTTGGGAATGTGCCCGAAGAGCTGCGGCAGCTTTGCCTGCATCGGTCCCAGATAGCCCCTATACGCCGCCAGCAGCGCGTCGGCTGAGGCCGGCCTCATCTTCGGGTTGGCCTTCAGGCTGGCCTGCATCGTTCGAAGATCCTTGAAGCCCAGCTTCTCCGCGATCGCTTCCTCTTCCGCCTCATCCTTCTTCACCTCGTCGAGGCCGATCTGGTGAATCTGGTCCGGCGTCAAATCCGTCGTGGTGGTCTTTTCGATCAGGAAGCGGTAATACTTGTCCCCGTCCGGCAGCGCCCATATTCCGGGATCGCTCCGCCCCGCGGGCACATAGCTCACCTCGAGATAGCGCGCAAAGCGCACGTACGCCGGCAGCACATCTTTTTGAATGGCGTCGAGCGTCGCCGCTTTGATCCGGGTCTGCTCGGCCGCGCTCACCCCGCCGGGAAACTTTTTGAGCGGCAGGGCGAAGGGCGTGTCTTCCGGCTTTTCCGCGGCCATCGCCTTCACCTGCTCCAGCACTTTCTCGAGCAAAAACTTCGGCGGCACGCGCCCATCCTCCACGCCGATGGACATGTTCGCGGTCACCTGGTCGAATGCGTGGGGAATCGCCTGCAGGCGTGCAATCCAGTCGTCGTAATCCTTCACCGTGGTAAAGCTCAACTGCTCGGCGAGCTCCGCATACTCGGTCTGGATGCCGCCCATCTGGTTCAC
>DATJRT010000289.1:0-3733 GCA_035504495.1 Occallatibacter sp.
GTCGAGGACGATGGGGTCATCCTCCTGCCCGTAGAGATAGATCACCTCTTCTTTTTTGGCGATGGAGGCGAGCGGCTGCGAGGTGAAGCCGAGCGACTCGAGGGCTTCAGCCGCGGCGTGGAGCTGGCCCAGACCACCGTCGATGAGAATCAGCGAGGGCATGGTGGCGGGTTCTTTGCTGTGCGCGGACTTGCCCTCAGGGGCTAAAGCCCCGGTCTCGCTGGCGCCGTTTTCGGCACGGCTGAAGTCGTGCCCTTTCAAATCGGCCAGATTGATTTTCTCAGTTTTCCGGGTCCCGGAATCGGAACCCGGGGCGCCCGGCGTTTGAGTCTGGGACGCGGCCAGCTCCGCGCAATGGTCGCGGATACGGCGGTAGCGGCGATAGACCACCTCGCGCATGGCGGCGAAGTCGTCGACGCCGAGGACGGTCATCACCTTGAACTTGCGGTAGAGCGCCTTGTTCATCCTGCCGTCTTCCCAAACGACGAGAGAGGCCACGGTCTCCGCGCCCTGAATGTGGGAGATGTCAAAGCACTCGATGCGGCGCGGCAGCTCGGGCAGCGTGAGCGTGTCCATGAGCGCTTCCTGAATGACCTTGCGCGAGGGCTCGAGGACGCGGAAGCGCTGCACGTAAGACTGCTTCGCGTTCTGGCCGGCGAGATCGACCAACGAGCGCTTTTCGCCGCGCTGCGGGACGGCGATCTCGATGCGATGGCCGGTGCGCTCGGAGAGCAGGTCGGCGAGGGTTTCGCGATCGTCAAAGTCGACGGGGACGAGGATGGTGCGGGGAACGTATTGCTGGTCGATGTAGAGCTGCTTGAGAAGGGCGGAGAAGATGCGATCTGCATGGAAGGCGGGTCCGCCCTGCTCCGGAGAAACAACCGCAGATCCTTCGACTCGTCGCCGCGGCGACTCGCTCAGGATGACAGGTTCGAAATGCGTCTCTTCCTGATCCCTGATCTCTGACCCCTGATCCCTGTCTTCAACGGCTTCCATCAGGTCGTCCAGGTCTTCCCAGAAGAACTCGCGGCGGTCGACGATTTTGCCGGCGCGCATGTGGAAGAGATTCACGGCCAGGCAGCCCTCTTCAAAGTGGTAGCCGAAGACGTCGGCGTCGTCGCTCTGCTCGGCCGTGGCGATGCGCTGTTTTTCCTGGAGCTGGTGCACGGTGGAAAGTTGATCGCGCAGGCGCGCGGCGGCCTCGAACTGCTCGGCCTCGGCCGCGGCCATCATGCGCGCGGTAAGGGTGCGCTCAAGCTCGGCGTGCCGGCCTTCAAGGAAGAGCTGCGCATCGCGGACGGCCTGCGCATAGGCTTCGGGCGTGACGAAACCTTCCACGCAAGGGCCAAGGCAGCGGTGAATGTAGTACTGCAGGCAGGCGCGGGGATGGTAGCGCGAGAGATCGACCTTGCAACTGGGCAAGAGAAAGCTGCGATGAATGAGCTCGACCACGCGATAGGCGAGATTGCCGGGAAAGTAGGGGCCGTAATAGGCGGAGCCATCCTTGCGGAGGCGACGGGTGACGAAGACCTTCGGGAACCGGTCGGCGAGCGTGAGCTTGACGTAGGGGTAGGTTTTGTCGTCGCGCAGCAGGATGTTGAAGCGCGGCTTGCGCTGCTTGATGAGGTTGTTTTCAAGCGCCAGGGCCTCGTGCTCGTTGGCGACGAGGATGTAGTCGATGTCGACGGCCTCGCGCATCAGCGAGCCGGTTTTGGCGTTGGCCTGCGAGACCTCGAGCAGATAGGAGCGCACCCGCGAGCGCAGGTTGTTGGCTTTACCGACGTAGATCACCTGGCCCTCAGCGTTCTTGTAGAGATACACGCCGGGCTGGAGGGGAAGAGTGCGGATTTTCTCGTGGAGGTCCATACGGGGACGTTGGGAAGAAGGCGGGCGGCGAGAGCGGCCCTTTCCAGCATAACGGCAATCGAGGCGCGGCGTCCGTGCTCTGCCCGCGGCCCGCCGCGTGGCTGGCGCTTCAGGGCAATCCTTACGCGAGAATGTAAAAATTACTCGCTGGCGACGGTCATGCCTGGATGATGAAATCGAAGACAATCTTCACATTACGAACAGGTTAGCGGAAAGGGTGCAAATGGCGCGCGGCGTGCACGCATCGAACGTTGAATAGGAGAATCCATCTCTGCCTGAGGCGCGGAGCATGGAGCGGAAAGGGAACAAAATTATGACAAAACATTCTCTCGGATTTGCGATGGCTTCGGCGGCTTTGACGTTATTCGGCATAAGCGGGTGCGCGACCAAGAATTACGTGAAGAACCAGACCGCACCGATCATCACACACACCGGTCAACTGGATCAGGAGACCGCGGAGAACAATCGCCAGATTCATGACGTGGACGATCGCGCACAGGCGGGGATCAAGCAGGCGCAGACTTCCGCGGATACGGCCAACCAGAACGCGCAGAACGCCACCAAGGCTGCCAGCGATGCCGACACGGCGGCCAACGATGTGGCGCAGCGCGCCGATTCGCTGGACGCCGTGGTGAAGGGCCTCGACAACTACAAGCAGGTTGCCGACGTCTCCGTCACTTTCGGATTTGACAAGTCGAACCTGACCGACGACGACCGCTCGCAACTGGATAACTTTGCCGGACAACTGTCCTCGGCAAAGAATTACATCCTGGAAGTGACCGGCGGATGCGATACCACCGGCCCGGCGGATTACAACTACGAGTTGAGCAATCGCCGCGCGGATGCTGTGGTGCAGTATCTGGTGACCAGGTACAACATTCCCGCGCACCGTTTCTATTTAATCGGCATCGGCAAGGACCAGCAGATTGCGCCGGATACGACCCGTGAAGGCCGGCAAAAGAATCGCCGCGTGGAAGTGCAGCTGCTTTCGAACATGAACGGCAACGCGCCGGAAGCGCCGTCGGCTGCAGGCGGACAGTAGACCGGGCAACGAACAGGGAGAATCGGCCGTAGGTCGGCCGAAACGGAACGGGGCAGGCGCCGGAGAAGGAGCCTGCCCTTTTACTTTTTACGTCCGCGAGCGAAGTCTTAAGGCATTTCTCCTTAAGGTATAGCCGTCTTGATTTTCGTGCAAGGCGGCGATTTCTTGAGGAAAATCGCCACTGGAAGGTATCGGTTTCGGTATACATCATAAGGAGAAATGCTCCAGGCGCAGTTAAGGTCTTTCCGAATCGCGCTGGGCAATATGCTCAGCACGAACTTCGTTGGCAGTGAAGAGTCGCAGAAACGGCGCGTCCAGCGCCGCGGCTTCGACGGCCGGCCTCCCGTTGGCCTCTTCGCGCTCCACAATGCAGACTACGGCGGCAACCGTCATGCCGGCTTCGCGCGCTGCTTCAATGGCAGCGATGGTGGAGGCGCCGGTGGTGCAGACATCGTCGACGATGACTACGCGCGCGCCATCGCGGCAAAAGCCCTCGATGCGCCGTCCGGTGCCGTGCGCCTTTTCCGCTTTGCGCACCAGAAAGCCGTGGAGCAGCGGAAAGCCGGGGCGCTCAAGCGCACGCCAGGCGCTGGCCGTGGCCACATTGGAGACAATCGGATCGGCGCCAAGCGTCAGCCCGCCGACGGCCTCGGCTTCGATGCCGTTGGCTTCGAGCCGTTCGAGAATCGCGTGCCCCGTGAGCCGGCCGCCTTCAGCATGCAGCGTGGTGGTGCGGCAGTCGATGTAGTAGTCGCTTGTGCCGCCGGAGCTGAGCTTGAACTGGCCGAGCTTGAAGCTGGTGCGGGCGAGGAGCGAGAGAAGTTG
>DATJRT010000290.1:0-7724 GCA_035504495.1 Occallatibacter sp.
GAAACCCTGAATGTTCGCGAGGCCTGCCTGATAGTCCGGCCAGACGCGACGCCAGTTGTTGATGCCGGGCGACACCCAGGTCTCCATGTGGGCGTTGGTGTAGGGATCGATCCAGCGCGCATAACCGTTGGGCTCGGGATCGTATTCCCAGGCGACGGCGATCATGTCGTGCGGGAGTTCGGGGACGAGCTCGGGGCTGTTCATCGCCATATCGCCCCAGAAAAGGAGGCGGCGGTGGAGCGGGGCGAGCGCCTGATGGATGCGCACGAGGTAATCGATGTAGGTTTGGCCCCAACCCCGCTGTTTGACGGTCTGCGCGGTTTGGCCCTGGCCGAGCTGGAAGGTTTCGTCCGCGCCGATGTGAAGGAAGGGACCGGGATAGATGCCGGCGAGCTCGTCGAAGTCCTCGGTGATCATGTGAAGCGAGCCGGGCTGGCCGGGAGCGAGGACTTCGCCGAAGGGAATCTCGGCGAGGTTCGAGTATTTCTGCCAGAGGAGGACTTTGTGCAGGTGGCCGAAGGCTTCCTGCTCGGGAATGATGGTGACGTGATAGTGGGCCGCGTAGGCGACGAGGGTTTTTGCGTCGGCGGCGGAGATGGAACCGCCGGGCAGCGCGGGGAGGGGGTTCGAAGCGTACTGCATCGTGTTTTCGAAGTAGGGCGAGTAGACGTTGATCTTGTAGGCGGCGAAGGTGCGGATCTGCCGTTTCTGGAAGGCGAGGGTGGGGACGGGGCCGCGGGAGAGATCGTCGTGGATGCCGCGCCAGCGCATGGCGGGCCAGTCGCGAATGACGGCGCCCTGCAGGATGGGGCCAGCGCCGCCGGTGCGGGCGAGCTGCTTGAGCGTCTGCGCGCCGTAGAAGACGCCTGCCGCGGTGTGGCCGATGATGAAGGCGGCGTGGGGCTCGGTGACGAGGATATAGCCTTCAGGCCACATCGCGCGGTTGAACGATTGGTGGACGCGGTGCAGGATGGTGCGGGCGAGCGGGCTGGTGTCGCGGAGGAGGTAGATGCGCACCGCCGCGGCGGAGGCGATGCGGACGCCGCGGGCCTGGAGGCCGGCGGCGAGATTGCGCGCGGCAAAGCGATCCTGGGCGTTGCCACCGGGAACGAGGATGCGCACGCCGGAGCGGAGCGAGAGATTGCCGCGGGCGGAAAATTCGCGCGGCTGCGGAATCAGCGGCGGGCGAGCATCCGCGACTGCGGGAGGAACGAAGGATGCCAGGAGAGACAGCAGAGCGAGCGACGCAAGCGAGGACCGTATCACCAATAGGTCATCCCATCTTTTGAGTGTCGAAAAGAAACTTCACCAGTGTAGGCGATTCGAAGCGCCTGTGACACGAAGCGGGAAGGGAAGCGGAGGTTCCTGGAGGCAGGGATCAGGGAGCGGTGGCATCGAGAGGCAGGCGGACGACGAACTCAGTATTGCCGGGGGCGGTGGTGAAGTCGATGCTGCCGTGATACTGGGCGCTGACGATGCGGCGGGCGATTTCGAGGCCGAGGCCGGTGCCAACGCCGGCGGGCTTGGTGGTGAAAAACGGCTGGAAAATCTGGTCGCGCAGCTCGGGGGCAATGCCGGGGCCGTGATCGCCGACGCCGACGCAGACGAGGCCGTTCTCCAGCCAGGTGCGCACACGAATGGAAGATTCCGGCGGCGAAGCGTCGATGGCATTGTCGAGGAGGTTGGTCCAGACCTGGCTGAGGCCGGTGCCGTGGGTGCGGAGTTTCGGGAGGCCGGCGGCGAAATCTTTTTCGACGGTGAGCTGGCGATGGCGAAATTTGTGACCGAGGATGGTGAGGGTGCTCTGGATGCTCTCGTGGACGTCGATGAGGTGCTCGCCGCCTTTTTCCTCGTAGGCGTATTTTTTGACGGCGAAGACGAGCTCGGTGACGCGGGTGAGGCTTTCCTCGATGGTGGTTAGCTGCTGCATGGCGGAAATGAGGGCGGCGAGCCAGTTGAGCGCGTCCTGGAGGGCGGGGGCGGGGAAGGCCTCCTGAGCGCAGACGATGTCGCTGCGACGCCAGCCGGCAGCGACGAGAGTGGGGGCGAGCTTCCAGGAATCGGCGACGCCGATTTTGCCGAGCCAGGCGGCGAGCTCCTCTTCCGCATCGGCCTCTTCAAGGCTGCCCATGGGCTTCGGTTTTTCCGGCTTGAGGGCTTCATCCTGCATCTCGAGGAGGCAGGCGCGCTGTTCCTGAGTGAGAGGCGAACGGCAAAAGCGCATGCTGATTTCCTGCAGGCGCGCGAGGTTCTCGCGCAACTGCGCCGCGGATCGTTTGGCCGCGGAGCCAGGATTATTGAGCTCGTGCATGAGGCCGGCGGCGAGGGTGCCGAGGGAGATGAGCTTTTCGCGGTGGAGGGTGTTGGCCTGGAAGGCGTGGATGCGCTCGGCGGCCCTGGCGAGGACTCCCTGGCGCACGGTGGGGCAGGTGGCCATGAGGCGCCAGAAGCCTTCGGCATCGACGCGGAGCAGGCGGGTGGGCGCGGTGCACTCGCATTGTGCGCCGACGATCCGCGAGCCCATCAGCAGCGGGGCTTCGCCGAAAGCGTCGCCGGCGTGAAAGGACGCGAGCGGCGTCTGAATGCCATTGGCCTCGCGGCGGATGGCATGCACTTCGCCCTCGAGAATGACGCAGAAGGCGGGAGCGCTCTGGCTCTGCTCAAAGAGCACCGCGCCGGCAGGCGCTTCCACCAGCTCGACTGCGCCGAGACAAGACAACTCGTCGTCGCGCAGATTCGCGAGCAGCGGGACGGAAGCGATGAGATGCGGCAACTCCTGGGGATCTATCCGTCTGCTCGTTACCGCTGTTGCCGTGCTGCCTGCCATGGCTGTCGATCCCGATCCTAAAACTGTGCGAGGTACTGATGCATAAACTGCACCGCAATGGAGCCTTCACCCACGGCGGAGGCGGCGCGCTTTACGGAGCCGTGGCGGACGTCGCCGGCGACAAAGACGCCGGGCATGGAAGTCTCGAGGAGATAAGGCTCGCGATCTTCCTTCCACGAGCGGGGCAGGCGTCCATCACCGTCGCGGAGATCGCGTCCTGACAGGACGAAGCCATTGGCATCGCGGAGGATGCCTTCGGGCAGCCAATCGGTTTGCGGGGCCGCGCCAATGAAGAGAAAGATGGAGGAGGCGGGGCGGGTTTCCTCGCCGCGCGGGGAACGAATGCGCAACTGCTCCAGCCGTTTATCTCCCAGGGTTTCCACGATCTCAGTATTGGTCTCCACCGTTATATTCGATGTTCCAGCGATCTGATCGATGAGATATTTCGACATGGTGCGTTCCAGGCCGCCGGCGCGAACCAGGATGGTTACTTGTTTGGCGACGCGGGAGAAGTGCATGGCGGCCTGGCCGGCAGAATTGGCGCCGCCGACGATGTAGACCGATTCGTCCTTGCAGGACTGGGCTTCGGCGAGGGATGCGCCGTAGTAGACGCCGGCGCCGGTGAGGCGCTCGACGCCTGGGGCCTCAATGCGGCGGTAACAGACGCCGACGGCGATGAGGCAGACGCGACAGGAAACATCTGTGCCGGTGGCGAGGCGCACCTTGCGGTACTGGCCGTCGCAGCGGACGCCGGAGGCCCGCTGGGTGACGAATTCGGCGCCGAAGCGGCGCGCCTGATCGACGGCGTTGCGGGCCAGACGCTCGCCGCTGACGCCGCGCGGAAAGCCGAGGTAGTTTTCGATTCGGGAACTGCTGCCGGCCTGGCCACCGGGAGCCTCGGGTTCGAGGACGAGCGTTTTGAGGCCTTCGGAAGCGCCGTAGACGGCGGCGGCGAGGCCGGCCATGCCGGCACCGGTGACAACCAGATCGTAGAAATCCTGCTCGGCCTGAGTGCGCATGCCGACTTTTTCGGCGAGCAGCGCGACGTCGGGCTGAACCAGCGAGGTGCCGTCAGGGAAGAGCACGGCGGGCAGGCGGCCGTCATCGAGATTGAAGCGGCGGAGGAGCTCGACGGCCTGGGAGTCTTTTTCGGGATCGACCCAGACGTAGGGGACCTGATTGCGGGAGAGGAAATTGCGGATCTGATAATCGCGCAGGGACCAGCGCGGGCCGACCACGCGAATGCCTTCAAAGGGAGCCTTGTAGCCCTCGCTCCAGTCTTCGAGCAGATCGTCGAGGACGGGATAGAGGCGCTCTTCGGGAGGGTCCCAGGGCTTGGTGAGGTAGTAGTGGATACGCGCGGAGTTGATGGCGCGGATGGCGGCTTCAGTATCCGCGTAGGCGGTGAGCAGGACGCGGCGGGCAGCGGGGATGACGGAGTGGAGGCGCTCCAGCATTTCGACGCCGGTCATGCCGGGCATTCTCTGATCGGAGACGACGAGAGCGACGGGATCGCCCCGGTCCTTGAGCTGAGCGCAGGTATCGAGGGCGGCCTGGCCGGAGGCGGCGCGGAGAATGCGGTAGTGCTCGCCGTAGTTGCGGCGCAGGTCCTGCACCAGGGCTTCCAGCACGCTGGCATCGTCGTCCACGGCGAGGATGATGGGGTTGGGCATAGGGAGGCTCCGGGCCGAAGCGCTGTTACCAAGTTACAGGGACGGCGGGAATCGCGCGAGGGAGGGTCGGTGGAGGGGAAGACCGCAGCAGAGGGTAGCTGCCGAGGAGCGCGCACAGAGACAGGTGACGAGCGTCACAGTACTGCCGGAGGTGGGGGCGTTACTTTTGTCCTGAATGGTGGCAGTAGAGTGCAGGCCATCGCAGAGAGCCTTTCGAAAGAAGACGCGGGAAGGGCCCATCATTCAACCGGCAGCGACCGGAAGTACCGCAAGTGTCCGGATAAGAGACACGGATGGGTGAGCAGGTTGGGCCGGGCCGATGACCGTTGCAGCGAATCGCTGCAGTAAGGCGATCCGTGTTGGATTTCACTTGTCTTCGGGACCACCCCGGCGACGCACCCGTTGGTTCGAGGAAGCGGACACATGAACAAGCTGATTCTTGCTGATAACCAGGCCATTTTTCGCGCCGGAACCGCCAAAATTCTGGCGATGGAAGACGATTTTCGAATTATCGCGCAATGCGCCGATGCCGACCGGCTGATGCCGGCGCTCGACACGTTTCGCGGTTCCATTCTGCTGTTTGCCTCATCGCTGAAACTGGACCCGCAGATCCTGATTCCGCGGGTGCTGTCGGCGGGGAGCCACAGTATCGTGATCGCGGAGAACGGGGAACCGGCGCATCCGTGGTTCCACTCGGGAGTGAACGGCGCGGCGCACCGGAATGTGACCGGGCCGGCGCTGATCGAGTGCGTACGGCGGGTGGGCGCGGGCGAGCGGCATGTGCGCGCCAGCGGCGCGGATGCCGGCGCCGGCGACGATGCGGTGGGGTCGCGGGTACGGGAGCGGCTGACGCCGAAAGAACTGAAAATTGTGGCGCTGATCGTGCAGGGCTGCAAGAACAAGGAAATCGCGCTGCGGCTGACCACGACCGAGCAGGTGATCAAGAATTATCTGCGCAGCATCTACGACAAGACGGGCGTGTCCGATCGGCTGGAGTTGGCTCTGTTCACGATTCACCACCGCATCCTGGCGGAGGCCGCGCAGGCGGTCGGCGACCAGATCATGCAGGGGCTGTGAAGGCGGAGCGAGCCGGAGGAGGTTGCTCACGAGGAGGCGCGAATGCGATTCGCGCCTCCTCGGTTTTCAGGAGAGCTTTTCCGCAACGGACTTGGCCTGGGTGAAGAGGTAGAGATAGTCAGGGCCGCCGGCCTTGGAGTCGGTTCCGGACATATTGAAGCCGCCAAAGGGATGGGCGCCGACCATGGCGCCGGTGCATTTGCGGTTGAAGTAGAGATTGCCGACGTGGAATTCGCGGCGGGCGCGGTCGAGTTTGACGCGATCGGTGGAGTAGACGGCGCCGGTGAGGCCGAATTCGGTATTGTTGGCGATTTCGAGGGCGTGGTCGAAGTCGCGGGCGCGAATCACGGCGAGCACGGGGCCGAAGATCTCCTCCTGCGCGATGCGCGCATTGGGCGCGACGTCGGCGATGACGGTGGGAGCGACGTAATAGCCCTTCTCGGGGGTTTGCAGGGCAGAGCCGCCGGCGACGATTCGGCCCTCCTTTTTGCCGATGTCGATGTACTCGATGATGGTGTGCATGGCCGCTTCGTTGACGACGGGGCCGAGATTGCTGTTGGCGGCGGGATCGCCGACGGTGAGGGCCTCGGCGCGCTCGCGGAGGCGGTCGACGAATTCCTGATAGATCGGCTCTTCGACGATGGCGCGAGAGCAGGCGGAGCACTTCTGCCCGCTGAAGCCGAAGGCGGAGGCGATGACGCCGTTGACGGCTGCGTCAAAGTCCGCATCGGCGCTGACGACGATGGAGTCTTTGCCGCCCATTTCGAGGATGGTGCGCTTGATCCAGATCTGGCCGGGCTGGGCTTTGGCGGCGCGGGCGTGAATGTCGAGGCCGACTTCTTTGGAACCGGTAAAGGCGATGAAGCGGGTTTTGGGATGCTCGACGACGGCATTGCCAAAGGTTGCGCCGGAACCGGGGCAGAAGTTGACGACGCCGGGGGGAAGGCCGGCCTCTTCGAGAACTTCCATGAAGCGAGCGGCGATGGTGGGCGAGTCGCTGGAGGGCTTGAGGACGACGGTATTGCCGGCGACGATGGCGGCGGAGGTCATGCCGGCCATGATGGCGAAGGGGAAGTTCCAGGGCGAGATGACGGCGCCGACGCCGAGGGGGATGTAGAGGAGCTGATCGCGCTCGCCAGGCAACTGGATGGGCGGCTGCGACTGCGCGAGGCGCAGGGCTTCGCGGGCGTAGAACTCGAGGAAGTCGATGGTCTCGCCGACGTCGGCGTCGGCCTCAGCCCAGTTTTTGCCGACTTCGTAGGTGAGCCACGCGCAGAAATCGAATTTGCGCGAGCGGATCAGATCGGCAGCATTGAGGAGCAGCGAAGCGCGCTCTTCCGTGGGAACAAAGCGCCAGGATTCAAAGGCGCGCAGGGCGGCTTCGACGGCGTGGGCGGCGTGCTCGGCGCCGGCCTTCTGGTGTAGGCCGACGAGTTGCGCCGGGCGGGCGGGGTTGCGGGATTCGATTTTGCCACTGGTGTGGATGCGCTCGCCCGCGACGATGAGGGGATACTCGTGGCCGAGCTGGTCGCCGACACGGGTGAGCGCCTCGCGCATGGCGTGGGCGTGCTCGTGCCTGGAAAAGTCAGTGAAGGGCTCATTGCGGAATGCGCCGCGCGGCGCTTTGGGCAGGATCACAGTGGAAGTTTCGACGGTAGCCATAACCTTTCAAGTTTAGTCCAAAGGCGGAAGAGGGGCGCAGAAGGCGGAGGCACGGAGGGGGCCCGCGCGATGGTGCGGGCAGGCGGTGGCCGGGCTGTGGAAAACGCATGGAAGTGGCCGAAACATAGACAAACCAGGGGCTCGGCGAGGATTTTGCAGCGATGGAGCGCTGGTATACTTGAAAGGGAGTGTATCTACAGAGATTTCAAGGATGTCGATGCGTTCAGTGGTGCGGTTAAGAGGCTGGTTGCGCGGGATGGAACGTGAAACCCCGTGTGTGCTGCTGGCTTGGAAGGATACGCTGCAGTCGGAAGAGAAGCTGGGAGCTTTTCGGTACGTGTATTCACGGCTCCAGGTGCTGGATGCGCCACCGGACCTGCCCGACGGCGAATACGTTGCCGGATTCGGAGAGCAAACGGTGTCGGTGATGAAGCGCTCCGGTATTTGGCTTCCCGACTGGCGGTAGGCGAAACGGGGCAAAACTT
>DATJRT010000291.1:0-22101 GCA_035504495.1 Occallatibacter sp.
CATTGCATCGGGCAAAGCCGCAGCCCTTGTGCTCGCGCCGCGGGTTTACGACGCGCCCGAGCTCTGCCGCGGCATGGTCTCGCCGGCAGCGGATGTCTGGTCGCTGGGAATGATCCTCGCAGCCGCCCTCACCCAGCGCACACCGGCCTGGGACCGCGAATCGGGCTTCGAACCCGTCATACGGCCCGCGCTCCCGGGACCGTTCGAGTCGATCGTACGCGACTGCATCCGCCTTGACCCCGCCAGCCGGCTCACTCTGCCTGAGATCAGGGACCGGCTCGAAGGGACTGCCCCGGCGGCGACTGCGATCCCAGCCTCCCATCCGGACTTCGATCCCGAGTTCACGCCCACCCCCGCCCACACTAGCCGCTGGCTCCCCGCCTGGATTGCCGGCGCCGTCTTGCTGGGCATTACCGTGACCGCCTTCATCCTGCACAGCCGGCAGTCTCCGCCGCCTGCGCCCGTGGCAGAGCAAACTTCCACGCCGGCGGCAGAGCAGCCAATTCCCGCGCCGGCCCCCGCGCCCTCAACCGGTGTCTCCGCAATGGCCCCCTCTTCGCCTCGATCACAGGCCGGGTCCGCTCATCATGGAACCGCTGAAAGGCGCGCGGCGGCGCGGCCTGTCCCGCCGCTCGACTCGCAGCCGGCCGGCAGCGCGGGCGCCTCGCCGAACGGCGCTATCCTCCGGCGCGTCATGCCCAGCGTGCTACCTGAGGCTCTGGCCACCATTCGCGGCAAAGTGCTCATCAACGTGCGCGTGCAGGTGGATGCCAGCGGCGCCGTCTCCGGCGCGGTCTCCGATTCCCCTCGTGCCAGCCGGTATTTCAACCGGGTCGCGGTCGAGGCCGCCCAGGCATGGCAGTTTGCGCCCGCCGCGTCCAGCATTTGGGAATTGCACTTCGTCTTTCGTCCCGGAGGAGCCTCCGTGACCGCCGACGAGCGGAACCCTTAGAAACGGCGCGGTACGTCCTCTTTGCCCGGCCCGCGCAACGTCACCCCGTATTTCTCAGTCCCGCCGAGATGCCGCTGATCGTCGCCGCGATGGCGCGGTTCACCTCCGGCGTGTCCTCGCCCGCGCGCTTGCGGCGCAGCATGTCCACCTGGATCAGGTGCATGGGATCGACGTAGGGATTGCGCAGCTTGATCGATTGCGCCAGCATCCGGTTGCTCTCGAGCAGCTCCTTCTGCCGGGTGATGGCGAGAACGGCGCGCACCGTGCGATGAAACTCGGCTTCGAACAGGTCGTAAATCCGTTCGCGCAGCGCTGAGTCGCTTACCAGCGTGGAATAGAGCCGCGCCGTCGCCAGATCGGCCTTGCCCAGCGCCATCTCCACGTTGCGCAGCAGGTCGATGAACAGGGGAAACTCGCGCGCCATGGTCTGCAACAGCTCGACGCCGGCCCCGGAGTGCGCGCCCGATTCGCCCAGAAAGCGATCGATCGCGTAGCCCACGCCAAACCACGCCGGCACCAGCAGCCGCGACTGCGTCCACCCGAAGACCCAGGGAATCGCGCGCAGGTCAGCCAGCCGGGTGGAAGCGTTGCGCCGCGCCGGCCGCGAGCCGATCTTCGCGTTTTCAAGTTCGCCCACCGGCGTGGACTGTTCGAAATACGTCACCACCCCGGGATCGTCGAGAATGTGCTTGCGATAGAAACCGTAGGAGAGATTTGACAGCTCGTCGAGCGCGGCCTCCCACTCGCGCTTCAGCACGCCGGTGAAATGGCCCTCCGGATCGCGCGCATTGGGCCGCGCCAGCGCGTCGAGCGAGGCTGCGATCATCAATTCCAGGTTGCGCTCGGCCAGCACCTCGTCGGCGTACTTGAAGTTCAGCACCTCGCCCTGCTCGGTGATGCGCAGCTGGCCATCGAAGGAATCGATCGGCTGCGCGAAGATGGCGCGATGCGTCGGACCTCCGCCGCGGCCCACCGTGCCCCCGCGGCCGTGAAACAGCCGCAGCTTGATCCCCGCCTCGCGCGCGGCCACGTGCAGATCGCGATGCGCACGGAAGATCTCCCAGGTCGAAGTCAGCATGCCGCCGTCCTTGTTTGAGTCGGAGTAGCCCAGCATTACCTCCTGCCAGTTGTTCCACGAGGCCAGCAGTCTTCGATAATCGGGGCGCGCCCACAGCTCGCGGCATACCGTGGGCGCGTTGCGCAGGTCCTCGATCGACTCGAAAAGCGGAACCGGCATCAAGCCTGGGTCGCAGCGGTCGTCTTCGCGCACATCGGAACCGCATCCCGCCCCCTCCACCTTCACCCCGCTCAGCCGCGCCAGCCGCACCACGGCCAGAATGTCCTCCATGCTGGTTGCGCCGCTGATCACGTATTGCCGGACCGCCTCGGGCGCGCAGCCTTCTTTAATCTCCGCAACCACCCGGAACGTTTCCAGCGCGCTCGAAGTCTGGCCGGAGAGACCCGCGGGCAGCGAGGCGGCAACCGTATCCGAAATCGCCTCCTTGAGCGCAGCCTCGTGCACGCGCGCATGCTGGCGAATGTCGAGCGTGTGCAGATGCAGCCCGAAGGTGCGCACCTGGAGAATGAGCGGGTCGATCAGCGTGCGCGCGATGCGCAGGCCCTGGTTGGCGGCCAGCGAGGCGCGCAGGGTCTCCAGGTCGCTGAGGAACTCCGCCACCGACGCATAGGCCGGCAGCGCCTGCGCCAGCTTGTCCGGCAACTCCGCCTGGCCATGCGCCCTGGCCGGAAGCGCAGCATTGCCTGCGCGCAGCCCGGGCTGCTCCAGCGTGCGCTCGATGCGCGCCTTCAGGCAGAGCACAAAACGGCGATAGTATTCGAATTCGAACTGCGCGCCGAACACCTGCCCCTCCGGCGAGTGCACCCGCGCCACGTAAGCCTGCAGCCGCTCAAGCAGCGCCTCGCTCACCGGCCGCTGCTGCGCGCTCGTGGTCAGCAGATCGATGATCCTGTCGAGCTGCCGCCGGTAGTAGCGCAGCAAGTGCGCGCGCGCAAGCTGAACGGCCGCCCGCGTCACCTCGGGCGTAACAAAGGGATTGCCGTCCCGGTCGCCGCCGATCCAGGAGCCGAAGCGCAGCACCACCGGCAGCTCGTGCACTTCGATCTCCAGCCCGTACGCGGCCTTCAGCGCCTCGGCAATCTCGCGGTAGAGGCCGGGGAGGGTCTCAAAGATAGAGACCTCATAGTAGTCGAGACCCATCTTGATCTCGTCAAAAACCGTCGGCCGCTGCGAGCGCACTTCGTCCGTCTGCCACAGGCTTGTGATTTCGGCCAGCATGAGATCTTCAAGCCGTGCCATCTCCTGTCCGGGAATGGGAATGCGGCCGAGCTTCTCCAGGAAGTCGCCGATGCGGCGGCGCTTGAACATTACCGTGCGCCGCGCCGCCTCCGTAGGATGCGCGGTGAAAACCGGAATCACCAGCACGCGCCGCAGCCACTCCAGAGCCTCTTCCGCGCTGATGCCCATGCGGCGCATCTCGGAGAGCGTGCCTTCGAGCGATCCGCGCTGCCTTCCCGCCTGGCCGCTCAACTGCAGCGCCACGCGCCGGCGCTTGCGGTGGTTGGTCTCGGCCAGGTTGATGAGCTCGAAATAAAAGGCGAACGCGCGCGTGAGCAGCGTGGCCCGCTCCACCGGCAGCGCGTGCACCAGCTCCAGCGCCGCCGCGGCGTGCCGCGCTGCTTCTTCCGCCTGGCCCCGCGCCTCCGCATCGCGCCGGCGGATGGTCCCCTGCCGCAGCGCCTCCACCTGGGCAAACAGTTCGTCGCCGGCCTGCTCGCGCAGCACCACGCCCAGCAGCGTTCCCAGCGAGCGCACATCGCGCCTGAGCGGCGCCTCCTTCAGCTCGCCGGATCGCGCTTCCAGTTCGGCCAGCCGTTGCGACCAGCTCTCAGGATTCCACAAAAGGGCCATCGTGATTTGATTATGCACGAGCGCCGCGGCCCCTCTGGAGGTCCAACGCGCCTCACCCATTCGTACCCTGCCTGCGCGAGGCCCGCTCGGTGTAGCATGTTTGCAATTGTTCGCGAGAAAGCCGCGGGAACCCATGGGCGAGATTGCCGACTATTTCCGGAGAGAGCGATACATCACTCGCCGTTTCTCCTTGCTCGTCCTCGCGGGCATGGCCGTTTTTCTCTGCGTCATGCTGGGCAGCATGCACGGGTACATACCGCCGTCGTCGCTGATCTGGGCCGTCGTGGCTGTCGCCCTCGCCGTGGCCGTCGCGGTGGTATTCATCCTGAAGAGCGCAAAAGAAAGATTCCCCATCTCCTCCGGCCCCGACGATCTCGTCCTCGACAAGGCGACCCGTAGAAAACTCCGGCGGCGCATCCTCCTGCTCCAGACCTTTGTGGTCTTTTACGGGACGGGGCTCCTGGCCGGCCTCTGGCATTCCCGCCAGGGCCCGAAACTGGCGCTCCTCATCGGCGTCGCCGTGAATCTGCTCATGGTGCTCGTGCTCATCAAGTCCATCCGCCGATTGAAGAGGAAAATGAACCAGGCCATGAACGCCGATTTCTTCGATCGCGTCCAGTCCGTGCCCCGAACCGATTAATCCACCCGCAATGATGCTCGCGGCAGGAAGAATGTGGCGTTGTCATCCTGAGCGAAGGTCGCCGCGGCAACCGAAGCCGAAGTTGAAAATCCGCCATGGCGCAGATCTGCGGTTGCTTTCTTGGCCGAGAGGTCATTCATTCCGCTACGTTCGCTATTCCGCCGCGGCCTGGCCCTCCAGTTGCGCCATCAGCTCTTCCCACTCTTCGGTAAGAGCGTCGAGTTGCGCGCGCAGCTCTCTGGCAAGCCGCGTCAGGCGCTCGGTCTCCGCGGCAGAAACGTACACTGCAAGCTGCCTCTCGGTGTGCGCAATCGCCGACTCCACGCGCGGAATCTCTTCCTCCAGAAACGCACACCGCTCCTCCATCTGCTTATGCCTGATCGGATTCAAGCGGCGCGGCCGTGTTCGCGTGCCGTTGCCTGCTTCCGGCCCTCCGTCAATCACAAGGGTCGCTTCGGCGGCTCCAGGCCTTTCCTGCGCGGCAGGCGCCGCAACCCTGCCCCCACCCAACCTCTCATCCAGAACGCCGCTGCCTGCAATGCCCTTGCGCCGCAGATAATCCTCGTAGTTGCCGGCATACGCATTCACCTGGCCGTTCTCCACTTCGAGCACGCGCGTGGCTAGCCGGTCGATGAAATATCTGTCGTGCGAAACAAAGATCACCGTGCCGCTGAATGCAGCCAGCGCCTCCAGCAGCACGTCCTTGGCGCGCATGTCCAGGTGGTTCGTAGGCTCGTCGAGCAGAAGAAAATTCGACGGCGACACCAGGATGCGCGCCAGCGCAAAGCGGTTGCGCTCGCCTCCGGAGAGCACGCCCAGGGGCTTGAACACATCTTCGCCGCTGAAAAGAAAGCAGCCCAGCAGCGTGCGCAGTTCGCTCTCCGGCACCTTCACCGCCGCGCGGCTGATCGAGTCCAGCATGCGCGCCTCGCCATCCAGAACCTTGTACTGGTCCTGCGCAAAATATTCCGCCGCCACGTTGTGCCCCAGCCGCACCGTGCCCGCAGTCGGCGTCTCCACGCCGGTCAGCAGCCTGATCAGCGTCGATTTCCCCGCGCCGTTCACGCCCACCAGGGCCACGCGGTCGCCGCGCTCAATGGTGAAGCGCACGTTCTCAAGCACCCGCTTCTCTCCGTAGCTCTTACCCAATCCCTCCGCTTCCGCCACCATGCGCCCCGAAGGCGGCGGCTGCGGAAGCTTGAAGTGAATCACCGGCTCCTCTTCCGGAATCTCGATGCGCTCGATCTTTTCAAGCTCCTTGATGCGGCTCTGCACCTGCTTGGCCTTGGTCGCCTGATAGCGGAAGCGGTTGATGAACGCTTCCAGGTGCTCGATCTGCTCGCGCTGGTTGCGGAACGCCGCGACAAGCTGCGCGCGCCGCTCTTCCTTCTGCCCGAGATATTTCGTGTAGTTGCCTTGATAAATTGTCAGCCGCTTGTTCCAGATCTCCACCGTGCGGTCGATGGTCACGTCAAGAAAATAGCGGTCGTGCGAGATGAGCACGTAGCCGAAGGGATAATTCTTGAGGTAATCCTCGAGCCAGTTGCGCGTCTCGATGTCCAGGTGGTTTGTGGGCTCGTCCAAAAGCAGGAGAAACGGTTTGGAGAGCAGCAATTTGGCCAGCGCAATGCGCATCTGCCATCCGCCGGAGAATTCGTCCGTAAGCCGCGGCCAGTCCTCTTTGCCGAATCCCAGCCCCGTGAGCACGCTGCCCACCTGCGCGTCGAGCGCGTAGCCGTCGAGCGCCAGCAGCCGCTCGTGCAGCATGGAATAGCGCTCCGCCGCCGCCTCGTACCCCGCGCCGCCGTGATCGAGCTCTGCCAGTTGCCCGGCCAGTTGCTCGCACTCGCGCTCCATTGCGCGCAGATCGTCAAAGACCGTCAGGCACTCTTCGAAAACCGTGCGCCCGGTGAGCCGCAACCCCTCCTGCGGCAGGTAGCCGATGCTCATCCCGCGGGTGCGTTCGAGCGCGCCGTAATCGAGCGTCTCGAGGTCGGCCAGCACCTTCATCAGCGTCGATTTGCCCGCCCCGTTGGCGCCCACCAGCGCGGTTTTTTCCTTGTTGCGGATAAGCCAGTTCGCCTCAAGAAAAAGCACCCGCGGCCCAAAGCGTTTACCGGCATTTTGCAGCGAAAGCATGCGTTCTATTTTCGCAGAGCGCCTCTGAGAGTGAGTTCGCTTCGGTCACGGCCGTATCTCAATCGGCGTGCCCACCGGAACGACCTTCCAAATCTCATCCATCTGCGCATCTGTCACCGCAACGCAGCCGGAAGTCCAGTCGTAGAGCCGGTGAGCCGCTCCTAGCCAGCCAAGCCCGTCGGGCAAGCCATGAATCATGATCGCCCCACCCGGAGAAACGCCGAGCTTCGTCGCTCGTTCACGATCATTGGCGTCGGGATAGGAGATGTGCAGGGCCTTGTAGAAGCGACTAGCGGAATTTCGTGCGTCGATCACATAGTGTCCTTCGGGCGTTCGCTCATCGCCCTCCCGCTCCTTCGGAGCCAACCCCCCGCGGCCCAGCGAGACCCGGTAACTTCGAATCACCCGCCCACTCGATATCAACTCAAGAACGTGGTCTCTCTTCAGGACCAGAATCGAATCGACCTTCTGATTCGCGGCCAGCGGGGGCGCAGAAGGTGCCCACGCTAACCGATAAATTAAAAACGCAATGATCGCGAACAGCACTACCCAAAATGCAAATCGCTGCGTCGTCCTCATGGGTTGGTCTTCAGTCTCGGGGCGGCCCGTCAATCCACGTGAAACACTTCTTCGATCTCCGTCCACCATGCCCCCGGTTTGCGATCGGCGAGCGGACTCTGCATCGGGTTCATAATCGCCCACCACTCCTGCGTGGTCTTGTCCGCGGCCATCTTCGCCATATCCGCCGCGTAATCTTTCCCGTGGTATTCGAAACAGGCGAAGAGCATGTGGTTGTGCAGAAAAATTGAATAGTTGCGAATGTTGCACGCTTGGATGGTCGCCAGCACGCCCGGCCACACCGCTGCGTGGTACCGCTTATATTCTTCTTCGGCCTCCGGCTTGAGACCGATCACCATGCCGTAGCGCTTCATTGGGTCACGTCTCCCGCGCGCGCCCCCGCCAGTCCCGGCGCATCCGGAATGCTGCACACTGCGTAGCCATTCTGCTGATAGGGGCAATCCATCCCTGCTGGCTCCGGCCCGTGAATCACCGTCCAGGTCACCGGGTACTCGTGCGCCAGGCGCGTAAAATCCTGCACGCTGAAATGATTCAGCCCCGCCGTGGCGCTGCTCATCTGCTTCCACTCGTCCGCCAGCTTGGGAAAAATAACCACCACCCCGCCGTCCTTGTAGTAATCGGCGAGAGAGGAGCGCTCGCTCAGCGCGCGAAATCCGTGCACATCCACGTCAGGGTCCAGGATATAGCCGGAATCGACGGCAAAGACGGCATCGCGTGGGGTATTCCGCCGAATCCAAAGCAGCGTGCTCACCCACGCATTGGAGCTCGTTGCCCGTCCCGGCCACTCGATCTGCGGGCTCATGGGATAGGTCGCGCGCGCCACCAGGAACATCCCCGCGGCCAGCGGCAGGCACAGCGCAGGAATCACCCAGGCGCGCTTCTTCGCCAGATACTCGCCCAGCATGCCGGCAAAGAAAAGCATGAAGACGAACGTGATCAGATGAAAGCAGCGCAGCGGCTGCAGCCGCGCAAACATATCCAGACGGTGGGTGCCGGCAATGGCCGCTCCGGCGAGAATTGAAACCGCGCCGAAGGGAATCAGCGCCAGGCTCAGCCTCGCAAACTCCGGCGTGGTTCCGCGCACTCGGCCCCTGGCAAACCAGACAAGAAATCCCAGCGGCGCCAGCAGCCCCAGCCAGTCGTACCAGGTCCACGTCGAAAGAAAGCAGAAACCGCGCGAATAAAGCGCCTCTCGATACGCGCCCTGTGCCGCCGCAAACTTGAATCCCACGGGCATGGCGATGAGAGCGATGCCCGTGACCGGCGCCTCCGGCGCAGTCCATCGCAGTCGTTCGCTTCCCGGACGGTCCGGTCCAAACCGGTCCAGGCACCAGAGCACCACACCCAGAAACACCAGGTACGCCGCCATCAGCGGATGAATGGCCGCCGTCGCAACCGTAATCAGCAACCCGGCAAAGTAGCGCCGTCGCGCCAGCGCAACCAGAGCAAAAAGCGTGAGCGGCGTTGAAAAGGAGCGTGCCGTCAGGTACGGGTCCATCAGCAGCAGCCCGGTATTGGTGGCGGGCATGGCAAGAACTGCGGTGATCACGAGCACCGCGCACCAGCGCGCCCGCATGCGCCGGAAACTGATCGCCGCCAGCATCCAGCAGGCGGTGAGCGTCAGAAACAGCGTGGCCATGTACCAGAGAAATACGGCCCAGTCCATGGAAAGGTGCGTCAGCCGCGCCGTCCAGGCCAGCACGGGCGCAAACAGCGAGAGCCGCTCGTTCGACTCAAAAAACTCCGTGGCATAGGGATAGAGGCCGGGATGAAGCAGCTTGCGCGCCGCGGGGATGTAAATCTCCCCGTCTTCCACGCCCAGGTGGTACCCGTGAATGGCCAGGGCCGCCAGCGTAAGAAGAAAAATCCGGATCCATGGCGGGGACGACGCCGGCAAGACGAAGATTTGCTTTACTGAATGACCCAGTCGAAGAAGACTCGCCTGCGCCGCAAAGCGCTTCCTCGACTTTTCAGCCTGTGGGGAAATCGTGGTCAGGCTCATGCCATGCTCTCAGCGGTTCAGATTCAGCTGCCTGATCGATTCCAAGCCGGCCGCTCAAAATTGATCCGTTCAAAATAGATTGCACCGGTTGCGCGCCGCAGCTCAGGGAACTGATTATAAACGGCGCTCGCACACGCACCCGCCCTGCGGGCTGCTCCAGCGGTCCGGGCTTCCATTTCTCCAAACTGTTCCTCTGACTGTTCCTCTGTATGATCTGACGTAAAAAGCTCTCGCCCGGGCGATCCCGAACTGCGCTTTTGTGCATGATGGCAATACGGTTGTTCTTTCCCCCAGGCAGGATTGTGCCTGAGGCCCCGCAGGATGCGGCAAGAAGGCAACGTAAACCCCCGGAGCCCGAAGAGCGTCTACAATAGATCAGACCAAGGCTGGTAGAGCGGAACCTGCGCCTGACCGGAAAAACTTTAGATCGATGGAGTTGTGGATCTGCAATCATGAGACTTCTTCTGCGAATCTTACCCCTTGCGCTCATCCTGCTCGGCGCTTCGCTGCTCTTCGAGCAGCGGGCCTACGCATACGCCGATCCCGGCACCGGATTGCTGGCCATCCAGGCTGTCGGCTCCGCGCTCGTGGCCGCGGGATGGTACCTGCGCAAGAAGCTCTACTCCCTCTTCCATCGCACTGCGGCGGCCAAGCCGGAATCCCAGGAACTTTCCGTCCCGGAGCTTTCCGTTCCCAAGGACGGTGAGGGTTCACCGCTCCAGTGACCGATCTCGAATGCCGTCCGCTTGAATCCTCGCGACCCAATCCCCACCGCGCCACGGCATCCTCGAACTTCGAACCCACCTTCCGCGATCCCGCCGGGCAGCTTCTGCTTGAGGAGGATTGTGCTCTGCGCCGGGTTCGCCCGGCGGCCATAGAAGAAGCACTCCGGTTCCTCAATTCCCCGCTCCGTCTTGAGCTCGAGCGCGACGGCAACCTGATCCCGAGCGAAATCCTCGAAACAGATTCCCTCGCCGGGGCAGGCTCGATTCCTCAGGCAGCCGAGGGCGGGCTCTGGCTGCGCCATCCGCGCATCGATCCCATCTCCTACCCCTGGGAGTGGACGCGGGCGCAGTGGCGCGCCGCCGCCGAACTCACTCTGCGCATCGCCGGCAAAGCTATTTCCGCCGGCTGGATGCTCAAGGACTCCACCCCTCTGAACGTGCTCTTCTCCGGACCCCGGCCCGTCTTCGTCGACGTTCTCTCATTCGAGAAGCGCGATCCCCACTCCACCGTCTGGCTGGCCTACGGCCAGTTCGTGCGCACCTTCTTGCTGCCTCTGGCCGCGGCAAGATATCTAGGCTGGCCTCTTGAAACCACCTTGTTCTGGCGCGACGGCTACGAGCCGGCAACGCTCTACCGCGCCCTGCCCGCGTGGCGCAGGCTCCATCCCGCGCTTCTCGATGTCGTCACCATGGCCACGCTTTTCGAGGGCAAGAGCGGAAAAACGGGTAAAGCGCAGCCCCGGCCTTCCGCCGCCGATCCCGAGCTGGCCGCGCACATCCTGCACAAGCGCCTCGCGCGCCTGGGCCGCCAGATTCGCGCCGTGGCCGGCGACTCGGCCAAAAGCCAGTGGAGCCGGTACGAGCAGTCGGCCAGCCATTACCGGCCGGCGGACATCGAGCAGAAGAAGCAGTTCGTCTCCGGCGTACTTGAGCGCGCCCATTCCGCCAGCCCCCGGCCCGCGCGCGTTCTCGACATCGGCGCCAACACCGGAACCTACTCGCTGCTGGCAGCCGACGCCGGCGCCGAGGTGGTTTCGCTCGACAGCGATTCTGCTGCCCTTGAGACTCTCTGGCGCGCGGCCTTAAAGCGGCGCAAGCCCGTCACCACGCTGGTTGCCAACATCGCCCGTCCCACCCCTGCCGCGGGATGGAAAAACCGGGAACAGCTCTCGCTGCTGGATCGCCTTGCAGGCAAATTCGATCTCGTGCTCATGCTTGCCGTGGTTCACCACCTCCTGCTGCGCGAGCAGGTGCCGCTCGCTCACATCGGCGAGCTCTGCGCCGCGCTCACGCGCCGCTGGCTGGTGGTGGAGTGGGTGCCGCCCTCCGACCCCATGTTTCAGGAGTGGTTGCGCGGCCGCGACCATCTCTACGGCCATCTCACAGAACACCACCTCAATCAGGCTTTCGCGCCGTTCTTTGCGGGGGTTGACCGCTGCGCGCTCGAGAACGGCCGGATTCTCCTGCTCTTTGAGCGCCACGGCCGCGAAGCCGCGGTTCACAGCGCTCCGGGGGATGACCCAGCATGATGCGGCGGATTGCCCAGGCATGGGGCTTTGCCTCCATCATACTTCTGCCTGACTATGTCGACATGACCTCGGCAGCCGGCGATGCGCGCATGCGCGTCGCAGTTCCGCTCACCCGCATCGCCCTGGCTCACCTCACGGACATGCTCATCGTCGGGGTGCTCTTCGCCCTCGTCATGGCCGCGCTGCGCAAGCTGAACGGCTGGCCGCGCGTTCGCTGGTCGCTGATGGGCATCCTGCCGGTCTTCTTGTTTATCCGCAATCTCAACGTCATTCCCTTCGGCATCCCACCCCTGGCCATCGCCGGCGCCGCGCTGCTCTGGTTCGCCTTGCTCCTCTATCTCATCCTTAGGCATCGAAAGATCGCGTGGAAGCTGGGACAGTTCGGCGGCAATGTGCTGGCCGGCTTCGTCGTCTTCGCCTTGGTGATGACCTTCCAGCTGGTGCGCGCAGCTACCTGGCGGCCCGGCCCGCAGGCTTTTTCCCATCCCATCCCCGCCGCACCGGCAAATCGCCCGCGGCTGGTCTGGATTCTCTTCGACGAGCTTTCGTACAAGTACGTCTTCGAAACCCGGGACCCTTCGCTGCACATGCCGAACTTCGACCGCCTGCGCAGCGAAAGCGCGCTTTATACCGACGTGACGCCCGTCGCCTATAAAACCACGCGCGCGGTTCCCAGCCTCATGCTCGGCCGCACCGTCACCGACGTCGAGTTCACGGCCGAAAACCGCTTCCTGATCCGCACCGCCGATTCACCCGGATGGCAGACCTTCGATGCCGATGCTTCGCTCTTCGGGCTCGCCCAGCAATCCGGTGTCACCACCTCGATCGTCGGCTGGTACCTGCCTTACTGCCCAATCTTCGCGAAAGTCGCCACCCAATGCTATTGGAGCAATGACGATGACCAGGATCGCGGTCCCACCATGCTCCAGGCCAGCTATGCTGAAAACGTCTGGTTCCCTCTGCGCATCCTGGTCGAGACCTACTTATGGCCGAGCCGCGCCTGGGCGGACGAATCCCGCTGGGCTTCTGAAGGCCACATCGCTTCCGTTCAAGACATCAGCCAGCATGCCCTCGACACCCTTTCCGCCTCCCGGGCGGACGTGATTTATCTCCACATTCCCTCGCCGCACCCGGTCGCTTTCTGGAATCGCCGCACGGCGCAGTTCGCTACCGGAGGCTCCTATATCGATTCGCTCGATTACACCGATCGCCTGCTCGGCCGGATGCTCGATATCCTCGAGAAACAGCCGCGCTGGGGCGCGACCACGCTCATCGTGCAGGGCGACCACTCCTGGCGCACGAAGATGTGGCGTCCATTGCCCGGATGGAGCGCCGAAGACGAGCGCGTCTCGCATGGAGGCGAGTGGGATCCCCGCCCGCTGGTGATGATTCACTCCGCCGGCGAGCAGACACCGCAGACCGTCGGCGCGCCCACGCCTCTGCTGTTCATCCACGGCACGGTTGCCAACGAGATTCGCACCATCGCGCAATCCCCGGCCCGCCCCTAGCGGGCATCCAGCATGTCGTTGTAGGAGTGCCGCGCCGACCCGAGATAATGCGGGTTCCCGGCATTGGCCTCGTCCAGCGCCTTGAGCATCGCCGGAAGCTGATCGCCGTAGTCCGGCGTGCGCAGTCCGATGACCATCCCCGCCAAACCCGTGTCGCCCAGGCCGTCGTAGGCCATCGCCAGGTACTTCCCGCTTTCCACGCGCAGTTTGTCCATCTTCTGTCCGGTCAATTGCCCGTCTCCGGGACTGCTCAGCTCGTAAAGCATCAGCGTCAGCTGCGGCAGCGCCATGAGCAGGCTTCTGCGCTCCTCCAGGCTCCCTTTGAGCAGCTTGTTCTGGATGTCGGCATTCACCGTCAGGTGCGCCGGCTCGGCGAGCACGCGCACGTCTTTGTACGCATCCACCAGCCCGGGCAAGAACCGCAGATTCCCCGCGCCCTTGTTCTCCGGCCGCTGCTGCGGCTCGATATCGAGATGAATCCCGTCGAAGCGCGCGTTGCGGTGATCCCGGTTGAACGCGATCACCTCGCGCACATGGCCGAGCAGTTTTTCGCGGTGCGGCCCGGCTTCATCGGCGTCCTCGCTCGAGAGCAGCGCCTCCACGCGAATGCCCGACCCATGCAGCAGAGCGATCAGTTGCGTGAGCGAGTCCGCGGGCATCATCTCCCCGTGGGCGGAGACGGCGATATACGTCTCATTCACGCCCTGCGCCACGCAGAAATCGCGAAGCGCCTCCGGCCCGCGCGCATCCTGCGCGATCTCCGGCCCCTTCCATACCCACACGCCGTGCACCTGCGCCGCTGCCCGCGCGGTCGCCACGAGGGGCAACATCGCCAGCAGCAGCCGCAGCACCGCCCGCCCGCAAGGAATTTTTGCGCTCCAAGGCGCCAGGAGTGGCAGGCGCTGATTCCGGCCTTGTTTTGACAAATATCGTGCGGAGAGAGCCATGAGCAGGGCACACCTTGGGCCCAGCGGAGCCTGAACAAGGCCGGAGCAAAAATCCCTGGGTTGTCCTCAACTATTACGCTGCGCACGTCTGCTGCGGCAACGAAAAAGATGATTGGCTCGTTTGGTTCGGGCCGGCTGGTAAAGGCTCCTACGCCGCCGCCGGCGCGATCCGCTCCACGTGGATCATTCTGGCGCCGGCGTCGAGCTTCCCGGTGACCGTAACCGGCTTGCCCTCGAAGGGCTGCGCATCCTTCGGATCGTCGAGCCGGTAGATCTGTCCCGACGTTTCCCGGAGCACGAACTGCTCCCCGTCGCGCTCGATGGTTCCGCGAAAGGTTGCGGCTTGTGCCGAGCCCTGAGCCTGCGCCTGCACCAGCGTCGCACCGGCGGAAGGGGCGATAAAAGGAGTGCCCCAGGCCCACGCGCACACAAACACAAATGCCGTCAGAGCCACGCCTAAGAACAATTCGCGCTTGAGGGAAGATACGGTACGCATGGGTAGTGTGCTCCTCGACGTACTTATTCCGATGAGCGATCGCGCAACCGGGTTGCCGCTTTCTCCCCGCGAAAGAGTGAGGAATTCCCAAAGGGAGAATGCTGAGCGCCTTCTCTGGAGAGCCCTGTCAAAAGGGACCCATGGCTGCCGCCTCTTCAAATGTAAAATACCTATTTACAAAATAGGTATTTTGGTTTAACCTCTCAAACATGAACCGGAACCCCGAACGCCGCGACCTCTTTCCCGGCGCACTCGAAATCATGATTCTTCAATCACTTCGCCTGAAGCCGATGCACGGCTATGCCCTCGTGAAGCACATCCGGCAGGTTTCCGGCAATCTGCTCGAGGTCGAGGAGGGCTCGCTTTACCCCGCCCTTCAGCGCATGCTGCGCGAGGGGCTGCTTGAATCCGAAGCCGGCACGTCGGCCAAGGGGCGTCCCACCCGGATCTACAGCCTGACCGACGCGGGCCTGCGTCACCTCGAAAGCGAAGTCCTCAGCTTCGAAAAGATGTTTGCCGGCATCACCCGCGTGCTCGCCGGGGCTAAGGCGTAAGGAGACCGATCATGCCCACTCTCGACCGGCTTCTCGCCCGCCGCCGCCGCTACGACGACATCGACGTCTCCATCCGCGAGCACATTGAGGAGCGTGCCGACGAGCTCGAAGCGGAAGGCCTGCCGCGCCTCGAGGCCGAGCAGCGCGCCCGCCGCGAGTTCGGCAACGTGGCCCTCATTGAGCAGCGCAGCCGCGAAGTCTGGCAGTGGAGCGCACTCGAATCCATCCTGGCCGACGCCAGGCTCGCCTTTCGCCGCCTGCGCCGGTCGCCCGGCTTCGCCTTCACCGTGCTGCTCACGCTGGCCATCGGCATCGGCGCCAACACCGCCGTCTTCAGCGTCATCGAGAATATCCTCCTCAAGCCGCTCCCTTATCCCGATTCCGGCCGCCTGGCCGCGCTCTGGCTCAACGCACCCGGCGCCGGCGGCCTAGCCAACTTTTCCAGCGGCCTGCAACTTTCCACTTCGATGTACCTCACCTTCGCTGACCATAACCACACTCTTCAATCGATCGGCATCTGGTCGCCAGGCACGGCAAATATCACCGGCGTGGCCGAGCCCGAGCAGGTGCAGGCCATCGGCGTCAGCAGCGGCGTTCTGGAAACACTCGCGGTTCCGCCCACGCTCGGCCGCTGGTTCTCCTCCGCCGACCAGGACCCGCGCGGCCAGAAATCCGTCATCCTCAGCTACGGCTACTGGCAGCGCCGCTTCGGCGGGAACCCCGCCGTCATCGGCCGCGCCATCCAAGTGGACGCGCAGACCCGCACCATTGTCGGCGTCATGCCGCGCGGCTTCCGCCTCGTCGATCGCGATTTCGATCTCCTCGTTCCCCTCGCTCTCGACCGCTCCCACCAGATTCTGGCCGGCTTCGGCTACAACGGCATCGGCCGCCTCAAGCCCGGCGTCACGCTCACCCAGGCCGACGCCGACATCGCGCGCCTCATTCCCGTGTGGATGGATTCCTGGACGAACGGCCCCGGAACCAACCCCCACTATTACCAAGTCTGGAGGATCGCGCCCAACTTCCACGCGTTGAAACAACAGGTCATCGGCAACATCGGCAGCGTGCTCTGGGTGGTCATGGCCACCGTCGGCCTGGTGATGCTCATCGCCTGCATCAACGTTGCCAATCTTCTGCTGGTCCGCGCGGATTCGCGCCAGCAGGAGCTCGCCATCCGCTCCGCGCTCGGCGCCGGCCGCGCCCGCATCGCGCGCGAGCTCCTCGTTGAGAGCCTTCTGCTCGGCCTCCTCGGCGGCGCGGCTGCCATCGGCGTAGCTTATGGCGCTCTGCGCCTGCTCGTGGCCATCGGTCCCGCGGACCTGCCCCGCCTCAGCGAAGTCTCTCTCAACGCCTATGCGCTCGGCTTCACGCTTCTGCTTGCCGTCTTCTCCGGCCTGTTCTTCGGTGCCATCCCCGCCCTCAAATACGCGCGGGCGCAGGCTTCGGCTCTGCACCTCGCTTCTACCCGCACCGCCAGCAGCGGGCGCGCGCGCCAGCGTTCGCGCAATATCCTCGTCGTCGCCCAGGTCGCGCTGGCGCTGGTGCTCATGGTCAGCGCGCTGCTTATGATCCGCACCTTTGCCGCGCTGCGCCAGGTCGAGCCCGGCTTCGCCGACGCGCCCCACGTGGAGACCGTAAGCATCTCCATCCCCAGCCTGCTGGTTCCCGATGTCCGCACCGTCGCGCAGATGCAGCGCCAGATCGCCAACAATCTCGCGGCCATTCCCGGCGTCAGCTCCGCCGCCTTCGCCGGCGCCGTCCCCATGGACAACAACGATCCCAATTGGGACACGATCATGGTCGAAGGCAAACAATATGAGGAGGGCGCTGAACCGCTCCGCCTCTTCAATTACGTCTCGCCCGGCTATTTCCACACCATGGGCACGCGTATCGTCGCCGGCCGCGACTTCACCTGGGACGACCTCAACAACCTCAGCCCCATGGTCATCGTCTCCGACAACTTCGCCCGCGACAACTGGGGTTCGGCCTCGGCGGCCATCGGCAAGCGGGTGAAGAAATACTCAAGCTCTCCCTGGCAGGAAGTCATCGGCGTCGTCGAAGACGTGCATGTGCACGGCGTGGATGAAACCGCCCCGCCCATCGTCTACTGGCCGGCCATGTTCTACGACCGCTTCTGGTCCAGTCCGGGGATGGACGGCCTGCGCACAGCTACGTTTGTCGTCCACAGCAATCGCGCCGGCGCCGACGGATTCCTCAGCCAGATGCAGCAGGCCGTCTGGTCGGTCGACCCCAACCTGCCGCTCGCCTCCGTGCGCACCATGCAGGAGCTCTTGAGCCAGTCCATGGCGCGCACCTCGTTCACGCTAGTCATGCTGGCCATCGCCGGGGCCATGGCGCTCGCCCTCGGCGTCATCGGCATCTACGGCGTCATCTCTTACTCCGTCTTGCAGCGCACGCGCGAAATCGGCATCCGCCTCGCGCTGGGCGCGCAGAAGGCCGAATTGAAATGGATGTTCGTGCGCTCCGCGCTCATTCTCGCCGCGGCCGGCGTTCTCTTCGGCGCGGGCGCGGCTGCCGCGCTTACGCAATGGATGAAAGCGCTGCTCTTCGGCATCGGCCCCCTCGATCCCGTCACCTATCTCATTGTTCCGCTGGTTCTGGCCGCGGCCGCCGCGCTCGCCAGCTACCTGCCCGCCCGCCGCGCCGCCGCCGTCGATCCCGTCGAAGCCCTGCGGGCGGAGTGAGCCGCCTTGCGCGCGGAGCGAACCGCCGTTGCGCCTTCCGGTCTGAGCCGGGCCGCCAGCGCCCACTTCAGCTCTTCGATGCCCGCGCCGGTCACGGCGGAGATTGCGTGAAATTCCAGCTTGCGCCGCTTGGCGTGCGCCGCCAGCTTCTTCAGCTTCTCCGGATTGGCCGCATCGATCTTGGTCGCCGCCACGATCATCGGCTTCTCCGCGAGCGGATGCGCACTCGCGCCATCGCTGAAACTGGCCAGCTCGTTGTTGATCACCCGGAAGTCCTCCACCGGGTCGGCCCGTCCCGAGGCGTCCGAAACATCCACCAGGTGCAGCAGCAGCCGCGTCCGCTCGATGTGGCGCAGAAACTGCATTCCCAGTCCCTGGCCCAGGTGCGCGCCCTCGATCAACCCCGGCAGATCCGCCACCACAAATGATTCCTGCTCCGGCTCCTCGCCCACCGTCACCACACCCAGGTTAGGCTCAAGCGTCGTAAACGGGTAATCCGCAATCTTCGGCCGCGCCGCGGAGATGCGCGCAATCAGCGTCGACTTGCCCGCATTGGGATAGCCCACCAGACCGACATCAGCCAGCAGCTTCAGCTCCAGCCGGAAGCTGCGCTCCTCGCCCGGACGGCCCAGCTCGTGCTCGCGCGGCGCCTGGTGCGTGCTGGTGGCAAAGTGCTGGTTGCCGCGCCCGCCGCGGCCGCCCTTGGCAATCACGATATGCTCATCCGGATTCTGGAAGTCGTGCACCAGCTCGCCGCTCTCCGCGTCGTAAAGCGCCGTGCCCACGGGAACCTGCAGCGTGATCGAGCGCCCATCCAGCCCGGTGCAGTTTGAGCCCATGCCGTGCTCGCCGCGCTGCGCCTTGTGCTCCGGGTTGTAGCGGAAGTGAATCAGCGTATTGTGCCGCTGGCTCGACTCCATCACCACGTCGCCGCCGCGACCGCCGTCGCCGCCCGAAGGTCCCCCTCGCGGCACAAACTTCTCCCGCCGGAAGGCCATGCAGCCGTTGCCCCCGTCGCCGGCCTTCACCCTGATTTTTGCCTCGTCGATGAACATCGTTTACGGATCGCCCGCGCCAACCGGCCATTTCGCCTGAGGTTGCGCTGTCTCCTCAGTCTATCGAACCGCCCTCCCGAACCACCGTCCGCGCCGCCCTCCGCCTCGCCACGCGGTCGCCCAGGGAAAAATTTTCCCGCAACCGTCTTTGCGCGCGCTGAAACGCGGCGTATGATCGCTGTCAACTCCCCACTGAATCGGCGCAGGACAGCGAACGGTACTTCTCGCCTTTCTGCGTGAGCTCTCGATCCCGCGGCGCAGGCGCGCCCGTGGCGCGCCTCGCCGCTCATTCTCCCCCTCCGCGCTCACCGTTCGCGTGAGCCCGGGGGTCACTGATGGTTTCTGTTTGGCGGAGCCGGGTTGGAATCCTCGCCTCAGCGGTGTTGTGCCTCGTAGCGGCTGCGCCGCTTCAAAACCAATCTTGGGCCCAATCTCCGGCACAGTCCCTGCCGGCCCAGCCCGGTTCGCTCGTCGGCCGCTTAACCGATCTACACTCCGCCCCCCTCGCCGGCGTCCGCGTGGTTCTGCGCAATCGCGCCACCGGCGCGGAGTTGCGCACTGCCACGGGGAAGAACGGCGTCTACCGGTTCTCTTCGCTCGCCGCGGGCGAATACTCGCTCGAAGCCGACAGCCCGCAGCTCGGCCGTGGCGCCCTCGACGGCATCGTGGTCTCGCCGGGACATGAAGCCCGCGTGCAGTCCGCCATCGATTTCGAGACTCCACCGTCCGCACCCGCGCTTGTCGCAGCACCGATTGCGGCTCCGGCCGCACTCGCCCCACCATCCGCCAGTCCGTCTTCAGTTTCCACGGCGCCTGCGCCCGCTCCCGTTCGAGCCGCACCGGCGTCAACTCCCGCGGCCGAGACCGCGGCCGCAGCTTCTCAGCCCGCTGTTTCGCCCGAGCCCCCACCTCACGCCTCTCAGCCGCCAGTGCTTTCGCCGGAACCTCCAGCGCAGCCTGCCGCAGCTATTGCACTCGCTCGGGCGCCCCATGCTCCGGCACCTGGAGCTCCACCGCCCTCACCGGCGCCGCATCCCGCCGCCGCGCCCCAGCTCGCCGCCCTCGCGCCTGCGCCACCATCAGTCGCAGCCACCATGCCTCCGGCTCTTCGCACAGCGGCTCCCCCCGTTGCCCCCGCACTCGCCGTGAGCCACCTCGCCGCCAAAGGCGTGCAAGCAGTCCTGCGCATCCGTCCTCCACTGCTTACACCGATCTTGGCTGCCGCGCAGAAGCCAGGCCCCGCCGCGCCTGCGGTTTCCACCACCATCACCGCGGGCGAAGTTCAATCACTTCCCGCGAGCGGCCGCAACTGGCAGCAATTCCTCCTCGATACGCCCGCCTCCTCGGCTGCCGCCGGCTCGTCGCAAGCCTCGTTGCGCGGTGCAAGCCAGCAAGCCTCCGACGTCGCCGTCGACGGCCTCAGCACCCGCCTCGCCTTTGGAACCGGCGCGCTGGCCGAGCCGCGCACCCAGGACTCCGGCGCCAACGCTCAAAACGGCGCACAGCCCACCGGCCTCGGGCCCGCGCAGAGCGGCCTGGTCAGCGGCGGCCGCGGGTTTGCAATCAGCGAGGCCGCCATCCGCCAGGTCGAAACCATCGCCGGCAACGTGGAGGCCGAAGGCGCAAGCGCTCCTGGCGGCCGCATCAACATCCAAACCGCGCGCGGCTCCAATCAGCTCCACGGCCAGGGCTTTCTCTTCGACCGCCAGAACACTTGGGGCGCGCGCAATCCCTTCACGCAATGGGTCACGGAGACCGCGCCGGCCACGCTTACCTTTCCTTCATACTCCGTCCCCATCTTTGATAACGGCCTGAACGGCTCGCCGGAGCTGTACACCCCCCCTGACCATGAAACCGTCTGGGGCATCGGCCTGGGCAGCCAGATTCGCCGCGACAAAGTCTTCTGGTTTGCCGCCCTCGACAGCTACCGCCGCAACGATCCCGGGCTGTCGATGGTGAAACATCCTTATCTCCTGGAGACTGTGAGCGGATGCACGATCGGGCCTTGTACCGAAACCACCGGATTTTTTGAAACGCCGACCGACTGCCAGCTCGTAATGCTGGCCGCACAGCTGGGGTTCACGGGACCGCCATCCGATTGCGTCTCGGGCTTGGTTCAGGGGCTCACGGCCTACTCTCAGATGCTGGAAACGCTCGCCAGCCTCCTCGGCCCCGCTCCGCGCAGCGCCGCGCAGTGGGTCGGCTTTGCGCGCATCGACTGGCAGGCCGCCGAGCGCCATCGCGTCACGCTCGAAGGCGTCGGCGCCGACTGGAACTCTCCCGGAGGCGGACTGACGCGCGTCTCCGAGACCTACGGCAATCACAGCTTCGGCTCCAGCGCCGCCAGCCAGCAATGGCTTCTGGCGCGCTGGGAAGCTTACCTGACGCCGAATCTGCTCCTGACCACGCAAGCCTCCGCCGGCCGCGACATCCTCACCGCGCACCCGGATACGCCTTCGCCCCTGGAGCAGACGTTTCTCAACGGCAACGCCTGGGGCCAGCTTCCGCAGATCGTCGTCGACTCCCGCTACGGCTTTACCATCGGCAACCCTTCGCGCTTCGGCCAGGGCAGCTATCCCGATGAGCGCCTCTACCACGCGCAGGAGATGTTGGACTGGGTGCGCAATCGCCTGCTCGTCAAAGCCGGGTTTGAGCTCGACCACAACTCTGACGCAACCAGCCTGCTCCGCAACCAGACCGGCACCTATTACTACTCAAAGGTGGAGGACTTCATCTCCGACGCTTTGGTCTTCGAGAAATTCGGCCTCACCGATCCGCTCGATCCCGCCAATCCCCACAACTGCGGCCCCACCGACGCCACGTTCGGCGCCATGCCCTGCTACTCCTACTACTCGCAGACCATGGGCCCCACCCGCTGGCAGTTGAGCACCAGCGACTGGTCCGGCTTCGTCACCACGCAGGGACAGACCAACAAAGCCGCCGTCTTTTCCGCCGGCCTGCGCTGGGATCGCGAGCAGTTGCCGCCGCCGCTCGCCGCGCTCGCCAATCCCGAGCTTCCGCTCACCGGCCATCTGCCCAGCCTCGGCAACAACTGGGGTCCGCGCATCAGCCTCGCGCTCGGCAGCCCGGAGAGCCGCTGGCCCGTGCTGCGCCTCGGCTACGGCATGTACTACGGCCGCGCCCAGAACGCGACCCTCGAAACCGCGCTTACCCAGACCGGCTCACCCAAAGGCGATCTCAGCTACTTCCTCCGTCCCAGCGACGATTGCCAGTTCTGCGCCGGCGGCTCGCCGCCCTTCCCTTATGTCTTCGCCGGCCCGCCGGCCAGCGTGGTCAAGCCCGGCGCAGTCGAATTCGCGCCCAACTTCCGCAATCCTGAA
>DATJRT010000292.1:0-3336 GCA_035504495.1 Occallatibacter sp.
GTCGTCGAAGTGCTTCACGTTGCGCGTGGCGAGGGTAGCGTGCGAAGCGAGGACGATGCCGGCGATCATGGTATCGCGGAGATCGGTTGTCCGGCCGGTTCGCTTTCGCTCGGCGGCCAGCGCCGCCGCTGCGCGGGCTGCTTGCTCTTCGTAGGGGAGAATCCTCTGCTGAACAATCTGGTTGAGCCAGTTCTCAAACGCGGTCGCCAACGCTGTCCGGCGTCTTCCGGCAGGCGCAGTCTCAATGCCAAATCGAACCTCGAAGATGGTAACCGAAGTTGTCCAAAGCGACGGGCCGGGCTGTTTGTCGAGCCACTGAGTGACCCGGGTGTCGGGCCTTGGAAGCATAAACTCCGAGACCACGTTGGTATCCAGAATCATCATTCGTCGAACTTGATAGGCTCAACAGGGTAACCGCGCCACTCCTGAATCGGCTCATCGAGGTAGACGCCGCTACCGCTAAACAGCGCCACGGACACCGTTCCGAACCCAACCGTCGGGGCCTTATCGTCCTGCTTGAGCGCATCGGACAAGATCTCGCGCACCTCAGCCTCCATGCTGCGGCCGTGGCGGCGGGCGCGGCGCTGAATACGCGCCTTCACCCGTTCATCGACATTGCGGATAAGGATCTGGGCCACGGTTTCCCTCCACTGCTATCATGATAGCACAGTTCAGAGAAGCCCGCCCGAACGGGCTTCTCTGCTCCCATGGTCCCTGCTTTTCAGTACGCGTACTTCACCGAGCAGCCATAAGGCCGGGTGTAGGCCGTGGCGATGGGCTTGCCGGCCATGGATTCCATGAGCGCGTCGGTGACGTAGTTGTCCGCGCCGCGAATGTCGTCCACGTCGGGCGTGGGCCGGTTGTCGATGGCGCCCTCGTAGATGAGCTTGCCTTCAGGGTCGATCACGTACATCTCGGGGGTGGTCTTGGCGTCATAGAGCCGGCCGAGCTTGCCTTCTGGATCCATGAGCACGGCGGTGGGATCGGCGTGCATCCTGGCCACATACGCGTTTTCCTCGGCATCGGTCACGTAGCCCTGCTCGCCCGGCGCCGAAGAGATGACTGTGAACCAGGCTACGCCTTTGGCGGTCCACTCCTTTTGCAGGGCCTGCATGTTGCCGGAGAGGTAATGCTTGCGCGTGTACGGGCAGCCCTGGTTATGCCACTCAAGCACGACGTATTTACCGCGATCCTGCGCGAGCGCGTGCGTCTGGCCGTGCGAGTCGGTGGCGGTGAACTCGGGCGCGGGCGCGCCCACGCGCGGAGCCTGCGCAGCGGCCGGAAGCGCCAGCGCCCAGACAAGCGTGGCGCAGGAAAGGAACGATGCGGCGCGAAGAGAGCGGGAAGTGAGCGGCATGGATGCGAGCCTCCGGTGAGGAATTTCCGACGTGGCTGCCGGGGATCCGGGCCTCTTATTCAATTGGACGGTTGCGCGGCGGCGCCGGTTTCACTGCGCGGCAGCCGGGCCAGCGCGTCAATAACAATTGCGGGCGTAAGCACCTGGGGCAGGAGCTGCGGGGTGCCGGCGCCCGGTGCGTAGAGCGCATAGACGGGCACGCCGCTACGGCCAAGAGACGCCAGCGCCTGGGTGATGGCCGGGTCTTCGCGGGTCCAGTCGGCGCGGAGCAGGACGACGTTAGCTTTTGTAAATGCGTCAAGGACTTCAGGCCGGTCGAGGGCGACGCGCTCATTGACCTGGCAGCTCAAGCACCAGCTTGCGGTGAAGTCGACGAAGACGGGCCGGCCGGCGGCGAGGGCGCGCTGGACGGCGTCGGGAGACCAGGGCTGCCAGGTCCCGCGGGCTGCGGGGTTTCCGGCGGAGGGTTGCACTGCGAAAGCAGCCGGCGCGACCGCCAGCTCCTTGGGTGCGGTCACGCAGGCCGCCACAACTGCAAGCAGAATCAGCCCCGCCACGACTGACGCCCAAAGCTTGGCCGGCCAGCGGCCCAGGAACCATCCGGCGACGGCGAGAAGGAGAAAGATGGAGAGCAGCGCAAGCAGCAGGCCGGCTCCGTAAGCCTGCGCCACCACCCACGTGAGCCAGATGACGGTGCCGAAGATGAAGATGGAAATGGCCTGCTTGAAAACTTCCATCCACGCGCCGGGCTTGGGCAGGAGGCGCGTCCAGGCGGGCTGGAGGGTGAGCGCAACGTAAGGCGCGGCCAGGCCGAGGGCCAATGCGGTGAAGACGGCGAAGGTGACGGCGGCGGGCTTGGCGAGTGCGTAGCCAATGGCGGTGCCCATGAAAGGCGCAGTGCAGGGCGTGGCCACGATAACTGCCAGAACGCCGGTGAAGAAGCTGCCCGCGTAGCCCTGCTTCGCGGCGAGCGATCCGCCTGCGCCGGTGAGCGTGAGGCCGATTTCAAACTGGCCGGCGAGCGAGAGGCCGAGGAAGAAGAGCAGCGCGGCCATGAGCGAAAGAAAGACGGGCGACTGAAACTGGAATCCCCAGCCCAGCGAAGCGCCGGCCGTGCGCAGGCCGAGCAGAAGGGCCACAAGCGCCCAGAATGAAACCAGGATGCCGGCGGCGTAGACGAAGCCGTGGGCGCGCAAACGAGGGCGCTCTTCTGCACCGGAGCTCACCAGGGAAAGCCCTTTGATAAACAGCACGGGAAAGACGCAGGGCATGAGGTTGAGCAGCAGGCCGCCGAGAAAGGCGAGGCCTGAGACGCGGGCGAGAGCAGCGAAGGTGGGCGTTGCCGGAGGAAGAGCGACCGTTCCTGGCCGTGCGTGGATTTCGTCGTTGCGGCCGCCGGAGAGCTCGAGGACACCGTTCAGCGCCGGCGGCGGGCCGGCGAGGTTCGCGTCTTTTTTGAGATCGAGAATCAAGCCGGTTGGCGTGGATGTAAGCGGCTGCGGGCTGGGGTTGTCGAGGATGTTCTGGTCTTCGGGGAAGAAGACGGCCTGGGTCTCGCGCTGGCCGGTGGAGACGGCGAGGCGGAAGCCGGTGGGCGTGGGCTGAAAGATGCTTTTGTCCGCGGATGGCAAGGGGCGGGGAAGCGAATCGACGCCGCTCTTCCAGAGCGTCTGATCCGTGGAGGAGGTAGTCAAGGCCTCAGGCGCCTTCGCATCCAGTTGAACTTTCGCCTCGAGCTCGGCTTTGCCGGGGATGCAGACCTCGCGGCAGACCAGCCAGGAGACGTAGGCGTCGAGCGTGCCGGAGCCGGGTTTCACGGAGGGGTCCACGTTGAAGGAAAACGGAAAGACTACCTGGTTCTCGTAGCCGAAATCCATCAGCGGGCCGAGCGGCAGGCGCGTGGGCGCGGGAAATTGAAGGGCGGTTGCGGCCACGCCGTTGGGAAGATCCCAGCGGATGTTCGGCGGCTCGCCTGAGTC
>DATJRT010000293.1:0-4495 GCA_035504495.1 Occallatibacter sp.
GGCACGCTGCCGCTCGCACTCCAGCTCCCGTTGGTCACATCCGTTCCCGACGGATCGAGGCCGTTCACGTTATCCAGGTAGGTGTCGAAGTACTGGTCGCCGCTCTGCGTATTGCTGTCGAGATCGATGTTGCCCAGGTAAATCTGCCCAATGTAGCTCGAGCTATACCCGGCGAGGGTCTCGTAGGCGCCTGAAACCGAATCCTCCGACTTCACGCCGTTGACGATGATTTCCTGGAACTGCGGATTGCCCTCGGTCCCGCTGCAGCTTCCGTAGTCGGCGTTCACGATGATCAGGTGCTTGGCGTACTTGATGCACGTGTTCTCGTAGGTTACCTGCTTCACCAGGCCGCCACAATCGTGGTCGGTCTTGATGTTGATGGCATTGGCGTCGGTCGAAGCAACCCCGGCGGAATCCTTCCCATACACGTAGTTGTTCTCGAACAGAACGTTGGTCACGCCGTCGAAGGTCTGGCTGCCGATCGAAAGTCCGTGGGTGCCGTACACGTTCGTGCTCTTCACCGTGATGTTCGAGGCCGCTGCTTCATTGGTCTTCACGGCAATGCCGTCGTCGCCGGCTGTGATATTGGAATCGGCTACCGTCACGTCGCTGATGCTGTCGATATCGATGCCGTCGGCGTTCGCCTGGTTGGGCGAGGTATTGATGGTGACATTCCACACCGTGGCGCCGCTGCCGCCCTGGATGTAGAGGTTGGGGTGAGCCGCATTCTGCAGCGTCATGTTGGCGGCCACAAAGTTGCTGGCATTGTTGGTCTGCACCAGGCGCGGCGTGTCGCTGAAGGTGTAGACGTTGGCGCGCCCGTCGATCGTTCCCGCCCCGTAGATTCCCGTGTCGCTGTTGGGAACATCAATGAGCTCGGACTCGCTGTTGTAGCTGTTGTTGCCGTAGAGCGTGACGCCGGAATCGATGACCAGGCTTTCGTCGCTCTCGAGTGTCAGCTTTCCGCTCAGGAAGGCGTTGTCCGAGCCGTTGCTATGCAGGACCACTCCCTCGCCCGTGCCTTCGCATGCGTTGAGCGCGTCCTGAATGCGGGTGGTGTCGTCACTGGTGGGCGGGCTTGCCACGTCCACCTCGGACGAAGTGAACTGCGCGTCCAGCGTGTCGCAAGTCCCGGGCGTTTTCGGCTCGGAAGGGTTGCGGGGGTCGCCGGTGGCGTAGGTCTGCGCTCCGGCAGTAAGGGCAAGCGTCAAAAGAGCTAACGCGACGGTGCACGATGGGGGACTGAAAATCCTGTGCATGGGGTACCTCCAACCTCGATGGGAATTCAGGCTTCGTTCGAGTGGTCCTACCACTCCAGCGGCGCAGTCTAGGTTTTCTGTAAATTGCTTGTCAAGAGTACGGCAGTCTATTGGGTTTTCCTGCACTCCTCGCCTCGGAGCGGGGAAAAGAGATCAGACCACTTGGCAGCACAACAATTACGTGGTAAGTCCTTGAGAGCCTTCAGTTCGCCCCCGCCCCTTCTGCAAATTCGTGAGGGCGCAGCCGTTCGCGCTCGCCCTGAATCTCCGGCCTGGACGCACGGCCTCGATTCGCCACGCCGACTTTTTGCGGCGATTGATGCAATTTTCACTCGCCGCGGCTGAAACGGAATCCGTGCCGGAACTACAATCTCTACGTCCAGCCGCTCTTCGCTCGCACCGGACTCGGAGAAACTGTCGAAATCGAGGGAGAACAACGATGGAAGACGCGCGCCCCGGCCAGGAAAAGCACCACGGCCACAACGACCCGCCCAAACCCCCCATCCCCCCGGTTCCGCCGCACGCGGCTGCGGCATACACGCTCGTCGTCGAGCCCGACCAGGGCCTGACGCCCATTTACAACCTCATCGCCTCCGCGAAGAAATCCATTGACATGACCATGTACGAGCTCACCGACGTCACCGTTGTCGATGCGCTCGCCCAGGCCGCGGCCAACGGCCTCGCCGTGCGCGTCATCCTCGACCAGAACAGCGAGAAAACCGCCAATACCCCCGCTTACAACTCGCTCCAGACCAAGAAAGTCGCCGTGCACTGGGCCAACCCCGCTTATGCCGTCACTCACCAGAAGACCATCACTGTGGACGCTGCCACCTCGGCCATCATGACGCTGAATCTCACGCCCGTCGACTACGCCACCACGCGCGACTTTGCCGTCATCACCAACGACGCAGCCGACGTGGCCGCCATCGAGACCACCTTCAACGCCGACTTCACCAACGCCGCCATCACCCCGCCCACCGGCGACAACCTCGTCTGGAGCCCCACCAACTCGCTCGGCTCCCTGCAATCGCTTATCGGTGGCGCCACGCAGTCGCTGCTCATTTCGCAGGAAGAGTTCGACGACGCGACCATGCAATCGGACCTTATCTCGGCGCTCAAGCGCGGCGTCTCGGTGACTCTCGTCCAGGAGAACGAGAATGGCAAGTACACTTCCACGCTCACCGCCCTCAAGCAGGCCGGCGCCAAAATTGCCGTCTACACCTCCACCAAATCCAGCGCCTATTACATCCACGCCAAAGCCGTGCTGGCCGACTACAACACCGCCCAGGCTAAGCTCTTTCTCGGCTCCGAAAACTTTTCGTCTGATTCGCTCACCAAGAACCGCGAGCTCGGTCTCATCTTCTCTGATCCAACCTGCATGGCCGGCGTCTACGCGGCGCTCACCAAAGACTTCAGCGGCGGCACTCCGTTCTAGCTTTTCGCCGGCGTTTTGCGCCAGTCAAATTCCATCCTCGTCCCTTTTTTGCGTCCCCTGCCGGCGCCTCTCCCAGCCCACAGCCGCGATGGACGCGCGAACCTGCGTCTCCGCGGCGATCTTCGCCTGTCGATGCCATCAAAGCGTTCGTCTTCGCGCTTGCAAACACTCGTTCCTCTCCCTGCGTCCTAGTCTTGGAAGCAAAACCCAGGAGGGAAAAAGCCGATGGCTTCAAATTCGAACTTGAACGGCAAGAAAATCGCTATTCTGGCTACGGATGGATTCGAACAATCGGAACTGTTGGAACCGCGCAAAGCCTTCAACGAGGCTGGCGCCACCACCATCGTGATCGCTCCCAAATCCGGAGAGATCAGAGGCTGGAACACGAAGCAATGGGGCGAGAGCGTGAAAGTTGACAAGACCCTCGACAATGCCAACCCCAGCGACTATGACGCATTGGTGCTGCCCGGCGGGGTGATGAATCCCGATCGCTTGCGCATGGATCCGGGTGCGGTGAACTTCGTCCGTCAATTTGTTGCGTCGGGAAAAACCGTGGCCGCCATCTGCCACGGTCCGTGGACGCTGATCGATGCCGGCGCGGTCTCCGGCAGGACCATGACTTCCTGGCCTTCGCTCAAGACCGATCTCAAGAACGCCGGCGCCAAGTGGGTCGATCAGGAAGTGGCCACCGACGGCCAGTTCATCACCAGCCGCAAGCCTGACGACATTCCCGCCTTCAGCCGCGCCGTCATGGACTCCGTGAGCCGCGGGGTTCACCAGGTGCGCGCGGCCTGACGCGCGCGTCGCTTTGATGTGGTTTGCCGCGGCCGCGCCGGCTCGCTCCCTCGCATAACACCGGCCGGCCGCACCGCATTTATTCTTTCTCTCCGTCCGGCGCCCGCCGCATTACCCCATCGGGTAGCGTTCGAGTTCGATGCACACCTGCGCCACATTGCGGATAAGCGCAACCGTGTCCGCCGGTACCGTGCGCGCCAGCCTGCGCAGAATTGCCAGTTGCGTCCGCAGCGCATCGCCCTCGCCGCAGGCGGCCAGGATGCGCCGCGCCGCCAGCTCCGCCGGACCTAATGTCTCTTCGGCCAGCAATCCGGTCATGGCCGCGGCTGCTTGCGCGGTGCTGCGTCCCGCCAGCGCCAGCTTCTGCGCCCGCACCAGCGCCGACTCGAGCGCAAAAATCTGACTGATCATGTCCGCCAGATCGGCCATCACCTCCTGCTGCTGGTCGAGTTCCATCTTGAAGCGCTGGCTGGCCACGCCGGCGGCAAACAACGTAATCTTGCGTGCCTGGGCAAGCACAGCGGCCTCGCGAGCCAGTGGCTCGCTCGAATCGCCAGCCGCATCGGCCGCTCCCGGCTCCATCACTTCGTCCATGATCCTGTTGATGGCCGGCAGCAGCGGCAGGTTTCCGCTGAGCGCCTGCTTCATCAGCCAGCCTGTAATGATGAGCCGGTTGATCTCGTTGGTCCCTTCAAAAATTCGATTGATGCGCGCATCGCGGTAGGTGCGCTCCGCCGGATACTCCTCCACGTAGCCATACCCGCCCATCGTCGCCACCAGCTCGTCGGCAATAAAGCTGAGCATCTCCGATCCATACACCTTTAGAATCGAGCACTCCACCGCGTATTCGCCAATGGCGCGCGGCACGTCGATCTTCGCTTTCGTGCCTTCAGGCTTGGCTTTCGCGCCTTCGAAGTTGCCCGCGCGCAGCTCCGCCAGACTCTGCTCCAGCATGCCCGCGGTGCGGTACGCCATGCTTTCGGCCGCATAGAGCCGCGCCGCGCTC
>DATJRT010000294.1:0-4211 GCA_035504495.1 Occallatibacter sp.
ACGCTCTTTGCGCGAAGGACGGGGATCAGGCCCACGCGTTCGATGATTTCCTGCGTTGTCTCCGGCATTCCGCCCCTTCCATTTCTGCGCAGGCTAACGCGCGATGCGCGCAGAACCTCCCTTGATAAGACGCTCCACTTCCGCCAGCGTGGCCATACTGGTGTCGCCGGGCGTGGTCATGGCCAGCGCGCCGTGGGCCACGCCGCAGCGAACGGCCCACTCGATGCCTTTGCCGGCGAGGAGACCGTAAATCAGCCCGGAAGCAAAGCTATCGCCGCCGCCCACGCGATCGAGGATATCGATTTCGCGCTGCGGGACGTGCACGATTTTGTCTTCATACAGCGCGATGGCGCCCCAAGCGTTGCGGCTGGCGGTGTGTGCAGTACGCAGCGTGCTGGCCACGAGCTTCAGATCAGGAAAGGCGGCGGCGACTTCGCGCAGCATCTCTTCGTAGCCGGCAATGGGCAGTTCGGCAAAATCCTCGCTGACGCCCTTGATTTGAACGCCGAGCATCGCGGAGAAATCCTCCTCATTGCCCAGGAGCAGATCCACCTTGTGCACGATCTCGCGATTCACCTCCTGCGCCTTGGCCTTTCCGCCGATGGACTTCCACAGAGAATCGCGAAAATTCAGGTCGTAGGAAATCGGTGTGCCGTGTTTGCGCGCCGCGTCCATGGCTTCCGCGGCCACTTCAGCCGTCGAAGAGGAAAGCGCGGCAAAGATGCCGCCGGTGTGGAACCACTTTGCGCCGTTCTCGTTTCCGAAGATCCAATCCCAGTTAAAATCCCCGCGCCTGACCTGGCTAATTGCGGTATGGCCGCGATCGGAGCAGCCTGCGGCCGCGCGCACGCCGAACCCGCGCTCAGTAAAATTCAGGCCGTTGCGCACGGCTCGGCCCACGCCGTCATAGGGAATCCACTTGAGAAGGGAAGTATCCACGCCGCCTTGCAGGATGCAGTCTTCCACCAGGCGGCCCACGGGATTGTCGGCCAGCGCCGTGGCGATGGCCGTGGGCAAGCCGAAGCAGCGGCGCAGCCCGCGGGCCACGTTGTACTCGCCTCCGCCCTCCCACACCTGGAACCGGCGCGTGGTGTGAATGCGGCCCTCGCCAGGATCGAGGCGAAGCATCACTTCACCCAGGCTCAGGCAACCCCAGCGGCGCGGGGCATCGGGAATGGAAAGCGCATGCATGGTCACTCCATAATCTATCGCATGGCGCTGCCGGCGGTCTGCGATGGCGAGGCGCGGCAAGAAAGCGGTGCGTTCCGCCGAGCCGGGCCGGCGGGATAAACTGCGTGGGGCGTAAGACACGAAAAGGGGACGCCGCGGAGAAAGGAACGATCCGCAAGAAAGGAAGAAAGAATGGCGGAAAGGCGCAAGCTGCGCATGGGATTGGTGGGCGGAGGGCCGGGCGCGTTCATTGGGCCGGTGCATCGCATTGCCGCGGAGCTGGACGGCCGATGCGAATTGGTTGCAGGCGCATTCTCGCAAGATGCGGAGCGCTCGCGCGTGGCCGGAGCCAAATTCGGCATCGATGCGGCGCGCGCCTATGCAAATTACGGCGAGATGATTGAAGCCGAAAGCAAGCGACCGGATGGAATCGACTTTCTTGTGATTGCCACGCCGAATCATCTTCATTTGCCCATTGCGCTGGCTGCGTTGGAAGCGGGCATACCGGTGATGAGCGACAAGCCGGCGACGGCGACGTACGAAGAGGCGCTGGCGCTTGAAGCGGCGGTGCAGAAGTGCGGGCTTCCCTATGGCCTGACGCACACGTACGCGGGTTACGCCATGGTGCGCGAGGCGCGGGCGATGTTTGCCGCGGGCAAATTCGGCGCCATTCGCAAGGTGGCCGTGGAGTATCTGCAGGGATGGCTGAGCCGCCGGCTGGAGGCCACGGGGCACAAGCAGGCCGAGTGGCGTGCTGACCCGGCGCGCAACGGACCCGGGGGCGCCATCGGCGACATTGGCACGCACGCCTTTCATCTGCTTGAGTACATCAGCGGGCTGAAGGTGACGGCGATCAACGCGACGCTGCGCACGGTAGTTCCGGGACGCAGGCTCGATGACGATTGCAATGCGTTCGTGCGCCTGAACAATGACGCTGCGGGCACGCTGGCCTGCTCGCAGATTGCTGCCGGCGAGCTGAACGAGATGCGCGTGCGCATTTATGGAGAGACCGGCTCGATCGAGTGGCGGCAACAGGACCCCAATCGGCTGATGGTCAAGTGGCTCGATGGGCCGGAAGAGATTCACCACGCCGCGGCGGGCTACCTGGGCCGCGATGCGCTGGCTGTGGCGCGCGTTCCTGCGGGGCATCCGGAAGGCTATCTCGAAGCCTTTGCGGTTCTCTATCGCGAATATGCCGACGCGCTGGTCGAGTGGAAGAAGGGCAATGCGCAACCGCTGCCGGCGACATTGCCGGGCATTGAGGCGGGGGTGCGGGGCATGCGCTTCATCGAGCGCGCGATGGAGAGCAACCGCAAAGAAAGCTGGGTGGATTTCTAGCTGCGCCGGCTTTGGCGAGGAGAACTCTTATGAAGACAATCAAGGGGCCGGGGATTTTTCTGGCGCAATTCGCCGGCGACGAAGCGCCCTTCAATACGCTTGCCGGGATGGTGAAATGGGCCGCAGGCCTTGGATACGCGGGCATTCAGATTCCAAGCTGGGACCGGCGGCTCTTCGATTTGAAGCGCGCCGCAGAGAGCAAGACTTACTGCGATGAGATTCTGGGCGTGGCCGCGCAGGCCGGCCTCGCGATCACCGAACTCTCCACGCACTTGCAGGGGCAGCTGGTGGCGAGCCATCCGGCGTTCGATACGCTGCTCGATGCCTTTGCGCCGCAAGAGCTCGCGGGCAACGCAAAGGCCCGCCAGGCTTGGGCGACGGAGCAGTTGCATTGGGCGGCGAGGGCGAGCCGCAACCTGGGATTGAGTGCGCACGCAACGTTCAGCGGCGCGCTGGCGTGGCCGTTTTTTTATCCCTGGCCGCAGCGGCCCGCGGGGCTGATCGACGAGGCGTTTGCGGAGCTGGCGCGGCTATGGACTCCGATCCTCAATGGGTTCGACGAGTGCGGCGTGGATGCTTGCTACGAGCTGCATCCCGGCGAAGACCTGCACGACGGAGCGACCTTCGAGCGGTTTCTCGCCGCGGTGAATGGCCATCCGCGCGCCAACATTCTCTACGATCCCAGCCACATGGTTTTGCAGCAGATGAATTATCTCGCGTTCCTCGATCTCTATCACGAGCGCATTCGCGCATTTCATGTGAAGGATGCCGAGTTTCACGCGAGCGGCCGCGCGGGCGTCTACGGGGGCTATCTGCCATGGATCGACAGGCCGGGCCGCTTCCGCTCATTGGGCGACGGGCAGATCGACTGGGGGCAGGTGTTCAGCAAGATGGCGCAGTTCGATTATCCAGGCTGGGCGGTGGTGGAGTGGGAGTGCTGCATCAAGCATCCGCAGGCGGGCGCGGCGGAGGGCGCGGCCTTCGTGCGCGATCGCATCATTCGCGTGACCGATCGCGCCTTCGACGATTTTGCGGGCGGCGCAGCGGAACCAGAGCGCAACCGGAAGATTCTGGGACTTTGATCGGGCGCTAAGGCCGCTCTTGCGTCTCTGCGCTGCGGCCGGATCGTAGTCAGGAGTTGGATCGCTCTTCGTCGGGTCGAATTTCCGCGGGCGAGGGAATTCTTCCCGGAGGGACAATCCCGTACTTGAGATCGAGGAATTCCTGCAATTCGCCGGGTAAATAACTGGCGAGCTCCTGCCAGGTGAGCACTTTCAAGCGGACGCGCACCTCAGCGTCTTTGACCGCGGCCATTACGCGGAACCATTCCTCGCGCAGGTCAGGGCGGCGCGCGTCATGCAGCACGCAAAAACTCGAGTCCGCCGCGGCAGCCGCGAGGACGTTGCGGATGAGCTGATAACTCGCGTAGCCGGGAGCCGTGGGCGCGGGCACGACTTCGTCGACGGCGGATTTCGTTTCCGGATCGCCGATTTCGCTCTCGAACTCCTGCGAAAAGTTTTCAGGAAACTCGCTTGCGCGGCGGGGACGGGCAAGGGACAGCGCGACCTGAGGCAGCAGGTCGCGATCGAAAATCCGATCGAAATCGCGATAGGCTTCAACGGTGGAAGGGGCGCAGGTTTGAAAATCGGCTTCGGTGAGCTTGGCCTCGACGAGAAGGGAACCGAAGCGCATATCGACTTCCG
>DATJRT010000295.1:0-5168 GCA_035504495.1 Occallatibacter sp.
CAATCTGCGCGGCGAGCTCACGGAAGGCGCCATCAGCAACGTGATTCTGGAAATCGACGGCCTCTGGTTCACGCCCCCGGTCGAGTGCGGACTTCTCGCCGGCGTCTACCGCCGCCATCTGCTCGAATCGCGCCCTGACGAGACCCGTCCCGCCCTCCAGGAACGCGTCCTCACCGAGGAAGATCTCCGCCGCGCCCACGCTGTCTACCTCTGCAACGCCATTCGCGGCCTCCGCCAGGTCAAGATCGAGTGGGAAAGCTGAAGCTGGCCAAACTCACGCACAACCCCTTTGCAATCAACTTTGCTTGACTGCTGGCTCAAATTGCATCTCTCTTCTTTATCACAAATGCTGATCGGCAATTATGCTAAAATGCTGATCAGCATTAAGGAATAAGCGATGGCGCGCGTCTTCGTTTTGAAGGAAACCACCCTTGACGAAACCCCTTCACCGAAGCAGTGGACCTTTTGGTTCCAATGGTGCCGGTATCAATACGACGGCGGCGAAGAACCTCAGTATGGATACCGCTTCATTTGGCGACGGCCCGAGGACGACGGCGGCGGACTTCAACCAGCCCGCGGTCAAGCGAGGATTCCGTCCGTGGCCGTCATCGAGCAGCTCATTGCAAAGGCAAGGAAGGCGGGCTGGGGATTCTATAACGGCGATGATTCCACTTACGGCTTTGCCATGTTATGGACGTCGGTGGATGACGTGCTCGACCCCAAGTTCGAAGCCGAGCAGCGGCAAACAAACCTGAGGGCCTTCATTCGAGACGCCAGCTTCGGCCATCTCTCCCTCTACGACTTCGACGGAATGATAGGCCGAATTCCGATTGGGGGCGCATTTGGACGGGGGGATATATTCAAGAATCCTCGCGAACTGTACCAAAATCTCACCCACGATGAGCGCGATCAATTGAAGGCGCACTTTCTCGCAAGGGCGGAGGGCGTTGAAAGGGAGTTTCCGGAATTGGTGCGTGAGTTCCCTGAGCAGTTCCGAAGGTAGGCCAGGCCGATTACCGGGAACGGCGCGCCTACCCCTCCGGCCGCATCACCACTTTGATCGCCTCGCCGGACTGCAACAGCTCCATCGCCTTCCTGAACTCGCTCAGCTTCAGCCGGTGCGTGATCACCGGCTCCAGGTTCAGCTTGCCCGTAGCCAGCAGCGCCTCCATCTGGAACCAGGTCTCGAACATCTTGCGCCCGTTGATGCCCTGCACCGTGGCGCCCTTGAAAATGATGTCCCGCGCAAAGTCCAGCTCGAACGGCCGCGACGGAATCCCCAGCAGCGATGCGCGCCCGCCCGTGCGCAGCAGCGCAAACCCCAGCCGCATCGCCTCCGGATGCCCTGACATCTCCAGCAGCACGTCCACGCCGGTCCCCTCCGTGGCTTCGCGCACCAGGCTCTCCACGTTGTCCGTGTTCGGGTCGAGCGCCAGATCGGCGCCCATCTGCTCGGCCACGGCTCTCCGGTGCGCATTCACCTCGATCGCGTACACCCGCGCGGCCCCGCAGGCCTTGGCCACGGCAATCGACATCAGCCCGATCGCGCCGCAGCCCGTTACCGCCACCGTCTTCGCCGCAATCGGACCCGCCAGCACCGTATGCACCGCGTTGCCCAGCGGATCGAGCAGGGAAGCATAATCGTGCGGAATCGAATCGGGCAGCTTCCATATATTCGACTCCGGAATCACGGCGTAGCTCGCAAACGCGCCATCCGCGTCCACGCCCAGGATGCGCACATGCTGGCACACGTGCGCCAGTCCCGTGCGGCACTGCAGGCATTTGCCGCAGGCCACGTGCATCTCCGCGCTTACCAGGTCGCCCTCGCGCACCGTGGTCACGCCGCGGCCCACCGCGGCCACCGCTCCGGAAAACTCATGCCCCGGAATCAGCGGCGGATGAATCCGTCCCTTCGCCCACGGGTCCCACTCGTAGATGTGCAGGTCGGTGCCGCAAACGCTTGCCGCCTGCACGCGCACCAGCACTTCTCCCGCACCGGGTGCAGGCACCGGAACCTCGCGCAGCTCGATGCCGGGCGCGGGCTCGGCCTTCACCACCGCCTGCATGGTGCTGGGCATTGCTTCTTGAATCCCTCCCCGCGGGCGGCCTTCGCGTCTCGCGACCGGCCACAAAACCACAGACAACCAAGTCTATCAATTGCACCGGAGCATGCCGCGAAGTGGTAGAAAGTTGATGGGGGAAACCATGATCCCAACAGCCTCCCGCTTGCATAAAGGCATCGTTCATCTGCCGTGCTCGCTTTTGCTTTGCGCCGGCGTCGCGCTGTCTTTCGCTCCGGCCTTCGCGCAAACCCCGCCTTCTGATCCCGCGTGGCTTCGCTACGCGCCCGTTCATCCGCGCACCTCCGTTCCCGCCCACGTCCGCGCCCTCGGCGCCGGACCCCTCGAAGAATCCGCGGCGCAGGAACTCGCCGTCGGCATCGCCCAGATGACCGGCGAGCTGCCCAACCGGGCCTCCGGCGAAACCGTCGTCGGCACCGCCGGGGAAGTACGCAAGGAATTCCCCACGTTGCCCGTGCCCTCATCCATCGGCAGGGAAGGTTTCTGGCTCGACCGCACCCTCTGGCGCGGCCATCCCCTCGTCGTCGTCGCCGGTGCCGACGGGCGCGGCGTCCTTTATGGCGCGTTCGCTCTGCTGCGCCTGATCGCCACCGGCGCCGATCTTGCTCAGCTCAACCTGCGCCAGCAGCCTGCCATGCCCATCCGCTGGGTCGATGAGTGGGACAACGCCAGCGGTACCGTCGAGCGCGGTTACGGCGGCCGGTCAGTTTTCTTCGAAGGCGGCAAAGTCCGCGACGACCTCACCCAGGCAAGTGAATACGCCCGTCTCCTCGCGTCGATCGGAGTCAACGGCTGCGATGTGAACAACGTCAACGGCGCCGCATCCTTCCTTGCGCCGGAGATGATTCAGGGCGTCGCCCGCATCGCCGACGCCATGCGGCCCTGGGGCGTGCGCGTTGCCCTGAGCGTCGATATCGCCAGCCCGCAGAAAATCGGCGGCCTCGCCACCTTCGATCCTCTCGACCCCGCAGTGAAAGCCTGGTGGGCGCAGAAGGTTGATGCGATCTACGCGGCCATCCCCGACTTTGCCGGCTTCACCGTCAAAGCTGACTCCGAGGGCCAGGCCGGCCCGGCCAGCTACGGCCGCAGTCCCGCCGACGCCGCCAATACCCTCGCCGCAGCCCTCGCACCCCATGGCGGCGTAGTTCTCTACCGCGCCTTCGTCTACAACAATCACCTCGATTACAACGATCTCAAGGCAGACCGAGCCCGCGCCGCCTACGACATCTTTCATCCCCTCGACGGCAAATTCCTGCCCAACGTCATCGTCCAGATCAAGTACGGCCCCATCGATTTCCAGGCCGAGGAGCCGGTCTCGCCGCTCTTTGCCGGCCTGCGCCACACCAGCACCGCGATGGAGGTGCAGATCACCCAGGAGTACACCGGCCAGCAGCGCCATCTTGTCTATCTCGCGCCCCTCTGGAAAGAAAAGCTCGACTTCGACCTCCACGCGGAGAACCGCTCAACGCCCGTCAAGCAGATCATCGAAGGCCGCACCTTCCATCGTCCGCTTGGAGGGATCATCGGCGTCGCCTGCGTCGGCCGCGACGGCTGGCTGGGCGCGCCCCTGGCCATGGCCAATCTCTACGCCTTCGGCCGCCTCGCCTGGAACCCCGATCTCTCCGCCGTTTCCATTGCCGCCGAGTGGACCAGACAGACCATCGGTGCCGATCCCGCCGTCGTCTCCACCGTCGACAAAATGCTCATGCAGTCCTGGCCCGCGTACGTCGACTACACCGGCTTCCTCGGCACGCAAACGCTCACTGACATTACCGGCAGCCATTACGGTCCCAACATCGAATCCAGCGAGCGCAACGGCTGGGGCCAGTGGCACCGCGACGACGCCCAGGGCATCGGCATGGACCGCACCGTGGCCACCGGCACCGGCTTCATCGGCCAATACCCACCGCAAGTGGCAAAGATGTACGAGTCGCTCGCCACCTGCCCCGACAAGTTCCTGCTCTTTTTCCATCACGTCCCCTGGACCTACAAGCTCCACGACGGCAAGACCGTCATCCAGTATGTTTACGACAGCCATTACAAAGGCGCGCAGGAGGCCGCGGAGCTCGGCGTCGAGTGGGCCACGCTTGACGGCAAGATCGATCCCGCGCTCTTCGCCGACGAGCAGGCCCGCCTCGCCTATCAGGCCGGCCACGCCATCGTCTGGCGCGACGCCATCGTGCAGTACTTCCTCAAGGAAACCGGCATCCCCGATGCGCTTGGCCGCGCCGGCCATTTCCCCGGCCGCCTCGAGGCCGAAGATGCGCGCCTCACCGGCTACACCGTCTTCGACGTCCATCCCTGGGAAGACGCCTCCCGCGGCAAAGCCGTCACCTGCCCGGAAAAATCCTGCTCCGCCGAATGGACCTACGACGGCAAGGCGGGAACCTTCGATATCGCCGTCCAGTACTTCGATCCTCAGCGCGGCGTGGCGCACTTTGCCCTCAGCGTCAACGGCAGCCCCATTGCTCTCTGGGCCGCGGACGCCACGCTGCCTTCGCGCCGTCCCGACGGCGACAACTCCACGCGCTTCACCGCACTCGGCGTCGGCCTCAAGCCCGGCGATGTGATCCGCGTCGAGGGCTCGCCTGACGGCGCCGACCCCGCCGCCCTCGACTACATCGAAATCGACCCGGCTTTCATCACGGCCGGCGGCGCATCCTGAACCCCGCACCGCATCCTTCCACTGCAACCCGAAATTATTGCCGAGCGTTCCTCCCTGCTCCGCGTCTGTGTCCATAGAAGACGCCCGGATAATGCATCGGCCGCAGCCCGGCCTCTTCGCTCAATTCACTCTGAGAGGCGAACCATGAAACTGATTCCTGTCCGCACGGGCCGACGAGCGATGCTGTCTGTCTTGTCCCTGAGCGTCCTCGCGTTTACGCTGCCCGCTCTCATGCAGCGCGCCGCCGCGCAAGACAAGCCCGATGAAGACCAGCCCGCAAACGCCGGCCAATCCGCCGCCGGCCAGAATCCGGCCGCCGCATCCTACCGGACCATTTACCTCACCAATGTCACCTCGGATCGCGACGCCAACGAGATTGTCACCGACCTGCGCAACATGCTGCCTCGGGCCCGGCTCTACTA
>DATJRT010000296.1:0-2729 GCA_035504495.1 Occallatibacter sp.
GCAGCCCGCGCAGCGGCGGCGCTGGCCGCCGAGCGAAAGCGAACCGGCCGGACAACCGATCTCCGCGATACCATGATCGCCGGCATCGTCCTCGCTTCGCACGCTACCCTCGCCACGCGCAACGTGAAGCACTTCGACGACATCGCGAAATCGGTGGTCAATCCCTGGGAGCCGTAGCCTCGTCGCGGTGACCGTTCGACCCCGGCCCAACGGGAAACGCCGCTCCGGCATCCAACCGCCCAGTAGACGATTCGAGGAGACCATTCCCCATGAGCGGAAATCTGGACCCCACCTACATTCAGCCACGCGGATTCAAGGAAAACGACTCGAAACCCGACGACGGCGTGACCAACGACGCGCTGGGCACGGTCAATCCCTCCGACTCCACCGGCGTCGACGACGAAAAAGAGACCGGCGACGCCAGGCGGAACAACAAGCCCACGCGCGAAGACTGAATGCGGCTCAACCGTCACTGCGCTTCGCCGTCCTGACCCTGCGTATCTCTTCCATCCTCGCCGCAAGCTGCTTCTCCCGCCCTTCCTGCGTAGGCACGTAGTAGCTGCGCCCTTTGAGCGAATCGGGCAGGCAATCCATATCGGCAACCTTGTCTTCCTCGTCGTGCGCATACTTGTAGCCCGCGGCGTAGCCCAGTTCCTTCATCAGCTTTGTCGGCGCATTGCGCAGGTGCAGCGGCACCGGCTCCTGCCGCGTGCGTTCGATATCCTCCTGCACCGCGCCGTAAGCGGTATAAATCGCGTTCGACTTCGGCGCCAGCGCCAGGTACACCACCGCCTCGGCCAGCGCCAGTTCGCCCTCGGGCGAGCCCAGAAAATCGTAGGTCTCCTTCGCCGCCAGGCACAGATGCAGCGCCTCCGGCGCGGCCAGTCCGATGTCTTCCACCGCCATGCGCACGATACGCCGCGCCAGGTACAGCGGATCCTCGCCCGCCGCCAGCATGCGCCCCAGCCAGTAAAGCGACGCGTCGGCATCGGAGTTGCGCACGCTCTTGTGCAGCGCGGAGATCAGGTTGAAGTGCTCTTCGCCCGACTTGTCGTACATGAGAACACGCTGCTGCACGGCTGCGGCTGCAGTTGCCTTGGCGATGTGCTTGCTCTGATCGGCAACCGCCAGTTGCGCCGCAACCTCCAGCGCGTTGTAGGCGCTGCGGCAGTCGCCGCTCGCGTAGCTCGCCATCAGCTCAAGGGCCTCATCGTCCGCCTCCAGCTCCTGCGCGCCCAGTCCGCGCTCGCGGTCTTCCACCGCGCGTTTGAGCAGCAGCGCAATCTGCTCGTCCTTCAAAGGCTCCAGCACATACACGCGACAGCGCGAAAGCAGCGCGGAGATGATCTCGAACGACGGATTCTCCGTGGTCGCGCCAATGAGCCGGATGGTGCCCCGCTCCACGTAGGGAAGAAACGCATCCTGCTGCGCCTTGTTGAAGCGGTGAATCTCATCCACAAAGAGAATCGTCCGCGAGTGCAATTCGGAAGCCTTGGCCGCATCGGCCATCACCTGCTTAATCTCCTTGATGCCGCTCATCACCGCGGAAAACTCGATGAAGCTGGCCTGCGTGGTTTCCGCAATAATCTTGGCCAGCGTAGTCTTGCCCACGCCCGGCGGACCCCAGAAGATCATGGAGCTCGCGTCGTCGCGCTCGATCTGCACGCGCAACGGCTTGCCCGGTCCCACCAGGTGCTCCTGGCCAACCAGTTCGTCCAGGCCGCGCGGGCGCATCCGTTCCGCCAGCGGAACGCCTCCGGCGGGCAGACCTTTGGACGAACGCAGTGGCGCGGATGAAGGCATCCCCTCGAACAAACTCATCGCCGGCTCCTCGCGCTCTTCTTTGCTGCAGGTCGCGATCTGGATCGCGAGTTGGACAGCGCTCCTCGCTGCCGCGCCGCCTCATACAGCAGCACGCTGGCCGCGACCGCCGCATTCAGGCTCTCCACCGGGCCGGGGCAGGGAATCGTGATGCCGCCATCCGCCCGCGCAGCCAGCTCCTCGCGCACGCCGTTGCCCTCGTTGCCAATTACAAATGCAACCGGCTCCTTGAGGTTTGCCTCGCCGGCTGGCTCGGTGCCACGCGCCGCTGTCGTCCGGATGGTCACACCGGCGTCGCGCAGCCGCGCAAAGCATTCCTGCGCGCTCGCTGCCAGCACCGGCACGCGAAACACGCTCCCCGCCGAAGCGCGCACCGCCTTCGCATTCCATGCCTGCACGGTTCCCGGCAAACTTACCACGCCCGTTGCGCCAAACGCCTCCGCCGAGCGCAGAATCGTGCCCAGGTTTCCAGGATCCTGCACGCCGGCCAGAACCAGAATCAACGGCAGCCGCCCATCGTCCGGCTCGAGCAAATCGCGCCAGATCCAAGCGAACGGCTCAACCAGCGCGGCCACCGGCTGCGGCGTCTCCGTGGCCAGAATCGCCGTAAGAATGCCTGAAGGCACAATCAGCACTTCCGTCTCCGCCGGCAGGCGCAGCGCCTCGACCCACTTCTGCATGCTCTCGGCCACAAACACGCAGTCAATCTTCAGGCCCGCCCGCAAGGCCTCCACCACCAGGTTCGGCCCCTCGATGCCCGCCACTCTGCCGGCTTTGCGCCCCGGCGCCGCCAGCGCCCGCCGCAGATCCTTCAACCGCGCGTTTTGCTTACTCTGTACAATACGAACAGGCATCGGACAAAAATTCCTTCGTGTCTACAGCCGATTCTAAGCTCCCCCAATCTAAGT
>DATJRT010000297.1:0-22348 GCA_035504495.1 Occallatibacter sp.
ACGCGCAGCAGGTTTCCGCCCAGAATCTTGCGGCAATCCTCGACCGAGTAGCCGCGCGCCATCAGCGCCGCCGTGATCTTGGGAAAATCCGCAGGCGAGTCCATCCCCTCCGGCAACTGCCCGTTTACGCCGTCGAAGTCCGAGCCCAGGCCCACGTGGTCGACCCCGGCAATCTTGGCAATGTGGTCAATATGATCGATCAGCACCGAGAGCGGCGGCCGTGGAATCCGGTCGGCATAGCTGCGCCGAAGCGCATTCTCATCCTCGTAACTAAGCGTCCGCCCTTCCGCCGCGGCCTGCACCTTCGCCTCGGCAACCGCCTTGTCGATCTCCGGCTGCATGGCCTTGAGCGCGTCGCGATAGGGCTGCGAAAGAAACGCGGAGTAGAAGTTCACCATCACCACGCCGCCTTTCGAATCCGGCCCGCCCGAATTCGCAATCGCCCGCAGCATGTCGTCGGAGAGGTTGCGCGGCGCGTCGCACAGCGCCCGCGCGTCCGAGTGCGAGGCAATGATGGGCGCGCGCGAGATGACCAGCGTACGGAAAAACGTCTTGTCGGAGGCATGCGAAACGTCCACCATCATCCCCAGCCGGTTCATTTCGTACACCACGTCTTTGCCGAACTCGCTCAGGCCCTCCTTGGTGTGCGGCACGCTCGCCTCGTCCGCGTCGCCCGAGCTGTCGGCCCATCCGTTGGAGTTGTTCCAGGTGAGCGTCATATACCGCACGCCCAGCGCGTAGTACTGCCGCAGCAGCGCAAGCGAGTCTTCGATGGAGTGCCCGCCCTCGATCCCCATCAACGCCGCCAGTTTGTGTTCGCGGTGGGCGCGTTCAATGCCGTCAGCCGAGGTAACCAGTTCCATTTCATTCGCGTGCTTCGCCGCCTGCTGCTTGACCGCGTCAATCAGTTCGAGCGTGCGCCGCGCGTACTGGCCCTTGTAGACCGCAGGCTCCGCCCAGATGGCGAAAAACTCCGCACCCAGGTTTCCGGCCCGGGCGGAATCTAAATTAAAGTTGCCTCCGCGCAGCGGGTCGGCCAGGTCATAGTGCTCGTCGAGAAAGCGCTGCGGCGTGTCGGCGTGCGCGTCGATGATCAGCGCGGATTTCTGCACTTCCTCCAGCGTAAGCGCCTTCGCTCCCGCGTGCGCGGCCTGAAGTTTCTTGGACATGGTTTGAGATTTTCTGGAAAAAACCTGAGGTATCGACTGAGAAGTAGCTCCGGTCTGAGCCCAAAGCACGGCCGGCATGGCTGAAAGCGACAACGTAAACACCACTTCGGCGCGCATGGGCTTGCAAGGAGTCTAAACCCCGGCGCGCTCCCCCTTCGTAAACCTGAGCGCCGATCCCTCCCCCTGAAACCTGAACCCTGTCTTTGTTATACTTAGAGGGTTCGCGTGCGGAAGTGGTGAAATTGGCAGACACACCATCTTGAGGGGGTGGCGCCGAGAGGCATGCGGGTTCAAGTCCCGCCTTCCGCACCAAGGTTTCGCACGTTCGGCGTCTTGGTGAGGGCAGATTCGCGCCACCGGAGCGCCCCGGGGAAAGCAGATTCAAGGAAAGCAAATCAAGCCATGCAGATTCTCTTCTATTTCATTCTCATCGTGCACGTCGCCGTGTGCCTGGCGCTGATCTTCATCGTGCTCATCCAGCAGGGCCGCTCGGCCGATCTGGCCGGCGCCTTCGGCGGCCAGGGCTCGCAGACTGCCTTCGGGCCGCGCGCTGCCGCCAACGTGCTCACCCGCGTCACCACCTGGTCGGCGATAATCTTCATGTGCACCTCGATCAGCCTGGTGGTTCTCTATCAGCGGTCCACCGGCAGCCACTCCGTGCTGGAAGGCGTAAAGCCGGCTCCGGCCAGCGCTCCGGCAAAGCCGGGAAAATAAGCTCTCTCCAATCTGCGAGGACAACTGCGGCGATGCGCAGATCCTCGCGTCTGCTTGATGGCGTCTCCGCCTTCGTCCCGCATTCGTCTTACACCGCGTCTTACGCGCCTTACGCGCTTCCAGGCCCCGTCTCACGCATTCAGAACCCCCCTTGGGCTGCCTTCGCCGTCGCTCCATCCGGAATGAATAACGCCAAAGTGAGGAATCCTTAAACCGGTGGGGGCGAATCCGCAACCGGAACTCCCTTGGGCGGCGTAAAGCGGAAGGTTCCCGCCGGCACCGCCGCATCCGGTTGCTGCGCGGTAAAGGTGAAGCGCGTCACGGCGCCGTCGGTCTCGTCGATTTCGATGGCCGCAATGGCGCCGCTTGCCGGCTCCACGCTCAGCGCCACGCGGCTCACCCGCTTCTCCTGTCCTCTCGGCTGCCCGGTCAGAATCAGGTCGCCGGGATGGGCGGCATCGGGCGCCACCTTCAGGCCGCTCAGCTCTTTCTCTAGATCGGTGTGCCCCAGAAGAAAGCGCAGGGGCGAGCGCAGATCGTCCAGTTCTTTGGCCGCCACGCGCTGCACCTGCGGCGCGCCGGGCGTATAAAACCACCCGTACTTGCCGTCGAGCAGAAACACCTTGCCCGGCGGCGCGTTGTAATCCCAGCGCATGCGCCCCGGCTTGGCCAGCAGCAGCGTGCCGTCCTCCGCGCGGTCCATGCCCAGGCCGGTATAGCTCTCAGAGAAGTTGGCTTTGAGCGAACGTAGGCTGTCGTAGTGGCGGTCGATGCGTGCTGCCAGCTCCTGCGCAGAAGGAGCCTGGGCGGGCTGCCGGGCGTGGAGGCCCGCGCCGAAAGCGAGCCCGGCCAGCAGAAGAAGGGTCGCGCCGCGCCGGACCGCTTGGGCAGGCTTCATTGCAGCAGCTGCGTGCAGTTGGTGCCGCCCATCGCATCGTACTTGGGCGCCCCGCCGAACTGGTCGGTGCAGAAGCCGCGGTCGCCCGTCTTGCCCACCGCCTGCGGCACCGCGGTGACGGTGTAGCCGGTGATCCTGTCGGTGTTGTTGATGGTCACCTTGGAGCAGTTGGTGATGCTGAAGATGTAGCCCGATTTGTAGCCGGAAGCCAGATCGGCCTGGATCAGTTGCGCGGCCTGCGGCGTGGGCGGTCCGGAACCCGGATCGCCGCCGAGCGCGGACAGCGAACAGGCATAGCCGTTGGCCGGGTATTTTGACTCGTACATAGTCTCAGCCAGCGTAATCGTGCGCAGCGAGTTGATGGCCGAGGTCTCATTGCCGTGCTTTTTCATTACGCCGACGGTGGGGATGGCCATGAGCATCAGGATGAGAATGATGGCGATGACGATCAGCAGTTCCATCAGCGTAAAGCCGCTGGACGCGGCGAAAGCGCGCTCGCGGCGGCCGCGCAAAAGAAACATCATGCAATTCATGGATTCCCCTGCCTCATGGAGCAAGCCGGAAGCTGCCGGCCTATTCTTGAATAGGCTACAACGGAGAGACGCATCAGGGGAAGCATACGCTCGAAAGGCAGCTCTTAGCTTCTAGCTCTTGGCCTTTCATGCCGCAGTCTGCAACGCAGAGGGAGGACGAAGCCTCAACCAACGAAATCGGGCACACAGCTAAAGCCAATCAACCTGCTATCAGCACTGCAAAGCTGGAAGCTGGAAGCTCAAAGCTGCCTTTCAGCAGGCCAGCATCTCGCGGCTCAACTTCAAGCCGCGCAGCGGGCCCAGCAGCGTGACCGCAATTCTGCCCGGATCGAAGAGCCGCTGCGCCATGGCCTGCACCTGCGCCGCGGTCACCTCGTCGATACGGGCGATAATCTCGTCCACCGTGAAGAATTGCTGGAAGTACATCTCCTGCCGGGCCAGGTTGGCCATGCGCGAGCTTGAGCTCTCGAGGCCGAGCAGGATGTTGCCCCTGAGCTGGTCCTTGGCGCGGGTCAGTTCTTCCTCGCCCAGCGGTTCCTGTTTGAGCTTGTGGAATTCGGCCAGGATCAGCTCCACCACCTCCAGAGCTTTGCCCACGGAGGTGCCCGCATAGACGCACAGCGTGCCCGTGTCGCGATAAGGGCTGAGGTCGGAGTAGATGGAGTAGACCATGCCCCGTTCCTCGCGCACGGTCTGGAAGAGGCGCGAGCTCATTCCGCCGCCCAGCACGGTGTTGAGGATCAGCGTGGCGTAGCGGTTGTCGTCGGTGATGGGGGGCGCGGGCACGCCCAGGCAGATCTGCACCTGTTCCAGAGACTTCTTGCTGCGCAGCTGAATGCGCGCGCTCACCGTGGGCGGGCCCAGCTCGCGCCGCGCCTTACCCGCCGGCAGGCCGGCGAATTTGCCGGCCACAGCCTCGGTAAACCCGTCGTGATCCAGGTTGCCGGCCGCGGAAAACACCATATTGCTGCCGTGGAACCAGTCGCCGTGATAGGCGAAAAGATGCGTCTGGCCCAGCCGCGCCACCGTCTCCGTGGTGCCCAGGATGGGCTTGCCCAGCGGATGTCCCTTCCAGAAGCTCTGCGTGAACAGCTCGTGCACCAGCACGTCCGGATTGTCCTCGTCGATCTTGATCTCTTCCAGAATCACCCCCCGCTCGCGCTCGATATCCAGCGGCGCGAAGATCGGGTTCAACACCAGGTCGGAAAGCACGTCCAGCGCGATCGGCACATGATCGGCCAGCGACTTCACGTTGAAGCAGATGGTCTCCTTGCTGGTAAAGGCGTCCAGGTTGCCCCCGATCGAGTCCATCTCCCGGGCAATGTGCTGGGCCGAGCGCGAGCGCGTGCCCTTGAACAGCATGTGCTCCACAAAGTGCGAGATGCCATTGGTCTCCGCGGGCTCGCAGCGGGAGCCCGACTTGACCCAGACGCCCATCGCCACCGAACGCAGGTGCTCCATGCGCTCGGTCAGGACGATCAGGCCGTTCGGCAGTACGGTGCGGCGAAGGTTTCGCTCGTGGTTCATTTTGGCCAGGCTGAAACTCGATTGTAGGGCAACGGCCGTTTTTCGGCACGCAGCCGGTTCTTGTTATCGGATGAAAGGTAATAAGCCCAATGATTTGTCGGGCCAGTCTTTCGGCTGCCGGCTGCGTTGAAGGGGGAAAATGCTCTATGCTGACCCCAGCCGTGACCCGGGAATCCAGCCATCTTGTCCGATTAGACTCCGCAGCGCCCGCGAGCGGGAGCCGGAAGCCCCTGTTTGGATTGGATGCTGTGGCGCTGGCCGCGTACCTTGAGAAAATAGGACAGCCCTCCTGGCGTGGGCAACAACTAGCACATGCTCTTTATCGCCAATGGGTTACGGAAATCGATGAGATTTCCACTCTGCCCCGCAAACTGCGCCAGGCGCTGGCCGCCGAGGGCTGGGTAGTCGACCGGCCGCAAATTGTGCAGGTCTTTCGCTCCGTGGACGGAACGGAACGCTACCTGATCGCGTGCCAAAACGGGAATCCAGGCCGCCCGCCCGATGCCCCTCCCGACTCCTATGCCGATACGGTCGAGACCGTTTGGATGCCCGATGGGGATGGCGGCGATGGCGGCGACCAGACCGACGGCAAGGAGCTGCAAGCGACCTGGCTGGTTTTACCCGTCGGTGCGGTCACTAAGATAAGAAAAACCTCGTCTCAGCCGGAGCTTGGCGTTGGCTTACCCGTAACACAGCGTAAGACACAGCGTAAGACACAGCGCAAAACTTGGACCCGCGCCACCATCTGCGTCTCCTCGCAGGTCGGCTGCGCCGTCAATTGTCAGTTTTGTCTCACCGCGCGGCTCGGCCTGTTGCGCAACCTCACCGCCGGGGAGATTGCCGGCCAGGTGGTGGCTGTGATGGCCCGCCAGGGCGTGGAGCTGGGACGCGACCGGCTGAACCTGGTCTTCATGGGCATGGGCGAGCCGTTCCTGAACTACGACCACTTCATGGCTGCAGTGCGGTTGCTGGTGCGCGAAGTGGGCCTGAGCCCGCAGCGCATGACCGTGTCGACCTCCGGCATTGTTCCCGGCATCGAGCGCTTTGCCCAGGAGCCGCTGGAGCTGCGGCCAAAGCTCGCCATCAGCTTGAATGCACCCAATGACGAGGTGCGTACCGCGATCATGCCCATCAACCGCAAATGGCCCATTCATGCCCTCATTGAGGCGGCGCGCCGCGTGCCGTTGCGCTCGAACGAGCGCATCACCTTCGAGTACGTTCTGCTGGGCGGCGTGACCGACCAGCCTGAGCACGCGAAAGAGGTGGCGCGGCTCATTCGCCGCTCCGGCCTGCCCGCCAAGGTGAACCTGATCGCCTGGAATCCCGGCCCGGACATCGACTACGCCATGCCCTCGCCGGAAGCCGTAGACGTGTTTCAGGAGATTCTCGCCGTCGCCGGCATCCCCGTCTACCTGCGCCAGCCTCGCGGCCGCGACATCTACGCCGCTTGCGGCCAGCTCAAGCGCACCATCGAAGAGTAAGGCACCTCCCTTCGGCAATTGCTGTTGCAGCGCGAGGAATCCGTCGTAATATTCCTTCAGATTGGCCAACCGCTGTAATCACGGCTTGTCTAATTCGCCAGGCAGCGTACAAGCCACCTGCGGAAAGGATCCCGCCATGCGTACGGATCGCCCGCCTGTTCTACTCGGACTGCTCTTAGCTTTGAGTCTTGCCCTCGCCGGCTTACCGGCGCTGGCCGCCGCGCCGGCGTTCACCATCGCCGCCACCAATGTGACCATGTCCTCCAACACTTCCAGTGGACAGGGCTCTAGCCCCTTCACGCTGACTTCGGTCGATGGCTATACCGGCACGGTTGGCGTCAACTGCTCGAATCTGAATCCTCCAGCCGGAGTGCGGACGCCGCTATGCGACTTCGGAGGACCTGCATATCCGCTCGTCGAGACGCTCTCCGCGAATCAAGTGGTGACCGGAAGCATTTCATTCCTTAACTCTCTTCCCCCTTGCAACCCATGCCCCGTCAGCCTGCCGCGCCGCGTGGACCATGGGCTGGCGCCGGACCTGGCCCTGGCGGGTGCGCTGCTGCTCGGCATTGGTTTCCGGCGCAGGGCAGCGCGCTGGCGCACGCTGGCGTTTCTTGCCCTGGGCGTACTGGCAGCTTTGATGGGAATCAGCGCCTGCGCCAACAATAACGCCGTGACACCCGGGACCTATACCTACACAATTTCGGCCGTGGACATGAACACCCATGTGGCCGTCACCACATCGGTCAATGTCACGGTCCCGTAAGGTCACGCAGGCGTTAGCCGAGCTGGGCCGAGTTTGGTCCTTCGCGCAGTAGATCCCTCTGCAACATCGCCCCCAGGTCGCGCGTGTTCACGGCTTCTTCAGCGAACGTAAACGTCCCGCGCGTGCGCATCTCTTCGGCCGCGCGCAGCAGCGCTCCGTACGCCGCACGAGCCAGGGCGCTGCCTACGCTGATGCGCCGCACGCCCAACTTCTCGAGCGATGCAAGGTCGAAGTAAGCCAACGCCAGCACATTCACCGGCCGGTCGACCGAGCGCACCACCGCGGCGATATCCTCGAGCCGGCTCAACCCCGGCGCGTAAAGTACGTCCGCGCCCGCTTCCTGAAAAGTCTGCAAGCGCCGGATGGTGTCGTCGAGATCGGCCCGTCCATGCAGATAATTCTCTGCCCGCGCCGTCAGCGTAAACGGAAACGCAAGCGCGTGCGCGGCCTCCGCGGCCGCCCGCACCCGCTCGGCCGCATGCGCGATCTCGTAAACCGGCGCATCCGCGCGCTGCGTCCAGTCTTCAATCGAACCGCCCACCAGGCCCGCCGCCGCAGCCAGGCAAATGGTTTCGGCCGCCATCTCCGGCGCATCGCCAAAGCCATTTTCGAGATCGCCGCTCACGGGCAGATCGACCGCGGCGGCGATCGCGCCGACGTGGGCCATCACTTCGTCGCGCGTCACGCCGTAGTCCGGCCTGCCCATGGAGTAAGCGAAGCCGGCGCTCGAGGTCGCCAGCGCCTCAAATCCCAGGCGGGCCAGCAGCCGCGCCGAACCGATGTCCCAGAGATTGGGAATCAGGAAAGCCCGATTGCCTTCATGCAGGGCCCGAAAAGCACGCCCCTTTTCGCTCAGTGTCGGCATGGAAGATGGCTCCGCCGCCCTATCGGATTCGACCCAAGCTTGAGCCTGATCTACCCCGGGGCTGGAACCGCGCATCCGGACGATCCCCGCTCCAAGCCCTTCTGCGCCCCGGCCCATCGCTACTGCTGCTGCGGGGGTAACGGCGGAGGCTGCACGCTGCCGCAATCGGGCCCTTTGTACACCGAAGTCGATTGCGACGTCCACTCGATGGGCGTTGCATTGGGCCCCATCTGCATCGTTCCCACAAAGTGCAGCTTGCCGGTGGCGGTTCCGCTGCCCCAGTGCGATTCCATCTCCCCCTTGCCGTTCATGTTTCCGGTGCAGATCCAGTCGGCACTCATGCTGTTTGCGGTCTTCTGCACGTTGGCGATCTGGCACCCGGCGCGGTTCTGCGGCATCGGCGCTCCGAACCGGTCGATCATCTGCTGCGTCAGGCAGTATTGAATGGTGTGCGGCGCACCGCCAAAGGCAGCCGCGGCTTGCGGCGGCAGTTGCATGCCCGGCGGAAACGGCGACTTCTGCCAGGTCATCGTGGTCGTGATCTCCCACAGGCCCGGCTTTCTGCCCGCTTCTTCCTGCGCCCAGGCCAGCATCGCTAATAGCACAGCCCCTGCGCCCACCGCGAGCGCCTTTTTTGCCACTTGCATCGTTCCTCCTTGCGGCGCCTCCCGGAAATCGGTGGCACGCGCCCTCAATGTACACTTCCCGCGCGTTCTTAAGAAAGTGAAATGTAGAAGGCGATCGTTACGGGCCTACCCAGGGGCACGGGAGGAGCCGGCCTTCGCCTGAGCGGCGTTCACCGCGCCGCGCTTGCGGCTCTTGCGCGGGTCGACTGCCAGGCGATCTGCTGCCAGCGCCCGTCCCGCCGCGCGTAGACGGTGAGAATGAGAATGTCGATGTCGAACGGCTGCGGCTGCACGCGCGTATCGCTCACGTGCACTGCGTACTCGCCGTTGATCACGGCGGCATCCTTGCCCAGCACGCGCACCTGCATGCTTTTCGGCAGCCAGGAAAAATAGTGGAGCTGGCCTGAGCGGATGGCATCCAGGTAGCTTGTCTTCGTGTCCACTTTGCCGCTGGCGTGGACGTAGGTCACGTCGTCCGCCATGATTTTCTCAAGCGTGGTTACGTCCTGCGCGTCGAGCGCGGCCACGCGGGTCTGCTCGGCGGTCAACACTTGCTCGATCTCATCTGCGTCGCGCGCCTCGGCTTGCGGGCGATGCATGGCCAGCGCCAAGGTCGCTGTGGCGGCCATCCCCAGGCCAAGAAAAATGCCCTTCCAAAAAGAAAATCTCTTCATGGATCGATTCCCTTCCCGTCACGCGCGGGCTCCCGCTCGTCTCTACGCAGCGCAAGCCCCCAACCCCGGAGCGGTCGCCGTCACGTCTGCCCTTGTGAAACTTCGTGGCCCAGCGCGAGCAGGGCGCTGGCCACGCGGGCGGCCGCATGGCGCACCACGTTCTCTTCGCTCGCAAAATCGCCCGCCACGCAACGCACGCCCAGCGCCTGAATGCGCTCGATGTCGGCCACGATCGGCGAGGCGCCCTCGGCCGCGTAGCGGGCCATCGTTTCCGCGGAAAAGGGCGCTGTGTTCACCAGCGCGCAATCGAAGATGGGCGCTCGCGTGTGCTCATAGATGCGCTCGACGTGTTCCGATGCAGTCAGGTTCAGGCTTTCATTGGCCTGGGTCATCAGGTTGGCCACGTAAACGCGGAGGCCGCGCGCCCGCGCCAGCGCCTGCGGAATTCCGTCCACGAGAAGATTCGTGATCAGCGAGGTGTAGAGCGAGCCGGGCCCCACCGTGATCAGGTCGGCGCGCTCGATTGCCTCGAGCGTCTCCGGCAGCGGCGCCGGGCGGGGCGGGTCGAGCGTGAGCTCCACGATGCGGCGGCGGCTGGCCGTGATGTTGGTCTCCCCGCGCACCCGTGAGCCGTCGTCCATCCGCGCCACCAGCGTGGTGTTGGCCGTGGTGGCCGGGTAAATCCGGCCGCGCGTGGCCAGAATCTTCGATGAGAGCTGCACTGCCTGGGCAAAATCGCCGGTGATCTCGGTCAGCGCGGCCACAAACAGGTTGCCGAAGTTGTGCCCTTTCAGCGCATCGCCGCCGCGGAAGCGGTGCCCGAAGAGCTGCGTCAGCAGGTCCTCTTCCTCGCTGAGCGCCACCATGCAGTTGCGCAGGTCGCCCGGAGGCAGCATGTTGAAGTCCTGGCGCAGCCGGCCGGACGACCCGCCGTCATCCGTAACCGTGACCACTGCGGCCAGATCGGCAATAGCCTCGGCCTCGGGATCGCTCTGGCCGGGAACAGCCACGTGCCGGCGCAGCCCCCGCAGCAGCGTAGAAAGCCCCGTGCCGCCCCCGATAGCCACCACGCGCAGCGGATGCGCAAGGCGGGAAGCCGGCTCCGCGTTCGGCTCGCGAAAGAGTGAAGTGCCTGGATTCAATGGACCCTTGGAATCGACCCGGAAACGACCTCAGGCGCCGGCACAAAAAGAAAGGCATGTTCCCGGCAAGCGGGGGTGGGATTTCCTTCTCTGCCCTGATCCGTTTCGTCCCGGCGCAGGCGTCCGGCGCCTGCCGCTGGCTTGAAATTCCTCATGGAACTTCAGGATACAGCAGCTCGGTGAATCGGGGATCGTCAACCATGCTCTGAAAATCGTTGTCCACACGCGCTTGAAGCCGATTCCGCGGGTTGAGCTCGATGGCGCGGGACAGGTTCAAAAGGCAGTCCTGCACCCGCCCGGTCATGGCGTCGAGCACCGCCAGGCCGTAATAGGCGTAATCCGCGCCCGGGTGCTGGTTGAGGATCAGATTGAATTGCTCGCGTGCATCCTCATAAAAGCCCGTGTTCAGTTGTGAAACCGCGTAGTCATAGTGCTCTTCCGGGGTGTGGAACTGGAGCGCCGGCTTTTCCATCTGTCGCTGGCAGGTGCTGATGTACATGCGGCAGCGTTCCTTTAGCTCGAGAGGAGCCTCGGGAAGCAGCTTTTCAAGAGCCGCGAGCGCCCTTTCGTACTTCCCCTGTTGCAACAGCTGCAGCGCGGACTGGTAATGCTGAAACGCGGGACCGGCGCCCGCGCGGGAGCGGCCGTCGGGCTTGCCGGGCGGGGAAGCAGTCTTCTTGCGGCTCGCTGCCGCGGTTCTGGCCTCTTGCATCATGGTCTTCATCGTGCGCCTTCCCGGCATCGAACGGCTGCGCCGGATTCACCCGGCACAAACCCGTTCCCTGGGAAACGCTGCTTGAGCCATCTTTATACGCATTACCCCGCTACACGTCAAATGCGCGATTGAATCGATTTTTCGCCTGGCTGTCCTGCGCCTGCCCGATCCTGAATTGAGCGCTCCGCATCATCCGCCGCGAATCTGCGAAACCTTGCCGTAAATCGCGGGATTCAAGGAGGGGTCGTTGTACATCTTCAACTGCCGGTACATCTTGAATCGCCGCGTGCCGGCCAGGGTTTCATACCACAGCGCATCCAGGCAGCCGGCCAGATCGCTGCGCTGCTCCTCGAGAATCGCCAGCCGCTCCCGGTTGCGCTCCGCGTGGCCCGCCGGCGCGTCTTCGCGCCCGGCTTCCTCACGAGTGTGGTAAATCTTCAGCGCCAGAATCGAGAGCCGGTCGACGATCAGTCCCGGCGACTCCGAGTTGAGCGGCGCCGTGGCGCGGGGAAGGCCGCGATTCTCAAGCCACGTCACCAGGATCCGGTCCAGCTCCTCGGTCAGGTCGTTGCGCCGCTGATTGGTTTCATCCACGCGCCGCTTCACCCGCGCCACTTCCGCGTCCAGAGCGCCCGGCGCGCGCGCTTCGTCCTCAATGTGCCACAAATCGAAGTTGGCCCGGTGCTGGCGCTCCACCGCGTCCAGCCATTCGTTCTCTTCCCGCGCCGCCACGGGCCCGGTGCTTGCGTGCCAGCGCTTGGTGCACTCGTCCTGCAGCCCGGTGACGGCCGCAGCCTCGATCATGCGCGGGCCCTCCGGCACATACACCGGCGGCTGCCACGCGGAATACTTCTTCATCTCCCGCAGCCGGTGAACCAGCACCCCTACAAAGCGGCCGGCCGCGATCCAGAAAGCCAGGTTGCCCAGCGCCGCCAGCCACAGCGGAAAATGGTGCATGTTCCGGCTGACCGCCATCGACACCAGAACTCCGGGGACGAGAAGCACCCGGCCGAAGAACTGCAGGGTACCGATGAGCTGGCTGGAAGAAAGACGCTCGACCGCATCGATATTGAACGTGAGCGCGGCGGCAAAAAGGCCGACCACCACCCCGGCAACCAGTCTCTTCCAGTGCCTGAACATGCCTTGCCTCGTTTTCAACCCTCTCCAGTGTTGGAATGAAGTCGCAACGTCTATGGTAGAACTATCCTCAATTGAGGTCCATGGCTATTGAGTAACCGGTTCCCAACTTGCACACATGGACCTTCGACCTAACCGGAGGGCCGATGCCGGACTCAGCCGAGCGGCTTCTGCTGATCGCGAGCTACGAAAAAGGCCACGATTTCATGCGCCAGTGCGCGGCCATGGGCTTGCAGTGCACCCTGCTCACCCTCGACACCTTGCGCGACGCCGACTGGCCCCGGGACGCCCTGGAAGACCTGGCCACCATGCCCGTTGGGCTTACCCGCGAGCAGCTCCTCAATACCGTCTCCTGGATGGCGCGGGGCCGGCGCTTCGACCGCGTGGTCGCGCTCGATGAATTCGACCTCGAAACCGCGGCCGCCCTGCGCGAGCACATGCGCGTCCCCGGCATGGGCCTCACCACCGCCGCCTGCTACCGTGACAAGCTGGCCATGCGCATCATCGCCCGCGCCCTGGGATTCCTGGTGCCGGACTTCTGCCGCGTCCTCAACTACGACGAGCTGCGCGTGTTCATGGAGCGCGTTTCCCCGCCGTGGCTCCTCAAGCCGCGCTCTGAGGCTTCGGCCGTGGGTATCCGCCCCATGCACGAGCCCGAACAGGTATGGCGCGCCCTCGACGAGCTCGGCGACCGGCAAAGCTACTTCCTGCTCGAGCAATTCGTCCCCGGCGACATCTTCCACGTGGATTCGATCGTGAGCGAGTCCAGGGTGGTTTTTTCCGCCGTGCACCGCTACGGCCGCCCTCCCATCGAGCTGATGCACGAAGGCGGCGTCTTCACCACCCGCACCGTCGACCGCGCCGGCCCGGAATGGCGCGAGCTGAGCGAGTTCAACCACGGTCTGGCGCCGGGCCTGGGCATGGTGCGCGGCATCACCCACGCCGAGTTCATCCGCGCCCGTGCCGACGGCCGTTACTACTTTCTTGAGATCGCCGCGCGCGTCGGCGGCGCCTTCATCGCCGACGTGGTGGAATACGCAACCGGCGTCAACCTCTGGCGCGAGTGGGCCCGCATCGAGGCAGCCGACCTGCGCGGCCAGCCCTACGAGCCGCCGCACGCCCTTTCAAGCTATGCCGGCAGCGTTCTCTGCCTGGCCCAGACTGAGGACCCCGACACCTCCGCCTTCAACGACCCCGAAATCGTCTACCGCATGAAGAAGCACCACCACGCCGGCCTCATCGTCCGCTCCCACCACCCCCAGCGCATCGAGCAGCTGCTCGAGCAATACAGCGCTGAGTTCGCCGCGCGTTTTCTCGCCAAACTGCCGCCTCTCGAGAAGCTCTCTCCCGCCTGACACGTTTCCACACCAGCCAATCTTTCACTTCAGCTTTTGCTTCCTTTTCATTGATTATGAAAAGGTTGAACTCAGCAACATTGAAACTTGAAGCCTGTGGAAAACTTTTCCTTGACAACATACCAACTACTCGGTATCTTTCATACCAACTGGTTGGTATGTATGACCGCACCGAGCACCCAAATCGAAGCAGCCCCGCACGATTCGAAGACCAGACTGCTCAACGCTGCCCTCTACGTCATCCGCGCCAAGGGCTACTCCGCCACGCGCGTTGAAGACATCTGCGAAGCGGCCGGCCTGACCAAGGGCAGCTTCTTTCACCACTTCAGCAGCAAAGAAGAGCTGGCGCTGGCCGCAGCCGAGCACTTCTCCGCCATGGCCGACGGTCTTTTCGCCGGAGCGCCCTACCGCAGCCTTCCTGACCCCGTCGACCGCGTGCTCGGGTACGTGGACTTCCGCAAGGCCATCCTCCTCGGTGACCTGCCTGAGTTCACTTGCCTGCTCGGCACCATGGTTCAGGAGGCGTACGAGACCCATCCGCGGATTCGCGAGGCGTGCGACCGCTACATCGGCTCGCACGCCCACGGCGTCGAAGCCGACATCGCCCTGGCCTTGGCGTCCCGCGGCCTGCACCCCGACTGGACCGCCGAAAGCCTGGCTTTTTACACGCAGGCAGTGATTCAGGGATCCTTCATCCTGGCCAAGGCGCAGCGCACGGCCGCCGTCTCCGCCGATTGCCTCGACCACCTGCGCCGCTATCTCGAACTCATCTTCCGTCCAGGCGAATCTCAGCCTTTAGAAACCCGGAACGCACAATCCTGACCCGCATAGGAGATTCCCATGGCCCTCAAGGAAACGCCCGACACCGTACAGTGGCCCGAGACCCATTACGTCTTCCTCGAGAAAATCGGCTCGATTCCCCAAAACGCTCCGCAGGCGTGGCAGGAGTTCCACAAATTCATGCCCGAGCTGCAGGCGCGCAACCAGGTCACCGGCGCCATGAGCCTCTACAGAATGGGCCCGGAGATTTACCGCGCCGGTTACAGGCTCGCCGCCCCACCCGCGGAGCTGCCCGCTGGCCTGCGTTACGAAAAATTTGCCGGCGGCAAATACACCCGCTTCGTGCTCAAAGGCCCCTATACGCAGCTCGGCCCGGCCACCGGCCGCGTCATGCAGCTTGCGGCCGAGCAGCGCATCCCGCTCCGTGACGATTTCAACATCGAAAACTATGTAAATGATCCGAGCAAGACACCGGAGGCAGAGCTCATCACTGAAATTCTCATCCCTATCGCCTGAGATCTGTTTGGGAATCGCGCCTTCGCGTTCCCGGGTTACGCAACGGAGAAACAGCCATGAGAAGACTCGTCCTTAAAATGTCGATTACGCTCGACGGCTTTGTTTGCGGCCCCAACGGCGAGATCGACTGGCTCTTCCGGAGCTCGGACGAGAAGCTCACCGCCTGGACCGTCGCCAGCCTGTGGCAGGCTGGCCTGCACCTGATGGGCAGCCGCACTTACTACGACATGGCCTCCTGGTGGCCCAGTTCCACGGAGCCGTTTGCCGCGCCCATGAACGAAATTCCCAAGGCCGTCTACACCTGTTCGGGCGTGCTCCACGCGTCGCCCGCCGGGCATACCACGCCGGCAGTCGAAGGCGCTCTGCGCGCCCGCCGAGCATCCGGTTCCGCGCCGGCCTTACCGTCTCAGGCCGTCGCGCGCTCCTGGTCGCATCCGGCCATCCTCTCGGGCGAATTCGCCGGCGCCATTGCGCGTCTCAAGGACGAACCCGGCAAAGACATTGTTGCCCACGGCGGCGCGCGCTTTGCGCAGTGCCTTGCCGCCGCGGGTCTCATCGACGAGTTTCGGCTCATCGTCCATCCCGTTGCGCTTCGCCGCGGCCAGCCGTTGTTCTCCGGCCTGCCGCATCCCCTCCAGCTCAAGCTCATCAGCGCAACCACCTTCCCCGCCGGCGCGGTCGCGCACGTTTACCGCCCCCGCGCGGCTACCCGGCTAACTGAAACCGCAACCACCCCACTCGAGGAGAATTTGCTATGTCGACCGCAATCTTGAATGCGCCCGTTCGTTCTGCATCCGCTGCCTCCCAGGACGAGGCCGAAATCCTTGCCCTCGTCGACCAGGTCCGTCAGGCCCATCTCAACAAAGACCCCGAAGGCATCGCCGCGCCCTACGCGTCCCATGCCGTCATCTACGACCTCGAGCCGCCGCTCTCGCATGACGGAATCTCCGTCGAGCGCAAGCGCAGATGGCTTGAAACGTGGGACTCGCCGATCGAACTCGTCGCGCAGGACTTCAAGGTTGTGGTCAGCGGCGATCGCGCCATCAGCCACGGCTACCTGCGTCTGAGCGGCGTCAAGAAGGGAGTCGATCATCCAGTCAGCTTCTGGATGCGGACAACCATGGGCTTCGCGCGCATCGACGGCGCCTGGCGCATCGTCCACGAGCACACCTCCGTGCCCTTTTACATGGATGGAAGCCTGCGCCCGGCCTTCGATCTGCAGCCGTGAGCGGCGAGAGATAATCAGGAAATCTCGGCGATGGACTGGTGAGCTCGCTGGGAATCGAACCCAGGACCCACGCCTTAAAAGGGCGTTGCTCTACCAACTGAGCTACGAGCTCACAACTCAAACATATAGCCTGATTTTGGTGCGGGATGGGCATACCAGGCGGTCATCGCGATCGTCTTATCGCCCATCATCTCCTGTACCGTCTTTAAGTCTACCCCACCCGGCTCGCGAAGGTACGCGGCAACGTGGGCCGGGGGACGCCCTTGTTTCCTGGCTCGATCGAGCGCCGTTCGAAACCACATGCGCGGGTTCTCGATCGTCCCGCCGCGCCCGCGATAGTCATGGTGCCGTTCGAATGTTAAGACTGCGCAAGCCCGCAATTCACTTGTCCGCAGTCACTTGACTTTAGAGAGGGGAACTCCTAGGATTCAAGCAACATTGAGGTGAGGGAGTTCACCTTGAACCGCTGTCCCATCCCTTCCCGGGGTTCCCAGCGACGGGTTTAGGCCGCCGGGTTGGTTGATCGGCCGGACAGATGATGACTCCTGACAGGGAATCCTGTTGCGGAGTCTTGCCCCGGCTGCGATCCCTGAACAAAACTGAAGGAGCTCGGTTCCATGGCGAATGCATGGGCCTTCTCAGCCTTGCGGGCGGCATCGGCGTCCATCGCAACGCTGCTCGCGACAGGGTTCAGCGCTGCAACTGCAATCCCGGCGATTGCTGCCGGCATGCCCGTTGGAGTCCACCGGATTGGCCCGTCCGGAATGGCGGGCCCGGGCGAATGATTCCTCGAAGCGTAAGCTTGGAGGGCTCACGCCTGAGATGCAAACAATGACCACCGAAAAGCAACAACACGGAGAACTCAACGAAGCCCAGCGCCGCCGCCTGGATGTAACCTGCTCTTATATCGACAAACTCTTGTGCGAAGTGGAGCTGATCCTCCACGAGGCTGAGACAAAATCTCCGTTCACCCGTCACCTCATGGATGTAACCCCGGCGCAAACCCGAGTCCTGGAGGATCACATTCGCCGAATCCGCGAGCAGCTTCTCCGCGCGCTCGCGTGGCAGAAGATCGCAATCGATCCTCCGGAAATCCCCGCCACGCGCGCGGCGCTCACGCACCTTGCCTTCATTGATATCGCCATCGAAGAGCTGAAGCCGAGCTATATGCGCGGATCGGGATCGATTCCGGAAGATGTAGGGGAAGAGCTCAACGGCGTTGTTCATGAGCTTCGTTCGGTCGCGCAGAGTATGGAACGCTATCTGCGCCAGGAGTTGGGCACGAATCTGGAATCGCGCCTGAGAAAACTGGAACAGGCAGGGCATGATGTAAAGCTCCTGCAGGCGATTGAAACCATCGTTACCCGCCATGGCCTGGTCGAGTTCCGGGCACGGATCGGCTCGCTCGCGTCGCGGCTTGAAGACATCAACCTTGAGGTAGCTTTTTTCGGGCGAGTCAGCAGCGGAAAATCATCGTTGCTCAATGCTCTGCTGGAAACAGGCGTCTTGCCTGTTGGAGTGAATCCAATCACGGCTGTTCCCACCAGACTTCGCCATGGTCAAGCCGTTCGCGCTGAAGTCGCCTTTGCCAGTGGACGCAATGAGCAGGTTTCGCTCGATGATTTTCGAAGCCTGGTCAGCGAAAGCGGCAATCCCGGCAATCAACGCAATGTGGTGCGGGCCATGGTTGAGGTTCCATCCGCACGTCTGAGTCAGGGTATCGTGCTGGTGGACACGCCGGGACTGGGGTCGCTTGCCAGGCGTGGCGCAGCGGAGACGATGGCCTATCTGCCCGCCTGTGATCTCGCTATCCTGCTGATCGACGCCGGAACCTCTCTCCATGAAGAGGATATCGGGACCTTGCGCCTTCTCTATGAGGCCGGAATCCCCGCCATTGTCCTTCTCAGCAAGGCCGATCTCCTTGCAGAGGCTGACCTCGAGCGTGTCACCGCCTACATTGAAGCACAAGTTGAGAATGAGCTGGGGCTCAAGGTCCACGTTCAGCCCGTAAGCGCGCTTCTCGGCTACTCGCGCATGCTGGATCGCTTTTTCCAGCAGGACTTGCTTCCTCGATTCAATCAGGCGCGCGGCCTGCGCGCAGCCTCCGTCGCCCGCAAGATCGGGGCTCTTCGGGAGTCGGTGACGGCAGCGCTTGAGACCTTGCACGAGCGCGGAAAACGGGACCCGCTCGACTCAACCGATGCGCAGGAGATCGAAGCCAGACTGCGCGGCATCAGCGGAAAAATTGGCGAGCAACGGACCCACCTCGACCAGGCGTTTCTTGAACTCGGAGAGCGCCCCGAGATCATTCTCGCTGAATTGGCGGAAATGGCCGCGGCCCGCATCGGCTCGGGCGAAAACAGCAGGATCGATTCCTCTCTCCTCCTGGAGTGGACCAACGGCTTAATTCAGAGGCAGGTAGATCGTACCCTTTCCCAAACGAGGAGCGCGATGCAAGAAGCCATCGAAGGTCTGGACGAGATTGCGCGCAAGATGGCTCGCTCGGATATGCCCACCCAGGAAGAAGCGCACTTGCTTCTTCGCGACGCTCCGCGGTTTGAACTGTCGTCGGTTCCGCATCCTGTTGGAACACCGTACTGGCGATGGGCGGGGCGAACGCTCGCCCGCGCGCTCGCCCGGCAAAGCATCCATCGGGCATTGCAAGGCTCGTTCCCGGAGGAACTGCACCGATACGGCCGCGCCCTGAGCCAATGGGGCGAGCATACGGCCCGCCGGATGCTGACCCTTGTAAACTCCTATGCTGATGCGTATCGCGCGCAACTCAATCGAATGCGCGGACTCTCCGATCAAGGCGCAGTCTCGCCGGAGCTCGAAGATGACCTTTCGCTGCTGCTGAATTGGGACACACGCATGAAGACCGAAACCTTGCATGTACGGAACTGAACAAGGAGGATGGGCATTGCAGAAATATCTGTTCATCGCGATCGGAGGTTCGCTGGGCTCGATCGCCAGATACTGGGTCGGCTCAACGGTCTCGGGCCGCCTGGGCACCAGATTCCCCTACGGAACGTTTGTGATTAACATCACCGCCTGCATCATTATCGGATTCTCCCTGACTTATCTGGGCAGGCGCGTTGAGTTGAATCCGGCATGGCGCTTTCTCATTCCCGTTGGATTCGTCGGCGCATACAGCACCTTTTCCACCTATGAGTGGGAGACGCTTTCTACTTTGCGCTCAGGCGCCTTTCTGCTGGCCGCGCTGTACGCGGTTGGCAGCCTCCTCTTGGGACTTGTGGCCGTGTGGGGCGGCTCTCTTCTTGCGGAGGTATTCGGATGAGAATGCATTGGCGCCCGGGCCCGGTGCGCGGCGGATGGAGGGCCCTGGCCGCGCGGCCGGATCTTTTGTTGCGCAACGCGGATTGCGGATCTGAGCCGCCTGACCGCATGACTGGGGCCGCTCTCACGGTGCAGGCGCAGCGGGATCATTGGTCGAAGAAAGAACATAGCGTTACACAAGTACGCAGTTTCGGGGCACGGGAGGGTAAATGCTGAAAGCGGGAAAAGCTCTCAAAGTTTCAATCTACGTGAGTGAAGGTTCGAAGCACCATGGCATTCCGACTTATTCCAGCATTCTCGACTTTCTCTTCTACCGCGGCGTATCCGGCGCCACGGTCGTGAAGGGAATCGCCGGTTTCGGGGCAGATCATCATATGCACTCGGCCAGCATCGTGGAAATCTCTGACCACATGCCGCTCAAGATCGAGTTCATCGAAACCCCCGAAAAAGTGGATGAGATTCTCGGCAAACTCGAAGAGCTCGTGGGCAGCGGCATGATCGAAGTGCAGGAGACGATGGTTGCCAAGCCGGCACAAGTCTCTAAGCCGAAGAAGGCTGCACCCCCATCCCACTTGAAGATCGAAGGCAAAGCCAGGCTGATGCGCATTTACATTGGCGACGCAGATCGCTGGAGAGAAAAGCCGCTTCACCAGGCGCTTGTCGAGGCCATGCGCGCCAACGACATTGCCGGCGTCACCGTGTATCGCGGCATACTCGGCTACGGAGCGCATCGCCGCATGCACAAGGATAAGCCTCTGCATCTCTCCCACGACTGCTCCATCATGCTCTCCGTTATCGACACAGAGGCAAAGCTCCAGGCATTCCTTCCGCTCGTGGAGCAGATGGTCCAGGATGGGCTCGTGGTCCTGTCCGACGTGGACATCATCAAGTACTCCTATCGCCCAATTGAGGTGGATCAGGCGGCCGAGCCGCAGGCTTCCGGGGATGGGGCGCCGGCGCCGGAGGTTCGGCCATGAAGGAGCAATTCCAGGCGCAAATGCTGCGCGTCCATTTTGGCGAAGGAGACAAGTGGCAGGGGAAACCCCTGCATGAAGCGATTCTGGCCAAGTGCCAGGAGCTGGGAATGGCGGGTGCGATCGTGTATCGCGGCATTGAGGGCTACGGAACCAGCACCCGTATCCGCCACGCGAGCCATTGGACGTTTTCCAAGGATGCTCCCATCATGCTGAGCATCATCGATTCGGAAGAGCAGATTCATAAGCTGATTCCCCACCTGGACGCGATGGTGGAAGAAGGCTTGATCGCGATGTCCCGCGTGGACGTGATTCGCTATTCGCGCGCCGCCGAAAAGGCGCCGGGAGACTCCCGGGAAAAGCCCCATGAGCGCTGACCTGGAATTCGCGAAATGAGCGAATCGGCGCCAGAGCAAGACAGCATTCCAACTGGGGCATCCGTATGTATGGACGGCGCCTCCCGTCTGTTGCGGCTCGGCGTGCTGGCCCAGGAGCTTGGGTCTGAGCCTGTCGCCGAGGAGGCACGCGAGCTCGCTGCGCGCGTCTCCGAAGGGCGTTTCTATGTCGCGTGTATCGGGCAGTTCAAGCGCGGTAAATCCACCCTGCTGAACGCTCTCGTCGGCTGTGAAATTTTGCCCACCGGATTTGTTCCCGTCACCGCAGTGCCCACCGTGCTTCGCTTTGGCGACGAGCTTCACGCGCGCGTCCGCTTGCGCGACGGGTCCTGGCGAGACATTGCCACGCCCGACTTGAGGGACTACGTGACCGAAGAGCTGAACCCCGAAAACAAAAAGGGTGTGGACGGCGCGGAAGTCTTTGTGCCCAGCCCCTTGTTGTCTTCCGGCATGTGCTTTGTAGATACGCCGGGCTTAGGTTCGGTCTTCACGGGCAATTCGGCAACCACGCAGGCATTCATTCCTCACATTGACGCAGCGTTGGTTGTGGTCGGAGCCGATCCGCCGATTGCAGGAGAAGAGCTGGCGTTGGTGGCAGACGTCGGCAAACAGGTTCGGGATCTGATCCTGGTGATCAACAAAGCTGATCGCACCAGCGATGCGGAGCGCGCGGCCGCGGTCAAGTTCACCCGCGAAATTCTGGAAAAACGGCTCCAACGCCCCATGGGCGAGGTCCTTGAGGTGAGTGCGGCCGAACGGATCGATAATCGCAGCCCATTGCGAGATTGGGAAAAACTGCTGGCAAGTTTGCAGCGTCTCATCGGGGACTCAGGCGCAAATCTGGTTCGCGCCGCCTGCGACCGTGGTCTCCAGCGGTTGAGCGAACGGCTGCTGGCTGTTATCTCCGAGGATCGTGACGCGCTTCAACGGCCAATCGAAGAATCCGAGCGGCGCATCGAGATCATGAAGGTAACCATCGGCGCGGCCCAGCGCTCTCTGCGCGAACTGAGTTTCCTCTTGATGGCGGAGCAGCATCGCATATCGGACCTCTTCGGTGACAGGCACAAGCAGTTCTTCAATTCCGCCTGGAACGAATCTGAGGCGGAATTCGGCAAAGAGCTACTCTCCGTTCCCCTCGGCTTTGGCCCGCATTATCGGCGCCGTGTGATGCAGCTTGCCCAGGAAATCGCACGTCGCAAGGTGATGCCTTGGCTCAAGCCTGAGCAGGAAGAAGGCGAGCGCCAATACCGGGCTGTGGCGGTTCGATTTGTGGAGATGGGAAACAGCTTTCTGAACAGGCTCGGAGGCGCGTGCCCGAGCGAACTGGCGCGCATGCCCCATGCGCTCGATCCCGAGATGGGCTTGCGCATGCGTTCGAGATTTATTTTCGAGGACTTCCTCGGAACCGCGCAGCCGCCTTCGCCCCTGCGCTGGCTCGCCGACGTTGTTTTGCCGCTTGTGGGCGGGCGCAGGATGATGACGAAGGAGGCTCGAGAATTTCTTCAGCATCTCCTGGAAGTGAACAGCTCACGCGTACAAAACGATGTTCTCAATCG
>DATJRT010000298.1:0-9461 GCA_035504495.1 Occallatibacter sp.
GGGATACACGTGCCCATTCACCATGAACAGGTCGAGCCATCCATCGTTGTCGTAATCGATGAAGCCGTCGCCCCAGCCCACAAAGGGTATTGTGGTCAGAGCCAGGCCGGCCTTGTAGCTTACATCGGTGAAGCTCGCGTCGCCGTCGTTGTGAAACAGCACTTTGTAGTCGTCACCGAAATCGGTGACAAAGAAGTCGATACGGCCGTTGTTTTCGTAGTCGCCCGCGGTCACGCCCATCGAAGCAATCTCGCGTCCGTCGCTGTTAAGAGCGAAGCCCGAAATGTAGCTCTGATCGTCGAAGGTGCCGTCGCCTTTGTTGATGTAGAGATAATTCGGCGTCGAGTCGTTGCCCACCACCAGGTCAGGCCTGCCATTGCCGCTAAGAGAGATGAAGATGGGCGTAAAGCCGTAATAGCGCTCCTTGTCTTCGACGCCCGCCTTCGCCGTCACGTCAGTAAACGTGCCGTCGCCGTTGTTATGGAAGAGATGGTCAGGCTCGCCGGTGAGCCCGCGCGGGCCGCAGTTTACCGAGACGCCGCGATACTGGCAATACGAGTACCCTACGGCCTTGCTGCCGCTTACCGGAAGATTGTTGCGGTCGAAGTGCACATAGCCGGCAACGTACAAATCGAGCAGTCCGTCGCCGTCGTAATCGCCCCACGCCGATCCAGTGGACCAGTTGCCCAGGGCCACGCCGGCCTTCTCCGCAACATCAGTAAAGGTGCCGTCGTGATTATTGTGGTAAAGCCGATTCTTTCCGTAGTTGCCCACAAACAGATCGGGCCAGCCGTCATTGTCGTAGTCGGCCACCGAGCAGCCGTAGCCCCAGCGGTCGTTGGTCACGCCCGCTTTCGCGCTCACATCAGTAAACGTGCCGTCGTGATTGTTGTGGAACAGCGCCGCGTGCGGCGGCTCTTCTTTGCCGTCCAGCGCATCGAAGGTCGAGCCGTTCACCAGGTAGATGTCGAGCCAGCCGTCGTTGTCGTAATCGATCAGGCAAACGCCGGAGCCGTTCGTTTCCACGATGAAGTTCTTCTCCGGCGACCCCATCTTGTGCCGCCAGCCCGCAAGTCCCGCCTGCCTGGTGATGTCTTCGAAGATCACCGGGCCTTTGTCGACGAATCCGCCCGCTGTGATCGGCCGCCGCTCGGCATCGTACACCGGAGCCGCGGCCACGCCGGAAGCAACGCCGCCGCCTCCGCCCTGGGGCGGATTTTGCGGTTCCTGCTGCGCGCGCCCGGCTGCGCCTGGAAGAAAAGAAAGAATGAAGACGAAAACGAGCCAGCTCCGCCAACCCAACCGAGGAATCCTCCCGAGAGGCCAGTTTAGCGCACGCCTGCGGCTTCGGGGCGAAGGCGGATGCCGGCGCCTCCTATCGATTTCGACGCGCAGCAAGTGCACGCGCTTCACGCTTCCACGTTGAGGTAGAGCCGATAGCTTTCGTCTGCGATCGCTGCAAAGGGGCGCAGCGTCAATGTTCCGGTTGCAGTCTCGGTCTGCCAATCCGTGGAGCCGGTGGAGATCTGCGCAGCCGCAAGCAGCTCCTGGCGCTTCACGCCCGGCGGCAACCGGTTCACGCTGAAGAGCGCCAGCGGCCCCTGCACCAGCGCGTGCAGATTCGGGTGCTGCGAATCGACCGCCTCGAGAGTCTTCGGCATATCGAACTCAACTTCGATGCGGTCGCCGTTGGTCCACTCGCGGTTGAGCAGTGCAAATCTCCCCGGCTCCGGGCCTTGGACGAAGAGCTTCCCGTTCACCGCAATCGCGGTCTTCGCGCCCGCCCAGGCGGGAACGCGCAGGTACACCGGAAACCTGCGCGCTTTTTCTGCCGTCACTTCGATCTCCGTCTGCGCGCGCAGCGGATAATTCGTCCGCTGCGTCAGCGCGAAGCGTGCGCCGTCTTCATTCCAACGCACGCGCGAAGGCACAAACAGGTTCACGTACAGGCCGTCCTGCCCGCGGAAGTAGGAACTGACGGCGTAATCCGCGGTGATCTGGGGAAACGTCCCTGAGCAGCACGGCCACTTGTTCGGGTGGTAGAACTTCTTCGCATTTTCGTTGTAATCGGAGTAATAGAAAGCGGCGCCGTCCGGCTGCAGCGGCTTTGCGCCCAGAATGGTGCTGTACAGCACGCGCTCCATGCTGTCGCCGTAGCGGCTGTCGCGCGTCACCCGCAGCAGATAGCGCGTGATCTTAAAGTGCGCGTAAGCGCCGCACGGGGTCTCAAAGCTCGCGTGCGTGCCGGTGAGGCTTTCACCCATTTCGCCGCTTCCGGGCGCGCGGAAGGTTTCGTTCGGTCCCCATCCGCCGGTGGCAAAGCTCTGCGTGGCGCGCAGAAAGCCGAATCCGTTTTTTGCCGCCGCCAGGTGCATCCCGCTTCTCAGCACCAGATACGCCTGCATGGCGCTGCTCATGGCGTTCACATGACTGTACGCGTGCTTGCCGGGCAGCACGTTTTCATCGCGCGCCAGCGGATCGAAGTACCAATCGTCGGCAAGATAACGCACGCCCATGGTGCGGAAGCGCGCGCCGGCCCCGCGCCGGTAAGCGATGAACAGGTTCTCCGGCAGCGTGTAGGGCTCATCCCAGCAGAAGGTTTCGTCTTTGTGCGGACGCGCGTACTGCTCCGCGCGCGAGAGCGCCCGCGGCGGCAGAAACGGCAGCACCGTGTCCAGGGTGGTGTTGAGTACATCAAACGCGCCCGTGTCTCCGGCGAGCTCATGCGCATCGATCAGCCCGATCGAAATCTTGTCGTAAGTGTATGCAGGAAAGCGATGGCCCACATAAAAATTCGGCGAGATTGCGGCCGCATAGCCCTTCACCAGCCGGTGCACCTTTTCCTGCGTCGGCCTGGATCCGGTGGCGGCGTAGGCCCGCGCCAGTGCGGAGACGTATTGCCCAAAACTGTGGCCGGGGGCGAAGCCATGCATGTTCTGGAGCGTGAACCCGTCGTACCAGTCGTACCACCCGCCCATGTCTTCGCCGGGCGCCGGCAATCCCGCGCGTTGGCGGAACGGCTTCAGGAGGCTGTCCTCATCGAGCGCAAGAAAGAGCGCGTGGTTGGCATCGAACTGTGCCCGCATCGGCCCTTCGAGCAGCTCCACGTCGCCGTAGCCGAACTGTTCGAGCGGCGCGGAATTCGCGTCCGTGCTGCCGGAAGAAGCAAGCGCTCTGCTCCGCTCAGCCAGGGCAGCCGCGGCGAAAGCCGCTCCGCCCCTGACCAGATCTCTCCGCGAGATGATCATGATTCCGCTCCTGCCAACCGTCCCGTATTCATTCCATCACAGCGAGCTCAATCCGTCTTGCGCTGCCCGAACACGTGATCTTCAAACCCCAGGAGATACCACATTCCGCGTCCGGAGAACCTTCCTGTGAAGAGCCTGATAGCCAGGCGCTTGCCCAGCTTGAGGAGGTCGGCAAGGGTAGTGAAGAACCCTTCGCGCGACCGGCCCGCATGGAGCACGGTCACGCCATGCGCCAGGAGAATATTCGCCATCTCGCGGACGCCCGGCACGCGCACATGGGTCGGGTCGTCGCAGAACTGCAGCGTTTCATCCTCGGAGTGAGGCAAGGCCAGACTGCGCAGCGAAGGAAATGCGATCCAGATAAACCCGCCGGGCTTGAGCCTTGCGCAAAGCGCAGCCACAATCGGAGCCGGGTCGGCCATGTGCTCCACCACGTGATTCAGAATCACAAAATCGTAACTTGCCTCGGGAATGGCCGCGTACCCCGAGCCATCCGCGCCGACGGCAAAGAACTCATCCATTGCGGCAACATCTGCGTCGGTCAGGTTGTAGCGCTGAATGTCCGCGCCCGCATAGTGGCAGCCGGGAAACCATCGCCTGGTAACGGTAGGGGAATTGTTGCCGCAGCCCACGTCGAGGATGCGCGCAGCCTGCGGGAGCCTGCCGCGCAGGAGACGGAATTTCATGGGGCAACGCGGCATAAGATCCTCGTCGGTGCCGTTGCGCATGGCCGATCAGGGAGGCCCGGCCGTTCAGAGATGATTCATGAGCGAAGCCATGCAGGCCGCGCCGAACCCGTTGTCAATGTTCACCACGCACACATTGGGCGAGCAGGTGTTGAGCATACCCAGCAGCGCAGCGACGCCGCCCAGCGACGCGCCGTAGCCGACGCTGGTAGGCACGGCTACCACAGGCGCGTTTACCAATCCGCCCACGACCGTCGGCAGCGCGCCTTCCATGCCGGCGCACACAATGAGCACGCGCGCTGCGGCCAGCGTGTCTTTCTGCGCCAGCAGCCGATGAATGCCGGCCACGCCCACGTCGGCAATCAGTTCCACCGTGTTCCCCATCAGCCGCGCCGTGACCGCGGCCTCTTCAGCGACGGGCAGGTCGCTGGTGCCCGCGCAAACCACGGCAAGCAAGCCCTTGCCTGCGGGCGGCTCCGATTGCCTGAGGGTGATGGCGCGCGCGGTCTCATGAAACTCCGCGCGCGGCTCCGCGCTGCGCACCGCATCGTACACAGCAGGCGTGGCCCGCGTTGCCAGCACATTGCCCCCGGCCTGCGCCATGCGTGCAAAGATGGCGCTCACCTGCGCCTCCGTCTTGCCTTGGGCAAAGATCACCTCCGGCATGCCTGTCCGCAAGGCGCGATGATGGTCGAGCTTGGCGAATCCCAGATCCTCGAACGGCAAATGGCGCAGGCGCTCCAGCGCCTCGCTCACCTGGGTCCGGCCCTCGCGCACCTCTTCGAGCAGCCGCTCGATGGCCTGCGGATTCATGCCTCGCCTTCTCTTTTGCCGCGCGCATAGGCGTGCATGGCCGCCTGCATCACTTCCTTGAGCGGAACCGCGTGCCGCTGCGCGATGGCGCGGCAATCCTCATATTCGGGCGCAGCATTGGCCACTTTGCCCGAAGGCCAGCGCGCCACCTTGATCCGCACCCTGCCCCACTCCGTGTTCGCCTCGGCAATCTCCCGCTCAAGCGCCAGCTTATTTTCGGTGCGCCAGCGCAGCCCGATGGTGGTGGTTTCGCGCAGGAGCAGTTCGCGCAGCGTGGCCGCGAGCTGCGGCTTTGCCAGCACCGTCATCTGCACGCCCGTGCGCCCCTTTTTCATCTGCACCGCCGTGCGGTAAACGTCCCACGCGCCGGCTTCCAAAAGCAATTCGCTCACGTAAGCGAGCAACTGCGGAGTGGAGTCGTCGATCACGGCTTCAATCACGGCAATCGGCTCACCCGCATTCCCGGGCTGCGCCGCTTCCACCGGCAGCGTCGATTCCTCGCCCACGATCAGGCGCAAAAGATTCGGCTCGCCCGGCGTGTCGCGCCCGCCGGCGCCGTAACCGCGTGCCTCGACGCGCATCGCCGGCAGCGGCCCATAGCGCACATCGAGCATCCGCAGCACGGCTGCGCCTGTCGGCGTTACCCGCTCCATGGGAGACCCCGCGGCGTACACCGGTGCGTTTCCCAGCAGCGCGAGCGTCGCGGGCGCAGGCACCGGCAGCGTTCCATGCCGGCACTCTACCGTGCCGCTGCCCACGTTCAGCGGCGAAGACATCCAGCGATCCACGCCCAACGCCTCGCATCCGGCCGCCGCGCACACCAGGTCGACGATGGTGTCGACCGCGCCCACTTCGTGAAAATGGACCGTCTCGATCGGAATGGAATGGATCGCCGCTTCGGCTTCGCCCAGCAGTTGAAACGCGCGGCGGGCGCGCGCCTTCACCGATTCCGGAATTGCCGCCGCGCCAATGATCCGCAGAATCTCAGACAGCGATCGGTGCGGGTGCGCATGCCCGTCGTGGCCGTGTTCGTGTGCTTGCGGCGGGTGCGCGTGTTCAGGGGAGTGCCCATGGGTATGCTGGCGGGGATGATGGCCGTGCGCATGAATGGCGTCCCGATCCCTGCGCTCTGATTCCTCTGCCCTGCTTTCCTCCGTTAATACGTCCACCTTGGTCGCGGTCAATCCTCCCCGCATCACTTGATGGACGTGCAGATGCGCGCCCACCTGGAGCGCGGCCGCGGCATCAGAAAGCACTGAAGCGGGCACGCCGGCATCGACCAGCGCGCCCAGCAGCATGTCGCCGCTGATGCCGGAAAAGCACTCGAGGTATCCGATTCGCATCGCGTTGTGATTGTAAATTGCGGAGCAATGGGAAGGAAAAACGGCCTACGCGCCGCGCCTGGCCAGAACCTCAGCCGGCAGAATCGCGTTCATTGACCCCGATCGAAAACCGGTGCAGTCAAGGGTTACATATTGGTAGCCCGCCTGCTTGAGCGCCGCGGTGATCGCGTCCAGCATCTTGAGAGACAGCGCGCCCTCAAGCTCGCCGCGCGCAATCTCCACGCGCGCCAGCTCTCCGTGGTGGCGCACGCGGAACTCGCGAAACCCCAGCCCGCGCAGGCTCTCCTCGGCCGTTTCAACCTGTTCAAGCACTGCGCGCGTCACCACGCGCCCATACTCCACGCGCGAGGAGAGGCACGGCGCGGCGGGCCGGTCCCACATGGGATAGCCTGCGGCCCTGGCGAGCGCGCGAATCTCCGCTTTGGCCAGGCCGGCGTCGGCAAGCGGCGCCAGCACCGCATGCTGCTCGGCCGCACGCTGGCCGGGCCGGAAATCGCGGGTGTCGTCCGCATTCATGCCGTAGGCAATGTGGGCGAACCCCAACCTTGCAACCAACTTCTCCAAAACCAGAAAAAGCTCGTCCTTGCAATGGAAGCAGCGATTGGCGTCGTTGCGCGCATACTCGGGCCGCTCCAGCTCCGCGGTCCCGATCACTTCGAGCGGCATCCCCAGTGAGCGTGCGAAGGCACAAGCCGCCTCCATGTCGCGCCGCGCCAGGGAAGGCGAGTCGGCGAGCACAGCCAGCATCCGCTGGCCCAAAACGCGGTGCGCCGTGGCGGCAAGGAAGGCCGAGTCAACGCCGCCCGAGTACGCCACCATCACGCTGCCCAGCGCTTCCAGTTGAGCTTCAAGCGCGCGCAACTTGGCCGCCGCCTCTGGCCCGCCGCTGAATGCGCCCTGCTTCACCGCAGGACCGACCTCTGCGCCCGCCGTCATGGGAGCGATTATACCTTCTGCTCGATTTCGCCGGCATTGCCGCGCTTCATGCCTTGGCGCGCGCTGGCCCCGTTCTTGTGAGCGCAATCAACCCGGCGTTGAGAACCGTGATGCCGGCAAGCACGTAGAGTCCCGCATTGGGCGAGTGAAACCACTCGTCTGCCCACACCTTCAGGTTCGGCGCCAGGAATCCGCCCAGGTTTCCCGTTCCCACCAGGGCAATTCCGCCGGCTTTCGCCCGGTCTGCCAGGTAACCGGTGGGGAAAGTCCAGAACAGCGGCTGCACGGTGACAAAGCTTGAAACCGCGATGGAGAGCGCGAGCAGCCCCAGGCGCGGGCCCGCCGCGGGAAACGCCAGGCTTGCGCATCCGCCTGCGAAAAGCACCCATGCGGCCATGGCGCGATGATTCCGCGCCCGGTCGGCGCGCTTGGGCAGCCAGTAACAGGCGATGGTCGCGCAGATCCACGGAATCGCGCTCACTGCGCCAACTTCAAAGCCTGCCGGCTTGTGCAGCAGCGCGGAGATCTCCGCGGGCAGATAAAAGATGGCGCCGTAGATGCTCATCTGGATCATGAAGTAGATGAGCACAAAGCGGAGAACGCGCGGACTGCGCAGCATGGTCAGCAGTTGCGCCGGGCCGGCCGCGCGACGCTCCTCTTCTTCCCGGGCGAGCGCCGCCAGCAGCGCCTGTTTTTCATCGGACGCCAGCCAGCGCGCCTCGGCCGGCCTGTTCTCGAGGAAGAAGAACGACACCGCGCCCATGGCGACCGCGAGGAAACCCTCCACCAGGAACATCCATTGCCAGCCCTCAAGGCCGCTCCTGCTGCGGATTTCGAGCAGCAGCCCGGAGAGCGGCCCGCCCAGCACCAGCGAAAGAGGCACACCGAGATAAAAGAAGCCTGTGATCTCTCCGCGGATGCGATTGGGAAACCAGTAGGTGAGATAGAGGATTGTTCCCGGAAAAAATCCCGCCTCCAGCACGCCCAGCAGCAGGCGCAGCGCGTAGAAGGACGCGCTGCCGGTGACGAACATGGTGGCCATCGACGCCAGCCCCCAGCCCACCAGCAGAAACGAAATCCAGATCTTGGCGCCGATGCGGTGCAGGATCAGGTTGCTGGGAAATCCGCAGGTCGAATAGGTGAGGAAGAAGAGGCCTGCGCCCAGCGCGTAAGTCCCCTCGGAGATGCCCACTGACGCCGCCAGGGCCTGCTTGGCAAAACCCACGTTGGCGCGGTCGAGAAACGAGACAATATAGAGCGCCATCAGGTAGGGCGCCAGGCGCCGGAACGCGCGCTGCACGGCGCGGTCGAGGGGGTCCGCGGCGGAGTTGGTGCGCAGGCGCGACTCCACCGGGCTGGCGGCGCGGAGCGAGGGAGATTCGGGCACAACCCACTATACACACGCGGTCACGCGCCCCCGCGCGGCATTCATTCAATTGGCGAAGCCAGAAAGAATACATAGATCAGCATGGCCACGCCGATGAATCCCGGAATCAATCCGCAGAGCCACGGTGAGCCGCCGCCGGCGCCGAGCAGGGCGCGCAGAAAGATCATCAGCGCCACGCCCACGCCGATTCCGTTTCCCGGGAAGCGCGCGCTGCCCGGCATGCTTTTGGCCGCGGGTGTCTTTGGCTGGGGAGCGTTCGACTTCTTCCGCTATCTGCCGCACACCTTGCGGCAGTTTTCCTTCGCCGCTCCGCGCGTCCCAATTCCGGCGGTCCGCGACCTTACGCAGGCCGGATGGGTTGCGCTGGGGTGCGCGCTCTCGCTGTTCTCCTGGTGGCTTTCAATCCGGTTGACGCGCGGCTCGAAGATCCTCTGAGAAGACTTATTCGATGGCGAAGACGGCGTAGACCGTCGCCTCTTCGCGGATGGTCTGCGGACGGATTTCGAGGGTTGGGAGGAGGTTCGGCGGGGTTCCAACGGAAGCCTCCGCGCTGTAAAGAGGGAGTGCCGGCCTTGGAGGAAACAGCAGCACGTTTGGCGTCTGATTACTGGCGTAGATCAAATCGCCGAGCTTTACATGCAGTCCGTCAGCCATCTGGCTTGCCACCGCTCGCGCTTTCACCAGCGCAGCCTCCGCGGCCTTTGCCTGAAGCGCCTTCCGGTCGGATAATCTCCAATCGATGGCGCCGCTCTTGTTCGCGCCGGCGGCGACGGCCACGCGAATCACTTCCGCGGCCGACTGCGGCGCCACACTCACCTCCCACGACTGAGTAAAGACGAACTGTTTGGCGGCCCGCATCTCCTTCGTGTCCCTGTCGTCGAACTCCGTGTTGCGGTGCAGGCTCTGCCCGGTGCTCTCGATGCTCTTGTCTTCCACGCCGGCCTTGTGCAGTGCGTCGATCACGGCATGCGAAATCTTTCCTCCGTCGGCGTAGGCCGTGTCAGAATCCGGCCCGAAGACCTCGAAGCCCACGGTTACGGCGGCGATG
>DATJRT010000299.1:0-11728 GCA_035504495.1 Occallatibacter sp.
GCGCACATAGAGCGGGAAGCGCTGGCGCCCGTTTACGTGCAGGGTAAGCGTGGTCTGCTGTTCCTCAGGGAAGCGGGTCTGCTGCACGACGCGAATGCCGCGGTTTTTCCACGCGGCTTCCGAAGCGATGAAGAGATTGACGGTGAGGCCCCGGGCATTGTGCCAGTAGATGGAGTTGTTGGTCTTCGAGTACTCTTCGACGCCGGTTCCGGTGCAGCACCAGAACGAATCTTGGAGCGTGCCAAAGGTCTTCCAAAGACCGGAGGCGAGCGGGAGAAAATACATGAGCCTTCCCTCGCTGTCCTGCGTGCCCAGGCGCGCGTTGAAGAGGACGCGCTCGTAGTAATCCATGAATCTGGGATCGCCGCTCCAGCCGTAGAGATGGCGCGTAAGCTTCATCATGTTGTAGCTGCAGCAGCACTCTTCGTCTTCCGGTCCGAGCTCGCCGGCCAGCTTGCCCGCATCCTGCCAGTGCTCGCCGTTGCTTGTGCCGCCTGTGCAGTAGGCGTGTTCCGTGGTCACCTGGCTCCAGAAGTATTCGGCGAGTTCGCGGTAGCGCGGCTCGCCGGTAAGCTCATAGGCGCGCGCGGCGCCGATGACCTTGGGGATGTTGGTATTGGCGTGCAAACCGCTGAGCGCGTCCTGGTGCGCGGCGAGCGGGGTGAAGAAGCTCTGATCGTCGAAGCGGCGCCCGAGGACGAGGTACTCTTCCTTGCCGGTGACGGCGTAGAGGTTGTAGAGCACCTCATTCATGCCGCCGAACTCGACCTTCTGCATGCGCGTCCACTGGTCCTGGCCGATGGGCTTGAGATACGCGGCGACCCACGCGGCCATTTTCTCCGCGACGCCGAGGGCCTGCTCGTTGCCGGCGTGGACAAACATATCGAGATGGCCGGCCATGATCTTGTGCAGGGTGTAAAACGGCGCCCACACTTTCTGCCCGTTCTTGAGGCGCTCGAAAAATTCCTGCGGAAAGGCGCTGAGGTAACCGTCGGTAGACTGACACTGGTCAAGCGCGGCGACGAGAGCGTTGGCCTTGGCGAGCAGATCGTCATCGCCGGTAGAGGCCACGGTGAGCGCGCAGGCGGAAAGATAATGGCCGCCGGTGAAGTGGCCGCGCAGCTCGCACTTGGGATCTTCCCATCCGCCGAAGGGTTGAGATGGCGCGGGCAGGCCGGCCTGCACGCGAAAGTTGAAGAGGAGCCGGTCATTCGGGAGCGAGTGCAGATAGCGGCGGTTGTTTTCGAGTGCGTCGAAGAACGGGCCCGGGCGCAGGCGGACGTCAGCCATGGGCAACGGCGCGAATTTCCACGGGACGGTTTCGAAGCCGGAGCCGTTGGGACTGCGGGGAACGTCTTCGAGGGGCGTCTGCGCGAGCGCGGCCAATGAAGATGGAGCGGCGAGCGCGCCGGCAGCGAAAGCCGACCGGGAAAGAAAACGTCGGCGCGAGAGGGACGGGAATAGCATGGGGAAATCCTCAGGATTGGGCGCGCGCAAAAATGTATACAACGGATCATACAATAGGCCATCGGCGGGCTGGAGCAACCTGCCGGCGGCGCGGGCGCTGCGTCTGGGGCTGAAGCTCCGTTCCCAAAGAATACGGCAGGTTCAACAGCTTGAAGGCTCCCGCTCTCCCCGCAATTGCATTTTATTTGGTGTACAATTTGTCGAGTTTCGTTGCTGAGCTTCGAAATTTCCCTTCCGGAGACATTGCGAAATGCTGATGAGAATGCCGGCTCTGCTGCGGTTAGCCGTGTTGGTTGCATGGTTTTCTATTGCAAGCGGAACGGCGAATGCACAGCGCGGAGAACGGGACCGCGGCGAAGATTTCGGATTTCGCTTCGTGGGCCCGGCGGTAGGCAACCGCGTGTCGGCCGTGGCGGGGATTCCCGGCGATCCGAGCACGTACTATGCGGGCGCGGCCTCGGGCGGCATCTGGAAATCGACGGACGGCGGCAACCGGTGGACGCCGATCTTCGATCACGAGCCGGTGGCGGCCATTGGCGCGCTGGCGGTTGCGCCCACCGATCCCAACGTGGTGTGGGCGGGAACGGGCGAAGCCTGGGCGATTCGCGACATCGATGTAACCGGCGACGGCGTGTACAAGTCGACCGACGGCGGCAAGACGTGGGAGCACATGGGCCTGGATGCGACAGGGCGGATCGGGAGAGTGGTCATCGATCCTGCAGACGAGAACCGCGTGTACGTGTGCGCGCTGGGACGATTGAGCGGACCGCAGCAGGAGCGTGGCGTGTACCGCACCACCGATGGCGGCAAGACATGGGAGCGGGTGCTGTTTGTGGATGAGAACACGGGCTGCTCGGGGATCGGGATGGACCCCGAGAATCCGCGCACGCTATTTGCGGGCATGTGGCAGGTGGAGATGCACACGTGGGGCGAATACAGCGGCGGGCCGGGGAGCGGCGTGTACGTTTCGCACGATCGCGGGACGACGTGGACGCACATCGAGGGACACGGGCTGCCGAAGCCGCCGCTGGGCAAAATCGACGTGGCCGTGGCGCCGACGGACTCGAACCGCGTGTACGCGCTGATCGAGACGGACAAGCGGGGCTCGATGTGGCGCTCGGACAATGGCGGCGCGGACTGGCACGTGGTGAGCTGGGACCGAACGCTGATCGGGCGCGCGGGGTATTACGTCCGGTTGGCGGTTTCGCCGGCGGACGAGAACCTGGTGCTGGTGTCAGACAGCGCCTTTCTGGTATCGCGCGATGGCGGCGAGAACTTCGAGATGAAGGAGTGGGGCGGCGACAACCACGACATCTGGATCGATCCCAAGGACGCGAACCGTTTTGCGATCGCATTCGACGGCGGGCTGGCGATCACCACGGTGGGCGGACAGGGATTTCATAACGTGACGCTGCCGATCGGGCAGATGTATCACGTAGCCGTGGACGACCAGATCCCGTACGAGGTGTATAGCAACATGCAGGACGACTCGACCATGCGGGGGCCGAGCGTGCCGGAGGGCTACGATCACGAGGGATGGGATCATCACATGGGCGGATGCGAGTCAGGGTTCACGCTGCCCGATCCGACGGACCCGAACATCGTGTGGGCCTCCTGCTACGGCGACGAAGTGACGCGCTGGGATGCGCGCACGAAGGAGGCGCGATCGGTGAGCCCATGGCTGCATACGCTGGACTCCGCGCCGGACCAGACCAAGTACCGCTGCCACTGGACGCCGCCGCTGGCCATCGATCCCTTCGATCACAACACGGTGTATTACGGCTGCCAGGTGGTCTTCAAGACGAGCGACGAGGGGCAGAGCTGGAGCGTGATCAGCCCTGACTTGACGACGCAGAACCCGGAACACAACAAGTCGTCAGGGGGATTGATCGGGGACAATCTGGGACAGTTTTACGGCGAGGTGGTGTTTGCGCTGGCGCCGTCGACAGTGGAGATGGGATTGCTGTGGGCGGGCACCGACGACGGCAAGGTGTGGAATACGCGCGACGGCGCTCACTGGAATGACGTGACCGGGAACATCCGGGGATTCCCCGCGCTGGGCGAGGTGACCAGCATTCAGCCGTCATTCTTCGATGCGGGGACGGCGTACGTCGCTGTGGACGCGCATTTGGTGGATGATCGCGCGCCCTATATCTTCAAGACGACCGATTATGGCAAGACGTGGACGAGCATTGCCGGCAATCTGCCCAAAGGGCCGCTCGCGTACGTGCGCAATGTCTCCGAGGATCCGAATTGCAAGAGCCTGCTGTTTGCGGGAACCGGCAACGCGTTTTACTACTCGCTCGACGAAGGCGCGGCGTGGACGCACTTCGACGCGGGGCTGCCGCCCTCTCCGGTGACGTGGACGGTGGTGCAAAAGCGCTTTCACGACCTGGTGGTTTCCACTTACGGGCGCGGGCTTTACATTCTCGACGACATTACGCCGCTCGAGGAGATGGCGAAGCAGGCCACGACCGAGGACGTGCGTTTTTTTCCGCCGCGGCCCACGTATCGATTGGCGCGCGGCGAGAACGTCTTTCTGACTTTTGCTCTTAAGACAGCGCCCAAAGATCCGGTGGAGGTGGAGATTTACGACGCGCAGCAGAAGCTGGTGCGCAAACTCACCGCGAGCGGACATGAGGGCATCAATCGCGTGGCGTGGGACATGCACTACGACGAGCCGCGGCAGATTGCGCTGCGCACGCTTCCGCCCGAGGATCCGCACATCTTCGAGGAGGGGCGATTCAAGGGGAAGGATTCGCGGCCGGTAACGCACTGGGGCATGGAGGAGATTCCCACGCCGATGGCAGCGCCGGGCAAGTACCAGGCGCGGCTGACGGTGGATGGAAAGACGTTCAATGAGCCGGTGACGATCCTCATCGATCCGAAGAGCGCTGGAAGCGAGAGCGACATTGAAGCGAGTGTAAAGCTGCAACTGCGCATCCAGGACGACGTGGACAAAGTGAGCGACATGGTGAACCAGATCGAGTGGATGCGCAAGCAGCTTGCCGACGTGGAGGCGATGCTGAGCAGCGACGACCAAGAAAAACCACTGAAGCAGGCAGCCGAAACAATGGATGCGAGGATGCAAGGCGTGGAATACGAGATGCTTTCGGAGCCGCTGGCCGCGAGCGACGACAAGACGTACATCTCCGCGTGGAAGATTTATTACAACCTGATTTGGCTGAATGGCGAAATCGGCTCCGGCGCGGGCGACGTGGCCGGCGGAACCAACTGGAAGCCGACGGACACCGAGGTGGAATTGACGCGGGATCTCGAGAAGAAGCTGGCGCAGGCCGGGGGTGACTACAAAAACCTGATGGAGAAAGAAGTCCCGGCGTTCAACAAGACGCTGCTGGAGCACAAGGTGACGCCGATTGTGACCACGGGCGCGCCGCCGGCGGCAGAGCCGCAGCCGGCGGAACAGTAGAGGTGCTGTTGGCGGTCAGAATGGGCCGAAGCGCCTGCGGCGGCCGGAGCAATCGGACAGGCGCAGGCCGGCGATACGCGAGGTGTAGTTCTCCGCGCCGGCTTTGAGGTAATCACCCACGTACCAGAAGGTGCAGTCGTCGGCGGGGTCGATGGCGAGAGTGGTGAAGTCTTCCCAGCGCAGGGCGTTGGTCTGCGAGGCCCTGTGCGCGAGCTGCGCGCTGGCCGCCTCTTCGCTTCTTGGCGCTTCGATTCCGGATTTGCGCATGCCGCGACCAGTGTAGTTGCGGCGGCTCATGCGGGGAAGGCGGTGCTCCGTGGCGAGGGGCGATGGGCGAGCGCCTGAGCGACTTTAGCGCGTGTGTCCTCGAGCTCCGCGCCGGTGACTTCGAGGCGCGGCGGGCGGACGCGCGCATTGCCTGTGCCGGTCTCCTGCTGCACCTGTTTGATGAGCTGAATGAATTTGGGAACGGTGTCCATGCGCAGCAGGGGGAGAAACCAGCGATAGAGGGCGAAGGCTGTGTCCCACTGGCCGGCGGCAGCGGCTTCAAAGAGGGCGACGGACTCGCGGGGGAAGGCGTTGACGAGGCCGGCCACCCAGCCGACGGCGCCCGCCGCGACACCTTCGACGATGACGTCATCGACGCCGACGAAGATGCGGAGGCGATCGCCGGTGAGGACGCGGATCGCGGTGACGCGGCGGACGTCGGTGCTCGATTCCTTGACCGCGGCGAGGTTTGGGTGCTCGGCGGAGAGCTCGGCGATCTGCTCGGGAAGAAAGTCGGTGCCGTAGGAGACAGGATTGTTGTAGAGCATGCACGGAAGCGGCGTGGCGCGGAAGATGGCCGTGACGTGGGCTTTCATCTCGCGCCAGTCGCCACGATAGACGTAGGGCGGCAGGACCATGAGGCCCGCGCAGCCGGCCTGCTCCGCGGATTTAGCGAGGTCGACGGCCTCGGCTGTCGAGAGCGCGGAGATAGCGGCGACGGTGGGTACAGGATGAGCGGCGGTGCAGACGGTGCGCAGGGCGGATTCCTTCTCCGTGAAGGTGAGCGTGGCTGCCTCACCGAGCGAGCCGAGTGCAATGATGCCTGTGCAGCCGTTCGCGAGCAGCCACTGCACGTGGCGCGCGAGGAAGGCACGATCGACCGCGAAGCTTTCGTCGAATGGAGTGGTGATGGCGGGCATGACGCCGGACCAGTTCATCGATTCTCCTTGGAATTCTGCGCCGGGGAGTGGTGTGCAAGCGGGATCGCGGCGGCGAGAGTTTCCGGGGATGCGCCCGACGAGACCAGGCTTGAAACCAAAGCCGGGAAGATGGGAGGGCGCACCGAGCCCGAGTTCCAGCCGAAGAGGAACTCCGCCGCCGTACCGCAGATGCGGCCCTGGCAGGGACCCATGCCGCAACGCGTGTGTAGCTTGGCTTCGCGCCAGTTGGAGCGAGCGCAGAGCGCGCTGTAAGGCACATCTTCGCAGCGGCAGACGAGGGTTTCGTCCGCGGGCAGCGTGCGCAGCCGCGGATCGAGGGTGCAGGCGTGGTCGAGTGCGCGGACGAAGGCGAGCTTGCGGCGGCGACGGCGAGCGAGTTTTCTTGCCCGCGCGACTTGGCCGGAGGCGGCGAGCGCGGCGATCTCACCTTCGAGCAGAGCGAGCTCCACGCCGCCGATGCCGGTGGGCTCTCCGGCGCAGTAGACGCCGGGGATGGAGGTCTCGAGCAACTCGTTAGTGGCCACGTGCCCGCCGGCGATGGAGCAGCCGAGCAATGCGGGCAACTCCGTGTTGGGGACGAGGTGAAAGCCGCAGGCAAGATAATCGCAATCGACGTCCCAGAGATCGTCGCCCTTGCGCAGAGTGACGGAGTGCAGGCGATCGGGGCCGTGCGCGGCGATGGGCCAGCAGCCGGTGTGCACGTGGGCGGAGCGCATGGCGAGCGCGTAGGATGCGCCCTGTGCAAGCTTGGCCGGCTCAAAGACGAGCCGAGCGGCGAAGCGGGCGATTTGCGAGAAAGACGCCTGCTCGCAGACGGCGACGATTCGCGCGCCGCGGCGGGCGAGATGCGCGGCCACGGCGAGAAGCAGCGGGCCGGTTCCAGCGACGACCACGCGTTTTTGCGCGATGGGCAGGCCGCTGCGCACCAGAGCATCGAGCGCGCCGGCGCCCATGACGTTTGGCAGTGTCCAGCCAGGGAAGGGAAGAAAGCGCTCGCGCGCGCCTGTGGCGAGGATGAGCCGGTTGAAGCGCAGCTCGGCGCGGGTGACCTGGGCGGTCGAGGCGGAGCCGTTGTGCGCGGACGGCACGAATTGGCAAGGCTCGGCGCAGAGCAGGTCGGGTTGAGGCGAATCGAAAACGCGCCAGCCGTTGAGCCGCCTAGCCGAGGAGCGTTGAAGGCGCGCGAGCCAGTGCAGGCCCGCGCGGGGAAGATGCGCGCCGCTGCGCCAAATCTGGCCGCCGGGCGCGGGGTTGTCGTCGACGAGGGCCGCGCGCTGGCCGGCCTCGGCGGCGGTGACGGCCGCAGCGACGCCGGCAGGACCGGCGCCGACCACGACGATGTCGAAGAATTCTCTCATGGGGTCCGCTCGCCCAGGAGATTGTGTGCGGGTTCTGCGGGCGCGGTGCGCACGTCCATGCCGGAGCGGCAGAGAATCTGGCAGCTCCTTTGGTGAGGCACGCCGTCGATGATTACGCGGCACTCAAAGCAGATGCCCATGCCGCAGAGCGGCGCGCGTGGCTCGCCAGTGACGGAGATGCGGGTGGCCGCGCCGGCCATGAGCACGGCGGCGGCTACGGTGGTTCCGGGCTGCACGGCGATGGGCGTGCCGTTGACGCTGAGCGCGAGCGAGCGCGCGGATTCAGGCATGGGATTGCTCCCGTACCTGGGCAAAGACGCCGTCCTCCGGGAAGCTGCCAGTGAGGAAACGCGCGGGCAGATATGGCTCGGCGGGTATCGCGGCTTTTTCACCGAGCAGCGCGGCGACGAGAAGCTTTGCTGTGGCCAGCGAGGTGGTGATGCCCAAGCCCTCATGGCCCGTAGCGAGAAAGAGGGAATTGTCCCTGGGCCAGGGGCCGATGAGTGGAAGCTTGTCCGGGGTGGCGGCGCGGAAGCCGGTCCAAACGCGGATGGCGTGGAGATCGGCGAGCCTGGGCAGGTACTGCTGCGCACGCGCGACCATGGCGGCGAGCAAAGCGTGATGGACGGAAGCGTCTTCCGCGCCGAACTCGCGCGAAGAGCCAATAAGGACCTGGCCGGTTCTGCGCGGCTGAACGTTGAAGGCGACCGAATCCGCGGCGACCGCGTGCGCGCTGCGCAGATAGCCGAGCTCGACCAGCTGGCGGCGGATGAAGCCAGGATAACGGTCGGTGATGACGAGATGACCTTTGCGCTTGCGGATGGGCAGCTCCGGCAGGAGGGAGACGGATTCGGCCCCGCAGGCGTTGACAATGCGCGCGGCATGGATCTCCTCGCCGGAGGCGAGACGGACGCGACCGTTCTGCGCGGCAAGAACTCGTTGCGATACGAGGAGACGTGCGCCGGCTTCAATGGCCGCGCCCATCAGGAATGCGGCGGCGGACGGAGGATAGAGCACGGCGTCGGAGGAGACGAGCAGCGCGCCGGCAAGCGGACGGCGAAGCTGCGGCTCGGCCTCAGCGAGCGCGTGCGCGTCGAGAATCTCCGCGGCAACGCCGGCCGTGGCGTAGAGATCGCGCTTGCGGCGCACCTCTTCCATTTCTTCGGCGTCGGCGGCGATCCAGAGGGTGCCGCACTGCTCGAGGTCGACTTCGGGTGGAAGCTTGGAGGCGAGCGCAAGCCAGAGCTGCTGCGAATAGCGTGTAAGGGCGAGCTGCGCGGGCGAGCCGTCCATGACGACGATGTGGCCCATGCCTGCGGCGGTGGCGCCGCCGCCCACGATGCCGGAGTCGACAACAAGCGTCTTGAGGCCGCGGCCGGCGCACTCGCACGCGCAGGCTGCGCCCACAATGCCGGCGCCGAGAATCACAACGTCGGCGGCCGTCGAGCTCATGAAGGAATGCCTGCGGGAAAGGGATCTCCCGGCTGGAGGATGAGGTTGCTTTCCGAGATGATGTAAGCAGAACCGGTGATCGAGGGGATCACTTCGCGCGGGGAGCCGTTGCGCAGCCGGTATGAGGCCTCAAAGAATGTGCCGAGAATGCCTTGCTGGCGCCAGGTCTCCCCGGGAGCGAGCTTGCCGTCCGCAGCGAGGCAGGCGAGCCTGGCGCTGGTGCCGGTGCCGCAGGGCGAGCGGTCATAGGCCTTGCCGGGGCAGAGAACGAAGTTGCGGCCGTCCACACCGGGCGAGGCAGCGGGCGCAAAGAGCTCAACGTGATCGATCTCCTGGCCCTCGGGACCGGTGACGCCCTGCTGGCGCAGTGCGCCGCGAATGGCCCAGGCGTAATCGGTGAGCGCGGCGCGATGGGAGAGGGTGAGATCGAAGGGGGCCTGCTCGGCGAGGAAGAACCAGTTGCCGCCCCAGGCGATTTCACCGGTAACGGGGCCGAAGCCGGGAACGTCGACGACGACGCCTTTTCTGTGACGGAAACTAACGACGTTTTCGACCGTAACTTTAGCGGCGCCGTGCAGCGTGGCCCGCACCACGCCCACCGGGGTTTCGATGAGGTGTTCGCCTGGCTCGATGCGGCCCAGATGGGCGAGCGTGGCTACCACGCCGATGGTGCCGTGGCCGCACATGCCCAGATATCCAACGTTGTTGAAGAAGATGACGCCGGCGGCACAGGTGGCTTGCGAGGGCTTGAGCAGCAGTGCGCCCACCATCACGTCGGAGCCGCGGGGCTCATTCACGACCGCAGAGCGAAAATGGTCGTGCTCGGCAGCAAACCGCTGCAAACGCTGGGCGAGAGTGCCGCGACCCAGTCTGGGCCCTCCAGCGATGACAACCCGGGTTGGTTCGCCTTCGGTATGGGAATCGACGACCCGGATAGAGGGCATACGTATAGCAATATACCGATTGTCTACAATCTTGAATACTCCTTTTTGTCCCTTAAAATGAAATCTGCGATACAAAATGGACAGGGAACCGGCCGCCGCAACCTGCCGGCGAATTGTCCTTTGGGGAGCCGTTGCACCATGCCAGTCCGCATATCCAGCAGCAAACATGCACCGCGCGCGCGCGGGGACCACGATGGCAACAGTCTGCGCAAGGCGTTCTACGAGATCCGGGAGCTGATCGTCCACGGACGGCTCTCGCCGGGCTCGTGGATCGTGGAGGCGGATTTGGCGCGGCATCTGTCCATGAGCCGGACGCCGGTGCGCAGCGCGCTGCACTGGCTGCAGCGCGAAGGGTACGTGATCGAGCACAAGAATGCGCGCAAATCGCGGATGATCGTGGCTCCGCTGACCAAAGAGGATGCGGGCGAGCTTTACTCCATCATTGGCCACGTGGAGGGGCTGGCGGGACGGCGCACGGCGGCCCTGCCCAAGGCCCGGCGGGTGGAGTTGGCTGCGCGGCTGAAGAGCTTCAACAACCAGCTGCGGGAGATTTTGACGGCCAAGGATTCGCGGGCGGCGGGAATCTTCGATCTCGACCGCAACTTTCACCGCACCATCATCGAATCCGGCGCGGGGCCGCGGCTGCTGGCGCTGCACAAGTCCATTGAGCCGCAGGCGGAACGCTACTGGCGGCTCTATGCCAGCTCGATCATCAATGACCTGCACCTCTCGGTGGCCGAGCACGACGAGATCATTGCCGCGATCGTAGCCGGCGACCCGAACCGCGTGGAGCGGGGATTGCAGACCAACTGGGCCAACGGCTGCAACCGGCTGGCGCACGTGATCGAGATCTTCGGCGAACGGGGAAGCTGGTAGAGCGGGCGCCGGCGCTCCAGGGAAATCTCACAAGAAGAGAGCAGCGCCGAAGAGAATTTTCCTGACGTCGCATTCGGTATTGTACACAATCATTTCCAAGCTATTGTGCACTTCGTGCGGAGGCCGTGGCCCCTGCCTTCCCTGATCGACGGAGTTCCCAAGGCAGGATCCCGAAAACATTCGACAACAAAACGCAAGTTCCATTGAGCGCCATTGGAGGTCAGATGACACGCAGAAGGTGGGTCGTCGTATCCGCGTTGGTGTTGGGTCTCTTGAGGCCCGGGATGATGGAGGGAATCGACGCGGGATTCTGCAGATCTTGAATGCGCTGATTGACGATCCGCTTGAGCTCGGCGAAGGCCTCTTCATCGCGTCCGCTGGATTCCATCAACTCCAGTTTGCTGAGGATGTCGTGAAGCGCGGCAATGAGGTTCCTGGACTTGAGGGTCACATAGCGCCGGATTTCTGATCATTTCGATGCCCGATGGTACGCAAAAGAGGTCCGTTCCGGTGCAAAGCTCTCGCCGTGAAAATGAGCGTAGAGTTGGGGTATGACTGAAACGGCGCGAAGAATCCTATCGCCTACAAAAGCGTCTGCAAACTGGCGATGCTCCGATTGCGCATGGTCACAACCATTCGTGCAGCGTCTGGAACTGGTACCGAATGTGCCAACTAAGGCGATAGAGGACGCGTTCAACCGGCACAAATGCACGGAGCATCGACACCCCAAATGGGCTAAATGAGAGCTCTCGCGCGCTTCGTGGAGTTTGGGGTCCGCGAAGCGCTTGCACACGATGCGAAGGGACCGGGCGTGATGGGACGCGCCTGGTTTTCAAACTGCACAAGACCCATCCGCGCGCGATGCGCAACCATGTTATACTAGATTTGCGCTCAGTGATTTGGTCGTGAGCGGCGTTTTGCCTTTCTGAAGGCAACCCTGCCTTGCACAGATTTCCCCAAAGCCCTACAGCGTAGCCCTTGAGTTCCGGTCCC
>DATJRT010000300.1:0-4322 GCA_035504495.1 Occallatibacter sp.
GGTAGTCTACGCCAACTACGGCCGGCTTGAGGATTTCGACGAGCTGGCTGCGCAGCACATCGATCTGCACGGAAAAATCGTGCTTTGCCGCTACGGCGGAAATTTCCGCGGCGTCAAGGTCTACATCGCCCAGCAGCGCGGCGCCGCCGGCGTGCTCATCTACTCCGATCCGCAGGACGACGGCTACTACCGCGGCGACCCCTGGCCGCAGGGGCCGTGGCGGCCGGAGACCGGCGTGCAGCGCGGCTCGGTGCAGTTTCTCTTCAAGTATCCGGGCGACCCGGAGACGCCGGGCGTTGCCTCCACGCTGGACCTGCCCGACTCGGCGCGCGTTTCAGCCGATGTCAACCAGCCGAAGATCGTTTCCATTCCCATCAGCTACCACGATGCCGCGCCGATTCTGCAGGCGCTGAAAGGACCGGGCGTGCCGCAGGGCTGGCAGGGCGCGCTGCCCTTCCGTTATCACCTGGGACCGGACGGCGTTACTGTGCATCTGGTCTCGCAACAGGATTATCAGCGGCGCATCATCTGGGACGTGATCGGCACCATCAAAGGCTCCGAGTATCCTGACGACTGGGTGGTTGCCGGCAATCATCGCGATGCGTGGGTCTACGGCGCCGTGGATCCCTCGAGCGGCACCGCGGCCATGCTCGAAGCCGTGCACGGCGTCGGCGCGCTGCTGCGCGAGGGCTGGCGGCCCAAACGCACTCTCGTTTTTTGCAGCTGGGATGCCGAAGAGGAGGGCCTGATCGGCTCAACCGAATGGGTGGAGCAGCAGGCCGCGCTCATGGCTCACACAGTTGCCTACTTCAACATGGATGTAGGCGTTTCCGGCCCCGATTTCTCGGCATCGGCCGTGCCCTCGCTCAAGCAATTCGTCCGCGACGTGACCCGCGAAGTGCCCAGCCCCATAGGGGGAACGGTCTTCGAGCAGTGGCGCATTCACAACGCCAGCGAATACGCGCACCGCACCGGCGGCTCCGCGTCCTTCGACGCCGACGCGGTGCGCGTGGGCGATCTCGGCTCCGGTTCCGATTACACGCCCTTCCTGCAACACGCGGGCGTGCCGTCGACCGACATCAGTTCCGAGGGCCCTTATGGCGTGTATCACTCCACCTTCGACGATTTCGCCTGGTTCACGGCCAATGCCGATCCGCACTTCGAGTATCTCCAGGAGATGGCCCGCGTATTCGGGCTGGAGGCGCTGCGCATGGCCGATGCCGACGTCCTGCCCTACGATTACGTGGCCTACGCCCATGCCATCGCCGGGTATCTCGAGGCGGCGAAGGCGAAGGCGAAGGACGCCGGTTTCGACTCGCTTGACTTTGCTCCGGCTGAAGCTGCGGCCGCGCGCATGGCGGAAGCGGCGCAGCGGGCCTACGTGCTCCAGGCTGCGCCCGCCGGCGACCTGGTGCGGTTGAACGGCGCCCTGCGCCAGACTGAAGACGCGCTGCTGAACGATGCGGGGCTGCCCAACCGGCCCTGGTACCGGCACACCATCTACGCGCCCGGGGAATACACCGGCTACGCCGCGGTGGTGATTCCCGGCGTGAATGAGGCCATCGACGCCAAGAACGAGGCCGTGGCTACGCAGCAACTCGTGGTGCTCACGCAGGCGCTCGACCGCGCCGCGCGCACACTCGATTCGGCGCGATGAGCGCGGAAGTGGATTCGGGCGGTTCAGTCTTGCCAGGGATTCAGAAGGCGCACGCCGGTCGAGGCAAAGTCAGCAGGGTTGCGCGTCACCACGGTCATGCCGCGCGCCAGCGCCGTGGCGGCAATGAGCGCGTCGCGCCCTGCCGGAGGATTGGGGATGTACAGGGACGCGCAACGCAAAGCAACGGGAACGTCTACGGGCAGGATGCGGCCGGCGAAGGCAGGAAGAACCAGCTTGTCGATCCACGTGCGCAGCGTTTTTCCCTGCAAGGGATCGCGCCGCTCCAGCCGGAGACAACCGATCTCGAGCTCCAGAACCGTAATGGCTGACAGATAGAGGATCGAAGGGGGAACCGAGTCAAGCCAAGTCTTCACCCGTACATTGGCTCGCGCAGCCCCGGTGCGGGTGCTTTGCGCCTTACGCATCTCGGAAACAAGGTTCGTATCGAGGATATACATCAGGAAAAATCGGCGGGCCGGAAAAACTCGCCCTTCAGGCGGGGCGGCTCGAAGTCGATGTCGCCGACCTCCGGCATCGCCAGCAATTCCATGATGCTCTTGTGCTTGCCGTTCAACTTGCGGTACTCCTCGATGCTCAGCAGCACATGCGAGGGCCGGCCCCGATCGGTCACGAAGACCGGGCCTTTCTTCGCTGCCCGCTTGGCCCGGCTCACGTCCTGATTGAATTCACGGCTGGTAAAAGTGGCAATGGCCATCATTCCGCCTCATGTAGCAACGTACCTACATTGTAGCACGGGCCTGTCTTTACTCGAACTGCAGCAATACGATCTCCGGCTGCGAGCCCACGCGCATGGGCGGACCCCAGGTGCCGGCACCGGTGGAGGTGTAGACCTGCAGCGCGCCGAAGCGGTGCAGCCCGTGAATGAAGCGCCCAAAGATGCGCCGGGTGAGGAAGGTGTAGGGAAAAATCTGCCCGCCGTGGGTGTGCCCGGAGAGTTGCAGGCCGATGCCGGCCTGCTCCACGATGGGCAGGCGGATGGGCGCGTGGTTGAGCAGAATGCTGGCTGCCTCTGCGCCCGGACTCATCTGTTCGAGCGCGGCGCGCACCCGCATGGGATAAGTCGACTCGCGATAGGAGATGCCCAGAATGTGCAGCCCGTCCACGGTGACCCGCTCCTGCGCGAGCACGCGGATGCCGGCGTTCCGGACGGCGTGGAGATACTCGCCGGGATCGTGAAACTCCTCGTGGTTGCCGGTTGAAAAATAAATGCCTAACGGGGGCTCAAGTTCGCGCAGCGGCGCAATGAGCCGGTCCAGCCGCCCGCGCGTGCCGTCGAAGAGATCGCCGGGGATGAAGACGATATCCGGATTGAGGCCGGCGGCGAGCCGCACCACGCGGCGGCAAAAGCCGGCGCGGTTGATGTTGCCCAGGTGCAGGTCGCTCATCAGCAGCGCGCGGCGCCCCCGCCAGGATGCAGGCAGATGAGGCAGGCGAACGGCCACGCTGCGCACGCGGATCCAGAGGGCGTTGAACAGGCCATAGACACCGGCCACGACGGCCAGAGCGAAATAGCCTGTAGCCATTGCGGGCCGCAGTGTGGCCGGGCTCGGCGAGGCGAACAGGCGCATCGCGTACCAGGTGAGCCAGGTGAGGATCGCGCCGAGAAAAAAGAAGTTGGCGAAGCCGAGCCAGATCGAGGCCAGTTTATAGAAAAGCGAAACCGCAAAATTGGAAAAGCGGAAGTTGAGCAGCGCCGAGGCGACAAAGCTCACCGCGAGCGCCATCAGCACGGCGCGCAGCGCCACGGCGGCCGCGGGATCGAGACCGGGGAAAAATGCGATCCAGGTATGAAAAATGAACCAGTGCGCCAGAAGGAGAATGGCTTGGACGATGAGTACGCCCAGGACAGGCCAGGCTTTCAAACGGAATCTCCTCCCTTCCATGATTGCATGAACGGCGCTCTGGATTGGATGCGCGTGCGCGGCGCCGCGGCGCATGAAACAATCATGGCTGTGAGCGGCGAAGAAAATGCGCTGGGAGTCTACGTCTCGATTCCGTTTTGCCGCTCGAAGTGCACCTATTGCAACTTTGCGTCAGGGGTTTATCCCGCCAGCCAGCACGCACGCTACATCGATCGCGTCATCGAAGATCTGCGCCAGGCCGGCTCCTGGGCCGCGCAGGCGGGCGTGCAACTGCCGCGCCGCGTCGACACCGTTTACCTCGGCGGAGGCACGCCGAACCTGCTCGCGCCCGATCTGCTAGGCCGGCTCCTGGCTGCGCTGCGTTCCGAGTTTGCCGTCGATAACGACGCCGAAATCACCATGGAGTGCGCTCCAGGCCAATTTGCCGAGGGCACCCTGGAGGCGATGGCTGAGGCAGGCGTGAATCGCGCAAGCCTGGGCGTGCAGTCGTTTGTTGACAGGGAAGCGCGCGCGAGCGGCCGGCTGCACACGCGCGCCGCGGTCGAAGAAGACCTGCGCCATCTGCGTTCCGCCGGCATCACCAACCTGAACCTCGACCTCATCGCAGGGCTCGCCGGCCAGACGCTGGCTTCGTGGGAGGAATCGCTGCGCGCGCTTGTCGACTCCGGCGTGCCCCACGCCAGCGTCTACATGCTGGAAGTGGACGAGGATTCGCGGCTCGGACGCGAACTGCTCGCCGGGGGCGCGCGCTACCACGCGCAGGCAGTGCCCACCGACGACGC
>DATJRT010000301.1:0-4308 GCA_035504495.1 Occallatibacter sp.
GCCCGCGCTCGACAACGACGATCTGCGCCGCGGCAAGCCCACCTGCCACAAGGCCTTCGGCGAGGCCACGGCCATCCTGGCCGGCGATGCGCTGCAGACCCGCGCCTTCGAAGTGCTCGCCGGCCTTGACTGCCCGCCCGCGGCGACGGTGCAGATCATCGGCCTGGTGGCCAACGCCATCGGCACCGTGGACGGCATGATCGGCGGCCAGGTGCTCGACCTTGAAAGCGAGCAGAAGAAGCCCACGCCGGAGCTGGTGGAGGCCATACACCGCGCCAAAACCGGCGCGCTGATCCGCGTAAGCGTGGTTGCGGGGGGCGTGTACGCCGGGGCATCGGCCGGCGACGTCTCGCGCCTCGACCGCTTCGGGCGCAAGGCCGGCCTCGCGTTCCAGATCGTCGATGACGTGCTCGACATGACCGCCGATTCCGCGCAACTGGGCAAGACCGCGGGCAAGGACCAGGCCACGGAGAAAGCCACCTGGCCCGCCGTCTACGGTATTGAGCAGAGCCGCCGGGACGCCGCCCAGCTTATCGAAGAAGCCTTCGCTGCGCTCGAGCCTTACGGCAGCCGCGCCGAAGGGCTCAAGTCCGTTGCACGCTATCTGGTTGAGCGGAAGAACTGAACCATGCTCACCGAACCCGACATTCTGGCCGCGCTGCGCGATTGCTTCGATCCCGAGTTGAAGCTCAACCTCGTCGACCTGGGCCTGATCTACAAGATCGAAATGTCTCCCGACCCCGACTCCACGCCCAAGTGGCCGCGCCAGCGGGTCAAGATCACCATGACCCTGACCACCCCGCAGTGTCCTGCTTCGGGCCTCATGGTCGAGCAGGTCGAGAACCGCCTGGCCGGCATCCGCGACATCGGCAAAGTAGAGGTTGAGCTGGTGTGGGAGCCCAAGTGGACGCCCGAGCGCGTGAGCGAAGCAGGCCGCCTGCAGATGGGCGTCTGAGCACCGCCGGAGTCCCCACGTCCGGTTGTCTTTGGGTGGGATCCACCCTGTCGCGATTCCGCAGGGCAGAAGAGCGACGGCATGGAAGCATTCTCAAAAACGAAAGCGCACTTCAGGAAATACCTTAAGCGGCGGGCGCGTACGTCCGAGCTATGCTCCGGACACCGAAGGTTCCAGGCGGGATGACTCCCCGGCTGGGGTGAGGACGATCAGAGGTATGCCGACCACCAGGCAGGCCAGCGTCGCAAACAGGAGGTCCCTGCGGTCGGCTGGGCGCCCAATGGCCATCAGGGACATCACCAGCCCATGGGCGACATTGGCCCACCCCGCGAATGCAATCAGGCTTCGATGCGCCGGCGGCGTGCGGACGGACAGCAACAGGAAAACGCCCAGCGCAAAATAGATGCTGAGCATCATCGTGTCCCCTTCCGAGGCGGGATCCCACAGCGACGTGGCAATCGGATAGATGGCGGCAAGGAACAGCACGCCATCCAGTACCAGCAGAACCTGCAGAAGCCGGTTTCGCTTCATGGGATGCGCCTCCACCGATTGATTTCAAAGGGCTGAAAATTCCATACGCAAGGCAAAGGCCACGGGCTCCGTCCCGCAACGGGGCTTTGGGCATGCCGCTTAGCCCGGATTCGGAGTTTCCGTGCAGCAGGAAAGATTGTGTCAGGCGGCTTTTACTTCTGCCCATTCCCAATCGGGCTTATTGCGTCAGCACCCGGTGCAGCCTTTCGTGCTGCGCCGTGACGTCGTCGAGCGTCTCCTGCACCCGGCCCAGCACATCTTGAATCTCCGCCAGGTAATTGGGCAGCGCCTTCCACCACGCGGACACGATCTCCTGCTGGTCGAGCATGGCCAGCGCAGCGCCCGACGCGGCCGCCACCAGGCCGGCGCGCGGCTTTCCGCACACCAGCAGCGCGCCGCCGGCCGCCAGCGAGGCCGCCGCGGCAATCGTGATCCAGTTCACTGAGCAGGTCTCCGTGTTGCGCGGCTCGCCATCCATTGCCTTCCCGGGCTTGGTGAGGGGGACAACCACCATCGTTTCTCCTTCCGGATTCGAAAATCATCCAGGCCGCGTGGGTACCGGCGTATTGAGTATCGCGCAGAAACGGCTTCGGCGGTGTACCCTGTTTTGCACACCCGGTCATCCCGCGCAGCCGGCGTCGCGATGCCGGAAATTTCAATCCAGGTCGAACTCGCGCAGCGGCTTCACGTCGGGAGCGTCCTTGGCCTTGCGCAGCGCCTCGGCGAACTTCTTTTCCATCAGGTCGGCCTTGTTCCGCTCCGCGTCCACGCTCTGCTTGAAGATGGACTCCTTGCGCTCTTCGTGCTCGCGCATGGCCTTGGCCGCCATCTCCAGGTCCTCGAACGTCCGCTTGCGCGGCGCCGGGGTGTGGCTCACCACCAGGCCGGTTGAGCGGTCGATCTTGAGCATCGCCCCGCAATCCGGGCACGCCACCTCAAACAGCGATTCCTTCTTCTGCGCCATGACACTCAGCATTGTAGGCGCTGGCGGCAAGGCTTGCCCAGAGCCGGGCGCGGCCGCTCGCCGGATTCCCCGGTCTTTGCGATTTTTCCGTTGCCAGCCGCTTGCTTTCCGGTTCATCATGGAGCCAGGAATTCCAATTCATCCACTCCACGCGACCCCCCGCCAGCTCCACGCAGAGGAATTCCCGAGAGCGACTGATTTCTTTCTGACTGCTTCAGGGCTTGAATCCGTCACTCAAACGAACGTCTTTGAAGGCGAATCATGTCCCTTTCCCCATTCGACTTATATCGCTTCGACGAATTCGAGCTGAGCCCGTCGCGGCGCACCCTGCTGCGCAACGGAGAGCCGGTTGCCCTTCTGCCCAAAACCTTTGAAGTGCTCGCTTGCCTGGTGGAAAACCCGGGGCGCGTCCTGGCCAAGGAGGAGATACTCAGAGCCGTCTGGCGGGAATCGTTCGTGGAAGAAAACAATCTCACCCAGCACATCTCGCTTTTGCGCAAGGCGCTGGCCGACCGCGCCCGCTGTATCGCCACCATCCCCGGCCGCGGTTATCAATTCACGTGCGAAGTGGTCACCGCCGAGGTTGCTGCCGAGCCCCAGGCCGCCAACGGCTTTGCTTACGCCGCCGATAGCCCCGCAGCGCATTCCGCCAGAGGATTCCAGCCGCAACCGGAATTCGCTCCGGAACCGGGCCAATCTTCTTTCGCGGCGGAGGAAATGGGGCGCAAGCCGCAGGCGCGCATCTCCCCATTCTCCGCCTTCCTTGCGCATCTGCTGCGCCGCGGCGCGCGCTGAGCGGCGCGCAACGCCGGCGCCTGCCCTCGCCTCCTTGACATCACGCCGCGGGGCCGCTGAAGATGATTGCGCCCGGCTGCCGCACCCAAGCCGCCGCGATTCTCACCACCAGGAAAAAACGCATGCCCAGCGCCTTTCGCCGCCGTCCCATCTCCTGCCTTGCTCTTTTCTCTCTTTGTCTCTACGCCCCTGGCTGCAAGAACAGCGCGCCTCCGCCCGCGCCGGCAAGCAGCGCGGCCGGCGAGGTGGTCGCGGTTCCGCTCCAGGTCGATCGCCTCGACCCCGCCATCAACGCGATCATCCCCGCCGGCGCCCAGCTCGAGCGCGTGGCTACAGGGTTCAAATGGGTCGAAGGGCCGGTATGGGTGGGCGACAGTCTTTACTTCGCGGAGATCCCCTCGAACAGCATCCGCAAGTGGACGCCCGGCCAGGGCGTGAGCATCTGGCTCCAGCCGAGCGGCTACAAAGGGGCAGCTCCTTATGGCGGGCCTGAGCCCGGAACCAACGGCATGACTCTCGACGCGCAGGGCCGGCTTACCGTGGCCGGGCACGCGCAGCGCGATATTTTAAGATTTGAGTCGCTCGATCCCGCGCAAGCGCCCACCGTGCTCGTCGATTCCTACCAGGGCAAGCGCCTCAACAGTCCCAACGACCTGGTCTACCGCTCCGACGGGTCGCTCTATTTCACCGATCCGCCCTACGGGCTGCCCACGCAGGGCGACAAGGATCCGCTCAAACAGCTCAAGGTGAACGGCGTCTATCGCATCCCTCACGCGTTCGATCATCCGGCCGGCGCGCCGCCCGACAACGCGCATCTCCAGTTGCTCATCAAGGACCTGCCCCGCCCCAATGGCATCGCCTTCTCACCCGGAGAAAAATATCTCTACGTGGACTCGACCGCGCCCAGAAAAATCTGGATGCGCTACACGGTCAAGCCCGACGGCACGCTGGCCGACGCCAGGCTTTTCTATGACGCAACCGCCGACACGCGGCCCGGCGGACCCGACGGCATGAAAGTCGACGTGGAAGGCAATATCTACAGTGCCGGACCCGGCGGCGTGCT
>DATJRT010000302.1:0-11300 GCA_035504495.1 Occallatibacter sp.
GCGAGATTTTTCGGGTAACAAACGGATGGGAGGAGCCGTCTATTGTTTATGGGAGCGCTGGAGCAGCCGAAATATGGGACTCTGGATACCGAAGTTCCCATCGCGGGTGACGTTCGGTCCGAGACAAGGGTGGGCGCAGTCAAGCATAATGATGCGAGAGAACTGCACTTGGCCAAGTCCCTGCCGGGACGGGCAAAAGAAGCCGAGCCGGCTATCACTATGGCAAACGAGTTACTGACACAGACAGATACGGAGACCGGCTCCGCGGCAACGGGGACGGAGGGTCACGAGTTGGATGCGCTCCTGGGGAAGGCCTTCGAGGAGAAGCCGATCTGGTCCGGGCTCTACGAGAGCATCCGCGACGTCTTCTTTCCGCCCAAGCTGCCGCCGCTGGAGCTGACCTCGACGCCGATTCCGGTTCCCGACCGGATGGCGGTGAAAGCCAATCCGTGGGCGATCGGCATCTCTTCCACGCTGAACCTGGCGATCCTGGCGATTCTGCTCTTTTTGGGTGTCCGGCAGGTTATCAAGACGGTGACACAGACCAACATCACGCCCATCGATGTGGGCGAGTTCAAGGCGCCGAAAGAGCTGAAGATGGCCGGCGGCGGCGGCGGCGGCGGCGACCGCAACATTATTCAGGCGAGCAAAGGCAAGCTGCCCAAGCTGGACGAGAAGCCGATTGTTCCACCGCAAGTGCAGACCTTCGACAAGCCGAAGATCCCGGTGCCACCGGCACTGGATGTGCAGAAGAACATCACCCTGCCCAATAACCCCGATCTGCCCAACCTGGGCATGAAGACGGGCGTGAACGTGGTGCTTTCGAATGGAACCGGGAGCGGCAGCGGCATTGGCTCGGGCAGCGGCGGCGGCATGGGCTCGGGCAGCGGCAACGGCTACGGGCCGGGCTATGGCGGCAACACCGGCGGCGGCGTTTACCAGATTGGCGGCGGAGTTTCCGCGCCGGTTCCGCTGAACCAGGTGGAAGCCGAGTTTTCCGACGAAGCGCGGCGCGCCAAGTACCAGGGGGTTTGCCTGATCTCGATGATCGTGGATGCCAACGGCATGCCGCAGAACCCGCGCGTGGTGCGGCCGCTGGGCATGGGACTGGACGAGAAGGCGCTGGAAGCCGTGCGCAAGTATCGCTTTAAGCCGGCCATGAAGGACGGCAAGACGCCGGTTCCGGTGATGATCACGGTGGAAGTGAACTTCAGGCTTTATTAGGGCAGCAAGGCGGCGAGTCAGCAAGTCAGCGAGACAGCGAGTCAGCACGGGGCGAAGCGCAGAGGCGCTTCGCTCTTTTGTTTTGCGCCGATTTCGATGCGCGAGCGCCCGGCTCGCGTGGACGCTGTATCGTGGAATCGTGCTTCGACGCTCACCCTTGCGCCGGTTCATTCCGCTCGCCGCGGCGGTTGCAGCGCTGGCTGCGGGTGGGGTTTCCGCATCTGCGCTTGAACCGGGCACGCCGCTGGCCGGCTACGGACGGCAGTCGTGGTCGATGGAAAGCGGACTGCCGCAGAACACGGTGGAGGCACTGGCGCAGACGCGCGACGGCTTTGTGTGGCTGGGCACGGAAGCCGGGCTGGCGCGGTTTGACGGCATCGCTTTCACCGACTTCGACAAGACCACGAGCCCTGCGCTTCCGGGAAACGATGTCCGTTGCCTGCTCGCAACCGCGGATGGTGCGCTGTGGATTGGAACCAGCGAGGGTCTGGCGGAGTGGAAGGACGGCAACGTGCGCACGTTCACGACGCGCGATGGGTTGCCCGGCGACAGCGTCAACGCGCTAAGCGCCGATGCCAATGGCACGATTCTTGTGACCACGGAGAGCGGCGAGGCCGGCATCGCCGGTGACCGCGTCGTCCCGGTGCAATCGAGCAAACCTGAATCACTTTCGCCCGAGGAAAATCCGGTCTTCCAAGCGCAACTGGCCGATGGCAGCCGCGCGCAGGCGACGGCGAGCACGGTGACGCTGATCGAGTCCGGCAAAGAGCTGAGCTTGAGCGTGGGCAGGGAACTGCCAGGGAGTCGCATCCAGGCGCTCATGGCCGACCGCGAGGGAGGGCTCTGGATCGGCACCAACTCCGGCCTGGCGCGCGTAGGCGGGGGCAGGCTGGAGGTGCTGCCCGCCTACGATCCGCTGGCTTCGGCCTCAGTGCTTGCGCTCATGGAAGACCGCGAAGGCGACGTATGGGTGGGTACGGAGACGGATGGGCTGCATATCCTGCGCGATGAGCGCTTTCGCACCGTGGACACCCGCGCCGGGCTCTCCAGCGACGCAACCACGGCCGTGGTGGAAGACCACGAGGGAACGCTGTGGGTGGGCACCGACGGCGGCGGACTGAATGCGCTGGGCGGAAGCGGGGACACGCGCGCGGTGGTGAAGACGCTACGCGTAAGCGATGGGCTGGCCAGCAATGTGATTCTGTCGCTAGCGGCCGCGCCCAACGGAGACCTGTGGGTGGGCACGCCGGACGGACTCAACCGCGTACGCGAGGGCATGGTGGAGACGTTCACCTCGGCCGATGGCCTGCCCGACGATTTCATCCGCTCGCTGCTCGCGGATGCGGACGGCTCGCTGTGGATCGGGACGCGGCACGGCCTGGCGCACTGGATCAATGCCGCCAGCGTGGAGGGCGCGATGCGGATCGAGGTTTATACGCACGCGAACGGGCTGGGCAGCGACCTGGTGGGCGCCATGGCGCACGATGCGAAGGGCGATCTGTGGGTGGCGACGCTGGCCGGGCTCTCGCGGTTGCACGGCGGCACGGTCATGAACTTTACCAGCGCGAACGGGCTTTCAAGCGACGTGGTCACTGCGCTCCTGCGCGAGAGCGGCGACACGCTGCTGATTGGAACGGAAAACCACGGATGGGATGTGTGGGACGGCGCGCGCTTCACGCCGGCGGCGCAGAGCGACCCGCTGAAGCAAACGACGGTGCGCGCCATTCTCAACGACGAGCGCGGGCACTTGTGGTTCGCCACGGCGAATGGAATCGCCCGCTGCAACTGGAACGCGGCGGCGGGCGCGGCGGGATGTTCGAACTGGCTTGGTTTTGGGCCGGCCGATGGCCTGCGCAGCCGCGAGACCGCGGCCAACAGCCATCCTTCCGCGTGGCGCTCGCACGAGGGACTGCTGTGGTTCGCTACGCCGAAGGGACTGGTGGAGGCGGATCCGGCGCATTTTCCCGTGAACACGCTTGCGCCTCCGGTCGAGATCGAGCGCTTTGCCGTGGACGACGTTGCGCAGCCACCACGGGCACTACGCGGGACGAACTCCAGGTTGAGGATTCCGGCGGGGAAGGTTCACTTCGAATTCGACTACGCGGGATTGAGTTTTGTGGCGCCGCTCAAAGTGCGCTACCGCTACATGCTGGAAGGATTCGATCGCGCATGGACTGAGGCAGGCGCGCGGCGGGCCGCGTATTACACCAACATTCCGCCGGGCAAGTACACCTTCCGGGTGCAGGCTGCGAACAACGACGGCGTGTGGAACACCGCGGACGCCTCGCTTTCTTTCGATCTGGAGCCGCATTTTTACCAGACCCTCTGGTTTTACCTGGCGTTGCTGGCGGCGGCCATCGGCGGCGTAATCCTGTTACTGCGGCTGCGGCTGCACCGGGCGGAGCGCGAGTTTCGCGCGGTGCTGGGCGAGCGCAGCCGCATCGCCCGCGAGATTCACGACACGCTGGCGCAGGGCTATGTGGGCATCTCCGTGCAGCTGGAGGTGCTGGCGGAGCTGCTGCGGCGGAAAAAGCTGGACGACGCGGCCGGGCAACTGGACCAGACGCGCGCTTACGTGCGCGAAGGGCTGGCCGACGCGCGGCAGTCGATCTGGGCGCTGCGCACGCAAGATTCGGCGGAAGCCACGCTGCCGGTGAAGCTGCGGCAGTTGGCCGATGGGGCAGCGGGCGGGGGGCTTGTCTCCCGGCTCAGTGTCACGGGTGCGTACCGCGCGCTGCCCGCGGAGAAGGAACGCGAGTTGCTGCGCGTTGCCCAGGAGGCGATTCATAATGTAAAAAGGCACGCGGCGGCGAGCGAGCTGCGCGTGCAGCTTGAATACGGGCCGGAGACGGTGGTGCTGGAAGTGCGCGACAATGGCCGCGGGGGCGCGGTGGAGCACGAACCGCATGCGGGCCACTTCGGCTTGACGGGCATGCGTGAGCGCGCCGCCGCCATTGGCGGAACGCTTGAAGTGGAGAGCGCAACGGGCGAGGGAACCACGGTGCGCCTGAGCTTGCGGTTGCGCGCTTCGGGGTGAAGGCGTTTTTTGCAGGGGGTGCTTTTCGCTTGCCCCATGAACGGGAGTTACTCCGCGAACGGGCATTGCTGTGCGCGCTGCGATGATCGTGACCGGGGGCACCGTGAGCGAGCGCGGGACGGCGGAGAATAGAGAAGCAACGGGAAAGAGTGAGAGAGTGAGCAAAGAGCGGATTCGAGTTTTGGTGGTCGAGGACCACAACGTGGTGCGCCAGGGACTGGTGGCGCTGCTCAAAGTGGTGGAGGGGCTGGAAGTGGTGGGCGAAGCCGCGGACGGCGCCGAGGCCGTGGCGCAGTTCCGCAAGCAGCATCCGGACGTGACGCTTATCGACCTGCGGCTGCCGGGGATGAGCGGCGTAGACGTCATCCATCGGGTGCGCGCGGAGACGCCGCAGGCGCGGTTTGTCGTGTTGACGACGTACGACGGCGACGAGGATATTTACCGCGCGCTGAAGGCGGGCGCGAAGGCGTACCTGCTGAAGGGCATGACCAGCGAAGAGCTCATTGCGACCATCCGCACCGTGCACGAGGGCAGGACGCATATTCCGGCGGCGATCGCCGACAAGCTGGCCGAGCGCATGGGCGCCGAGGAGCTGACGCCGCGCGAGTTCGAGGTGCTGGAGCAGATCGTCTACGGAAAGAGCAACAAGGAAATCGCGTCGGAGCTCGACGTATCCGAAGCCACGGTGAAGACGCACATCAACAGCCTGCTGGGCAAGCTGGGCGTAACCGACCGGACGCAGGCAGCGACGGCGGCCATCCAGCGGGGCATTGTGCCGCTCGAGTCACTGAGGAAGCCGAGGCCATGAACGGGTTGAGGAAGAAGATTGCGGCGCTTTGCGCGGCTGCGCTGCTGGCGGCCGCATGCGCGGCGTGCGCCCAGGGCTCCGCATGGCGGCAGGCCACGCCGGCCGAGCTCGAGGCGGTGCTGCCTTCGCGGGCGCCGGTCGTGAGCGAGCACATTGAGACGGAGATGCGCACCGCGTCGGGAATCGTAGACGGGCATGGACGGTTTATCGCCGGCGTGGTGCTTATCACGGCGGGATACTCGGCCGACGGAAAATATTCGCACTACCTGCTGGTGCAAGCGCCGTTGCAGGTGGGCGGGGTGGCGCTGGAGCCGGGCCAGTATGTCCTGGGCTGGACGCGATCGGAGACCGGCGACTCGCTGACCGTGCACTTCAACCGCGCATCGACGGGGGCACTGGTGGGAACCACGGAGGCGCACTGGATCGCCGGCTCCACGCGCGTGGAGAGCCTGCACATCTGGCCGCCGCAGGACAAGGCGATGATCCAGATCGGCCGGTTCGGTATCCCGTACAAGCTGGGGCTCGAATAGGCGATCTCCACCTTTCGGTCGATCCTTGCGCACACACGCGCTGCGTATACTGGCTGCCATGTTCAGAGCATCGAGAGCAGCCGCACTGTGCGCGCTGCTGGCAATGGGATTCCCCACATTCATCTTCTCCCAGGCCGCAAACCCAGCGGATTCTTCGAACCCCGCGGCTCCTGCCGGCCCCGAGCAAGCCGAGCCTGCTGCCGGCGGCGTGGCCACCGGTCCTCCGCAGGCGGCGCAGTACGATGCGCAGCACCGGCCCATCACTGCGGGCGGATTTGTGGCCAACGGCCCGGTGATCTTCGAGGACATCTCGCAGAAAGCCGGCCTGACCACCTGGACGCACACGATGGGCACAAAGGAGAAGAAATACATCATCGAGACCAACGGCTCAGGCGTGTGCCTGCTGGACTACGACAACGACGGCTGGCTCGACATCTACCTGGTGAACGGTTCGACATTCGATGCGCTCGACGGCAAAACGACGCCGCCGCACGCAGCGCTCTTCCACAACGATCACGACGGCACCTTTACCGAAGTGGCCGAGCAGGCTGGCGTGACCAACGATCGCTGGGGTTTCGGCTGCGCGGTGGCCGACTACGACAACGACGGCTGGCCCGATATCTACGTGACCAACTGGGGCAAGAACCGGCTCTACCACAACAATCACGACGGAACTTTTACCGACGTGGCGGAGAAGGCGGGCGTGGAGGTGGGAGGATGGTCGACGGGCGCCACGTGGGGCGACTACGACGGCGACGGGCGGCTCGATCTTTTTGTGCCCGGCTACGTGCACTTCGACCGCAACAATATGCCCATCGGGGGCGCGAATGGCGTACCCGACGCTTTCTGCACCTTCCGTGGCGTGGAAGTGAACTGCGGGCCGCACGGACTCAAGGGCGAGCCTGACCATCTCTTCCACAACAACGGCGACGGGACCTTTACCGACGTGAGCGAAAAGGCGGGCGTGGCCGACAACCCCGGCTACTACGGGCTGAGCTCGCTGTTTGTGGACCTCAATAACGACGGCAAAGTGGACCTGCTGGTGGCCGACGACTCCACGCCCAATTATCTCTACATCAACAAAGGCGACGGAACCTTCGAGGACGACAGCTACTCCTCAGGCTATGCGCTCAATGAGGCGGGACGCGAAACCGCTTCCATGGGCATTGCCGCGGGCGACTTTGAAAACAACGGCCTGGTGGACGTGTTCAACACCACGTTTTCCGACGATTACAAGCCGCTCTATCGCAACGAGGGCGACGCGAACATGACCGACATCAGCTACCAGATGGGCATTGCGGCGATCAGCGTGCCGTTTCTCGGCTGGGGCGATGCGTTTCTCGACTACGACAACGACGGCTGGAAAGACCTGATGATGGCCGACGGTCACGTGTATCCGCAAGTGGACCAGCATCCGTGGGGCACGAGCTGGGCGCAGCGGCCGATGCTCTTCCACAACATCGAGGGAAAAAGATTTGAGCCGGTGCCGGCGACCGAGGGCACGGGGCTGGCGGACGTGATCTCCGGCCGCGGCATGGCTGTGGGCGATCTGTTCAACGACGGCAAGCTCGACGTGGTGATCAACGTGATGGATGGACATCCGGTGCTGTTGCGCAATGTGTCGCCGGACCATAATCACTGGCTGGAGCTGAAGCTTGTGGGCGGGCCCAAAAGCCCGCGCGACGCCGTGGGCGCGACGGTCTATCTGACCGCGAATGGCATGCGCCAGCGCGAGGACGTGCTGAGCGGCGGCAGTTATTGCTCCACGAGCGATCCGCGGCCGCATTTTGGCCTGGGGCAGGCCACCAAAGTCGATGACATTGAAGTGCACTGGCCCAGCGGCAGCGTCGAGCACTTCACCGTTCCGGGCGTGGACCGCATCGTGACGCTGACCGAAGGCACGGGGCACACGGCGGCGGCGAGTTTGGGGCGGTAAGGCGAAAAGGACCTCCAGGTCTCCAAGGAGACCTGGACCACCCGGCCCGGCGCAAAGAGCAGGTTCAGGATTGGGGCGCTCGACCCGAACTCATCCCCTCGTTTTGCGGCTAGAAGATAAAGCGGGTGGTGACGGCGATCTCGTGATTGTAGGTGTGGAAGCGGCTGGTGGCGATTTGCATGCCGGCGCCGGCGCACACGGCCAGGCGGCTGCGCGGCTCTTCGGGCTTCAATTTGCGCGCGGCCAGCAGGCCCGGCGTGGCGAAAACCTGGTTCTTGCCATCGTTCGGCCCGCCCTTGAAATAGGTCGCATTGAATTCGACTTCCGGCCAGAAGTACCTGGCCAGGTGTACCTGCGCGGCCGTATTCCAGAGAATCGACCGGCCCAGCCTGGCCGTGTCTTCCACGGGCAGCGAAGCGCCGAATGTGCTCTGCACGTCAAACCAGCGGACGCCTTTGCCCACGCCGATATTGGGCGAGACAGACGCGTCCGTGCTGCCGTTCTTGTAGCTGCCGGTGGGGATGGACGCGGAGAGGAAGGAGCTGAGCACGTAACTGCCGTGCTGGGCGTTACCGGCGAGGAAGCGGTACTTCAAGAGGAACGACATGTCGCCCGCGCCGTTGAGCGCCGTGGGCAGGCTGTGGAGCAGATAGGGAGGCAGGTTGGTGTCGATCTCGGTGTTGGCGAAGGGAATCAGGTTCACGCCCTTGCTGCCGTCGATGTTCCACGTCTGCGCGTGATTCGAAGCCGTCTGGCGATAGAAGTCGGTGCGATCCACCTGGATGAGGCCCACGTACGTGGTGATGAGCGGCGGCGGCCATGCGGGCTGCTGGTTTTGCGTTTGCGTGGTGCGATCTTCCCAGCGCGAGAAGAATCCTTCCTGCGCCGCGAGAGACGCAGCGAAGGACAGAAAGGTGCAGAACAGGACTGTGGTGCGTCGCATGGAGACCTCACACAAAGAGACAGGGAAGCGGATTCGCAAGGAGCATGACAGGTGCGCGGCGCGCCGGGCAACCATCTTTCGGTGGAGAAGGCGCTCCATCCAAGCAGCCGGCGAGGAAGAGGAAGTGTGCGCCTCGAACCGATCTCGGAGACTCAACCAAAAGGTGGAGATTGATCCTGATCGAATGCCGTATGGCTTTGCCTGAGCGAAGACCATAGAATGGCTCACGCAATGGTTCCCCGCATCTCTGTACAGGCAAGACTGCGCGTTTTCGGAGGTTTGGCTCTGGCCGGCGTGCTGGCGTGCGCGATGATGGCCTGGCCTGCACGCCCGGCACTGGCCAGCGGGAGCGCGCCCAAGGGGACGGGGAGCGAGGCGGCCAGCGACAACGCGGCGGCCGCGAACGGGGCGATCGACCGCGCCGTCTACTCGCAGGAGACCGCGGAGCACTATAACTATCGCTTCGGCGCCGATGAACCCTTCCTGCCCTCGAACGCGACCACGGATACGGGCCAGTTCATCGACTCCAAGTACTTTATCTCCGCGAAGTATTGCGGGCATTGCCACCAGGAGGCGTACGCGGAGTGGCGGCAGACGGCGCACGCAAACTCTTTCCGCAATCCGTGGTACACGAAGAACGTCAACCTGCTGATCAAGGGGAAGGGAATCGAGTTCACGCGTCATTGCGAAGGGTGCCACAATCCCACGGCACTGGTTTCGGGCGCGCTCACCAAGGGCTCGCCCATCGACCGCCACTTCGATCAGGACGGCGTGACGTGCATGGCCTGCCATTCAATCCAGAAGGTGGATCAGCGGGGAACGGGCAGCTACGTGATGGCGCAGCCCACGGCGCTGCTGGACGAGAACGGCAACCCCATCTACGGAGAGGTGCCGGACAAGGAGATCCTGGCGCACCTCGACCGGCACGACCGGGCGGTGATGAAGAACTTCTACCGCACGAGCGAGTTCTGCGGCGCGTGCCACAAAGCGGCCCTCCCCCGCATGCTCAACGGCTACAAGTGGCAGCGGGCCATCTTCCTCTACGACGAGTGGCAGCAATCTTCGTTTGCCAAAGAGTCGCCGCTCCCGTACTACGTAAAGCCCGCGGTCTCCACCTGCCAGACCTGCCACATGCCGTCAGAGGCAGTTACGTTGCCCGATTACGGCGCCGAGCCGGGCAAGCTGGCCTCGCATCGCTGGCTGGGCGGGGACACGGCGGTGTTCAAGTTCTACGGTTACGACGAACAGATGCAGAAGACCATCGCCTTTCTGCGCAACGGGGCGATCAACACCAGCCCGCTCAACGTTGATCTGTTCGCCATCCAGCGCAACGGCGGGCCGGTGATTGCGCCGCTGGGCAGCGTGCCGGTGACCCTTGCGCAGGGCGACGACCTCCTTGTTTCCGTTGTCATCCAGAACAAGGGGATCGGCCACACCCTCATTCCCGAGCAGCGCGATTTTTACGAGTGCTGGGTGGAGTTCCAGGCGCGGGACGGCGCCGGCCACATGCTCATGGACTCAGGCGCCCTGGAGCCGGACGGCTCGCTCGATCCCAGCGCGCACAGCTTCACCAACCGGCTGATCAACGTGCGCGGCACCCTGAACGACTTGCACCAGGTGTGGGACACGCGCGTGATCGCGTACAACAACACCATCGCCTCGGGGCGCTCGCAGATTGTGCGCTACGAGTTTACCGTGCCGGCGGACGCAACGGGTCCGATCACGATCACCGCGAAGGTGAACTACCGGCGTTTCAACCAGCACTTCACGGATTTTGTGATGGGCAAGCGCTACGACGTGCCGGTGGTGGAGATGGCGTCGCGCACGCGGACCATGGTCCTGGGCGAAAATCTTCCGGAAAAACCCGATCCCCAGGACAACCCCGACTGGATGCGCTGGAACGATTACGGCATCGGCCTGATCGATGCGCAGCAATACGCGGAGAGCGTGTATGCCTTTGAACGCGTGGTAGCCATGCGGCCCGACTACGCCGACGGGTACACGAACGTGGCCATCTCCGACATCTCCTGGGAGCGCTACGAGAGCGCGCGCAATTATTTGAACAAGGCGCTTGCGCTGGCGCCGAAGAACGCGCGGGCCCTCTATTATCTCGCGCTGGTGGAGCGCATCCAGGGCAACCTGGATGCGGCCGTGGCCGACCTGCGCGAAGTGGCGGCGCAGTTCCCGCGCTCGCGTGATGCCCACCGCGAGCTGGGCTACTCGCTTTTCCAGCAGCACAAGTATGCCGAGGCCTGCGCCGAGTATCAGGCCGTGCAAGGGATCGACCCCGACGATCTGGCCGGGCACTATATGCTCTCAATCCTGTATCGCCGCCTGGGCCGGAAAGAGGATGCAGCGCGCGAAGCGGCCATTTTTGCCGACCAGAAGGACGACCCCACGGCGAACGTGTATGCGCTGGAGTGGCTGGCCAAGCATCCGGAGGTTACCGCCGAGAGCATTCCATGGCATATTCATAGAGAACCTGCCGGCAACGCGGCCATGGAGAACAAAGAGTCCGGTCAATGAGGTTGATGGCGAGGCTGGCGGTAGCCGCAATTCTGCTTTGGTTCACGCTTACCTCACCCGCTTTGGCCTCCTCGCGTGCCCGGAGGGCGCGTGGCGCGGCGGACTTTGTCTCCACCGGCTGCGACCACTGCCACAGCATCCGCCAGAGCGGCGGCCATCGCGGCCCCGATCTCTCCGGGGTGGGGCGCAGAAAAGGAAAGACCGCGATCCGCAACCAGATTCTCTACGGCAGCAAGGTGATGCCGGCGTTCGGCGATGTACTTTCGCATGACGAGGTCAACGACCTGGTAGCCTAC
>DATJRT010000303.1:0-16281 GCA_035504495.1 Occallatibacter sp.
AAATCTCCGATTCAGGATTCAACTTCTTCGGCCGGTGCCATCTCCTCGGGCGCTGGGGGAAGAATGCCCATCTCGCGATAAATGGGGCGCACGGCGCGCCGCAGCGCGGGAAACTGGGTGAAGAACCACGTTGCGCCCAGCATCACCACCCCGCCGTTGACCATGACCGTGAGCGGTGCGCCCACGGCGCTCGCCATGGAGCCGGCCAGCAGGCTGCCGAAGGGCGCCATACCCACGAACGCCATGGTGTAGTAGCTCATCACCCGCCCGCGCTTGTCCTCGCTCACCAGGGTTTGGATGATGGTGTTGCTGGCGGCCATGCCCTGCATCATGCCCATGCCGGCAACGAGCACGCCCAGCATGGAGAGATAGAAATTTCGCGAGAGCCCGAAGCCGATGAGGCCCAGGCCGAAGACCATGGCGGAGACGGGAATGATACGGATGAGGCCGCGCACGGTTTTGCGCGCCGCCAGGGAGAGCGCGGAGATGAGCGCGCCCACACCCATCCCGCCCATGAGAAATCCTAGTGTGTGCGGCCCGCCGTGCAACACCTTGCCCGCGAAGATGGGCATGAGCACCACGAAGGGCATGCCCATGAGGCTGACCACGGCAAACAGCAGCAGGATGGTGCGAATGGGCACAAAACCGCTCACGTAGCTCCAGCCCTCCTTGAGCTCAGTGAACGTGGACGTGGCTTTGCGCTGCACGGCCGGCCCGTGGATGCGCATGGCCACGAGCGAGGCAATCACGGCCAGGTAGCTGATGCCGTCGATGAGGAAGCACCACGCCTCGCTGCTGGCGGCGATGACGATGCCCGCGAGCGACGGCCCGATGAGCCGCGCCATGTTGACCATGGACGAGTTGATGGCGATGGCATTGGAGAGATCGGCGCGGTCTTCGACCATCTGCACCATGAAAGCCTGGCGGCCGGGCATGTCGAAGGCGTTGATGAGGCCCTGCATCACGCTTAGCGCAAGAATCGGCTCAACGCCGATGCGCCCGGTGAAGGTGAGAACGGCCAGCAAAAGCGACTGCACCATGGAGAGCGCCTGCGTCCAGATGAGCACGTGGCGGCGATTGAGCCGGTCAACCCAGACGCCGGCGAAGGGCGCGACCAGAAAGGTGGGAATCTGCCCGGCAAAGCTGACCGTGCCTAAGAGCAGCGCCGAATGTGTGAGCCGGTAGACCAGCCACGCCGTGGCAATGCGCGTCATCCAGGTGCCGATGAGGGAGATGCTCTGGCCGCCGAAGAAGAGCCGGAAGTTGCGGTGCCGCAGCGCGCGCCAGGCGTGCGCGTTGCGCGCGAGAAAACCCAGCCGCGGCGCGATGGCGGCGGCGGGTTCCGGGTGCGGGCTGCGGTCGGGGGTGGTCACGGGAGATTCTGCGCTGACCCTCCGTTGGATGCGCGAAGGGCGAAGTTCAATTTTATTTTCTTTGGCGCACGAATCCAGCCGGCGGGCGCTTGTTTGGGCCGCATCGCAGTCCCGAAATGAGCAGGGAATGCGGAGGGTCCGCGAAAGAAAGGCTGCGCAGAGGGGTGTGTTACTCAGCCGCGGTTGCGGTCAGCGTTTCCACGACGGCGATATTCCGGAGCAGCTCCTCAGGCAAACCGTGGCGAGCGCGCAGATATTCCGCAGCGTTGTAGGAAATCAAAGTCCGGCCCGCTTCGTCTTCGGCAACCAGAATCTTAAGCGGCAGGTCGAGCGCAATGCTGGGCGCGGCCAGCATCAGCGGCGTGCCGGCTTTGGGGCTGCCGAAGATGAGCAGCTTGGTGGGCCGCATGGCCAGGCCCGCTTTGGCCGCTTCGCCGCTATGGTCGACGAGCGCAAAAAGCGTAACGCCCTTAGCGGCGAGGATGGCCTTCAACCTCTCCACCGTTTCATCGACGGAACGATGGCCGGCGACGATGACGATTCCATTTGCGCTCATATTCGCCGTCATGGCGTGCTCCTCATGCGTGTTCCGGGTTCTTCAGTGTGCGCTCGGCTCCTGCGTCTGGTACTTGAACGACTTGTCAGGATACGGCGGGTGCGGCGGCACAGGGTTAGGATCGTCCTTGATCTCCTGCTTGAGTAGATCGATGGCCGCTTGCAACTGCGCGTCGGAGCCCTCGAAGGTGGCGTGGGGAAGATTGTCGACCTGAATATCCGGATCGACGCCGTGCCCTTCGATCAGCCATTTACCGTCGGGCGAGTAGACGCCCACCTGGGCCGCCGTGGCAATGCCGTTGTCGGCCTGCGTGTTGTCGAACGAGAGCCAGATTTCTCCGCCCCAGGTGCGTGTGCCAATCACCTTGCCCATTTTGAAGTGCTCGAATCCTTCGGTGAAGGCTTCGCCGTCGGAGGCAGTTTCCTCGTCGCAGAGTACGACGATGTGGCCTCGAAAAGCGTACTGCATGTTCCAGCTCGGATTGCCCACACGCGGCTGCCAGTAGAACCATGCCTTGCGCAGAAGGTCGCCCAGCAGCCAGGAATCGATGTTGCCGCCGCGATTGTGGCGCACGTCGATGATGAGCCCCTGGCGGTCGAAAATGGGAAAATAATCGCGCGCCCACTGGTTGATATCGTTGGGTCCCATGGCCTGAAGGTGCACGTAGCCGATCTGGCCGTTGGACGCAGCATCCACCTTGAGCCGCCGCGTGTACTCCCATTCGGCGTAGCGCAGTTTCGCATCCTGCTTTGCGTCGATGGGCTTCACCAGCACCTGGCGCGTCTCGCCCTTGGCGGATTTGACCTCGAGCATCACCTGTTGGCCGGCTTTGCCGCGCAGCAGCTCGCGTACGTCGGGAACGCTCAGCACACTCTGGCCGTCGATGGAGAGAATGGTCTCGCCCTCGTCGACGCGCGACTCCGGCCGCGCCAGCGGTGGCGCCTGCGAAGGCAGGTCGGGGTCGTAAAGATAGATGTGCTCCACCACGTCGCCACCGGCCTTCTCGTCGCGGCGCAGCACCGCCCCCAGCGTGGCGATATCGATCTGGTCGGTGGGCCCGCGCTCGTCGCCGCCGAAGACGAAGGTGTGCAGCGCGGAAAGCTCGCCCACCATCTGCGCGATGACGTCATTCAGCTCGTCGCGATTGGCCACGCGATCCACCAGCGGCAGATAGCGGTCGCGCATCGCGATCCAGTCCACGCCCTGCATGTGCGGATCGTAAAAATAATCGCGCTCCATGAGCCACGCATCGAGAAAGATGCCGCGAAACTCGTCGCGCGGCGTGGTGGAGATGGCCCAGTGCGAAAGATCGATGGTGGCTTTGGGCAGGGCCTTGGGGTCGGCCAGCGCCGCGGCCTTCACGTCGGAGTCGAGAATCAGGAAGCTGTCGCCTTTCGCCACCAGCAGCTTTTTGCGGTCGAGCGAGATCTCGTAGCCTTTCACGTCGGCGAGCACGGTCTCCGGATCGTCGCCCTTGTTGGCGATGTCGAAACATTGGAGCGCTTTCTTGGGTTCAACCTCGTCGCTCGAGTTCAGCCAGCAAAGGCGCTTGTCTGTTGCCTCGAGCGCCTCGTAGTTGCCGGGGGGCGCGGGCACAGCGTCCAGCCGCGCATCGAGACTGGTAAAGTCGATGGCCACCACAGGCGGTTTCTTTTCGTCCTTCTTCTGGCCCTTGTCTCCGGTCGCCGTGTCCCCCTTCTTCGCGGGCGCGTTCTTATCGCTCCCGTTCTTGTCAGGCGCGTTCTTGTCCGCCGTCGAAGGCGCCTCTTCGCCGTTTGCATCGCTGCCCGCGTCCGGTTTTTCGTCGTCCTTCTTCTCGCTTGTATCCGGATGCAGCTCGTCCGGCGGCAGGAAGGGCGAGCGCAGGCCGGTGACCAGCGCCAGTTCGTAAATCTTCATGGTGCGGTCAAAGTGCGGCGCGGGCTGGCGCGGTCCCCAGGGCGAGGGAATGGTGGTTTTCAAATTTCGGTCGGACAAAAAGTAAAGCCACTTGCCGTCGGAGCTCCACGCGGGATCGCTCGAGTCGAAGCGGTCGGAGGTGAGGTCGTGAATCTCGCCCGAATTTACGTTGAGCACTTTGAGCTGCTCGAATCCGTTGTCGGCGTTTTCACTGTAGGCAAGCCACTGGCTGTCCGGCGACCAGCGCAGGCTGCCGAAGTCGCCGTTCATCGATTGCGCGATGCGCTTATCCTGCTTGTTCTTGATGTCGTAGATCCAGAGTTGCTGGTCCTTGTCGGTAAAGGCAAGCCAGCGCCCGTCCGGCGAAGGCACGCCGTCGTTCCGCAGCACCTTGGCGTCACTGGTCCATTGCTCGGGCGGGGTTTCGCCGTTGGCGGCAAATTTCCAGAATTCGGTCTCGCCGGTGCGGCTGGAAAGTGCGACGATGCTCTTGCCGTCGGGAAGAAAGGTAGCGGAGCGGTAACGGATGGAGGAGTCGCCGCCGGCCACGCGCACGATGCGGCCGGTTTTCGCCGGCAGGACATAGATTTCTCCGCGCGTCGTGAAGACCGCGCTCGAGCCGTCGGGCGCCAGATCCACATCGGTGATGTAGTCGGTGATCTTTTTTACCCAGTGCTTGCGCATCTGGTCGAAGTCCGAGACCAGCGTGATGGGAATCGTTTCTTCGTGGCCGGTGCTCAGGTCCAGCAGCCACAGATCCGCGGCGCACGCGTAGACGATGCGCCCGTTGTTGATCGACGCGGACTCGATGTCGAAGATGCGCTGGTGGCTTTCCTCGCGCAGGTCTTTGCCATGCGGGTCCATAGACCAGACGTTCATCACCCCGTCGCGGTCGGAGAGAAAATACACGCGGCCGTTCCAGTACATCGGATTCGTTGAAGCGCCGGCGTAATTTGCTGTCAGTGGAACGGCCTCGTCCTTGCCGTCGAAGCTCCACAGGTTTTCCGCCGTGCCGCCCTTGTAGCGTTTGGTGTTGCTCGGCTGCTTGAACCAGCGGGTGAAGAAGAGCGTGTTCCCGTCCGTCGAGTAGGCGCCCTCCGCAGCTTGCGCCATGGGGATCGGCTCGCGGCCGCCGCGGTTATCCAGCAGGACAAGCTCCGTCTCGGGCAGCGTGGAGTAGCGGCTCGTGGAAATCAGCAGGCGTCCGTCCGGATTCCAGCCTTCGGGCTGGGAGTTGCCGTCCCAGGTGCGGCGCTGGGGCAGGCCGCCTTCGATGGGCATGGTGTAGACCTCGGCGGGTCCTTCGTAGTTGGCGCGGAAGGCCACGGTCTTGCCGTCGGGCGAGATCACGGCCTTCTCTTCCACGCCGGAGCCGGATGTGAGCCGGTGCGCGGCGCCACCATGGACGCTCACCGTCCACAGGTCGCCCTCGGAAGTGAAGACGATGGTGTCGCCGCTGAGCGCGGGATCAGTGTAGTAGCCGCGATGCAGCGGAGGCGCATCGGCCGCGCGGGCGAGCAGACAAAGCGAGCAGGAAAAAAGCACGGTCAAGGCAACGAGAGAACGGCGCAGCGCCGCGGAAAGGATCATGGACAGGTCTCCAGTGCGGGGTCGAATTGGGGGAAGCATGGCGCACACACAGGCGCGAAGGAGCAGCCGCACTGGGGTGACGCCGATGAGGAATGATAAAGCCTGCGCGCGGGAAAGTGGAATCCGGCAGTGGTTCAGTCTGAACTTTCGTGCGCCGCCCCAGTCGCCGGTATCCTGATCTCCATTCTCTCGATCAGGCCGCCGCGGAAGGAATACACATGCTGCACCATTTGGTCTTTGAGGATGTTTCCCGCGAGATCGCGAATCACTTGGTGGACATCGACCACGATATCGCCGGTCCCATCGTCCTCCATGCCCACCGGTTCAACATGAGGGTCCAGAATGCCCCACTGGCGTTTCCAGTAGGCGCGCACCTCGTCACATCCATGCACGCGCCCACCTTCCATTGCGTTCGGCCAGTCCACGTCAGGGCACATCATATGGAGAGCCCCATCCATGTCGCGCCGGTTGAATGCCGCATAAACGGTCGTCAGCAACTCGCGTTTTGGCTGCATTTGTCCGTCTCCGCCTACGCCACGCGCTCGATGGTCACGCTCTCCAGCACTACCGGCTTGTGCGGCTTGTCCTGGCTGTTGCGCGCTACCTTGGAGATCTTCACCACAATCTCCTGGCCCTCCACCACTTCGCCGAATATGGTGTGCTTGCCGGTGAGCCACGTAGTGGGCCCCACGGTGATGAAGAACTGGCTGCCGTTGGTGTTGGGTCCGGCGTTGGCCATTGCCAGCTTGCCGGGCCTGTCAAAGCTGTGCGGCGAGCCCTTGGTCTCATCCTGAAAGCGGTAGCCGGGACCGCCCATGCCGGTGCCGGCCGGATCTCCGCCCTGGATCATGAAGTCGGGAATCACGCGGTGAAAGACGGTGCCATCGAAGAGCTTGTTCTTTGACTTCTCGCTGGTGACGGGATGGGTCCACTCGCGCGCGCCCTGCGCCAGCTCAATAAAATTCTTAACCGTGACCGGCGCGTCGAGCTCAAAAAGCCGCACCGTGATCTTCCCTTCCGAGGTATTGAAGACAGCGTAGGTGCCGGGTGAATGGGGCATGAGTTCTCCTTTTGACTGGAATGCGGATGTGAGCGCGGCCGCGGCCGATGAAGGGGATCTCCCCGGTGGCCTGAACGCGCGCCCGTCTGTTGCTCTCTGTTTGCGGCACCTGACGGAAAGTGCCCGGATTGCAAGGCTGTTTCTGGTTGGTTCCGGCTGCCCCGCGCAAGGATGATTTTCGCTGCGGCGCCTCCGTAAAATTCGGCGTTACTCGCCGCCGAGAGAAAAAATGATGTTGATCGTGGTTTTCACTGCGACCGGCTCGCCGTTCAGCAGGTAGGGCTTGTACACCCAGGTCTTCACCGCGTCCATCGATGCCTGTTGCAGAGCCGGCGGACCGCTCACCACCTTGACGTCTTCAACCGTTCCATACTCGCTGATCTCCGCCGCCAGCACCACGGTGCCGGAGACGCGGGCGGCCTTGGCATCTGGCGGGTAAATGGGCGGCGTGCGCTTCAGGAGCGTCGCCGCGGCCACGCCCGCGGAAAGAGGAACGAACCTGCGCGGCGTCTCTGCGCCGGCCGGTGGAGCGGGCGGCGGCGGTAGCGCATCGCCCGCCGGCAGCGGCGGCATGGGCGCGCCTTCCGGTACAATTGTCACCTTGTTGAGCACCACCGGCGTGAGCGGCTTGTCGTTATCGTCGCGCGGCACCCGGGCGATGGTCTTCACCACATCCACGCTGGGGTCGTCGCATTGGCCGAACAGCGTGTAATGCATGTCCAGCGAGGGGTACGCCTGCTCGGTGATGAAGAACTGGCTGCCGTTGGTGTTGGGGCCGGAATTGGCCATGGCCAGGCGTCCGGGACGGTCGAAGCTCAGGTCGGGATCGAGCTCGTCGTCGAATGTGTAGCCCGGATCGCCGGTGCCGTCGCCCAGCCGATCGCCGCCCTGAATCATGAACTCGGGAATGACGCGATGAAAGGTGGTGCCGTCGTAAAACGGCTTGTGGTGCATGATCTTCTTGGTTGCCGGGTCGGTCCAGTCCTTTGTGCCTTCCGCGAGGCCGATGAAATTGGCCACGGCGTTGGGAGCCTGCTTCTGGTAGAACTGGCAGGTGATGCGGCCCATCGAAGTGTCCATCACCACGATCGGCCCGTTGGGCACGATGGTTGCGGCCGCGTTCGCCTGGGGTGCATCCGGCAACTCCTGCGCCGGCGCCGTTTGCCCTGATACGGCCTGGCCCGCAGCCGAGTCCTGCGCTTGTGCGGGCAACACCATGGCCGCCAAAGCAGCCACTGCGGCAAACGCGGAGGGAACGCGTAGGAGTCCGAATCTCATTCCGAGTTCGAGGGTACATCATGCGGCGGCTGCGCGGCCAGCGCGCGGGCAAGTGGAAAAGGGATTGGCCGCCCAACCCGCTCTAGTATGGTATTTCAATGAGCATTCTCTCCTTCCTCAACTTTCGCTGGCGCGCTCTGCTCGTTGTGTGCGCTGCTGTCTGGTGCCTTGGCGTTCCAGCCGCGCAGCTCAAGGCGCAACAAGACAAACCCTCTGCAGCCGCCGACAAGGGCGACAAATCCGACACTGGCGGCAATGCGCAGGCCAAGCCGGAGGCAGCCAAGGACGAGTTGCCGCCGCTGCCGCCCGAAGCGCATGCCGATCAGTCGATCGAGCTCAACGGCAAAACTCTCCATTACACCGTGACCGTGGGCGCCCTGCCGGTGCGCGACACGGACGGCAAGGTGAGCGGGGAAGTGGTGGTGACGGCGTACACCATTCCCGGCAAGGACCGCCCCGTGACCTTCGCGCTGAACGGCGGCCCGGGCGCTTCGAGCGTCTATTTGAATTTCGGCGCCATCGGCCCCAAGCATCTGCAGTTCGGCAACGAGGGCGACAGCCCTTCCGATCCGGCCGTGCTCACCGACAACCAGGGCACCTGGCTCGACTTCACCGATCTCGTCTTCATCGATCCCATCGGTACCGGCTTCAGCCGCTCCAAGGTAAGCGAGGAAGAAACCAAAAAGGAGTTCTACACCACCGAAGCCGACATCGAGTATCTCTCCCGCATCATCTACGACTGGCTGGTGAAGAACGACCGCATGGAGTCGCGGAAGTATTTCGTGGGCGAGAGCTACGGAGGATTCCGCGGGCCGCGCATTACTTATTTTCTCCAATCACAGCTGGGCGTGGCCATGAACGGCGTGGTGCTGGTGTCGCCTTATTTGAACCCGACCATCGATCAGAACGGCAACCTCTCGCCCATTCCGTGGATGGTCTCGCTGCCCTCGATCACCGCGGCCAACCTGGAGCGCGAAAAGAAGCTGACGCCGGAGGCGATGCAGGACGTGATCGCCTACGACGAAGGCGAGTACGCCACCACGCTCATCAAGGGCCCTGCGGACCAAGCCGATACCGACAAAATGATTGCCAGGGTGACGGAGATGACGGGCCTCGATCCCGAGTTCGTCAAGTATTCCGGCGGCCGTCTCGATATCGGCGCTTACCTGCGCGAGGTGCATCGCGAGCAGGGCAAGCTGGGCTCCATCTACGATTCCAACGTAACCTCGTACGATCCCTTTCCCTACGCGCCGGATCAGGAGGCGAACGACCCCATCCTGGCCAGCGCCATTGCGCCCGTGACCACGGCCATGGTGAACTTCATCACCAACACCGTGGGCTGGAAGGTGGATGCGCGCTACAACGCGCTTTCCTACGCGGTGAACAGGGCCTGGTCGCGCGACGAGACTCTGCGCTCAGGCTCGGCCACGCAGTTGCGCCAGGCCGTGGCCGCCGATCCCAAGCTGCGGGTCATGATCGTGCACGGCTGGAACGACCTGAGCTGCCCCTTCATGGGCTCGATTCTCACCGTCAACCAGATTCCCGCCATGGGCGACCCCACGCGCGTCTCCGTGCATGAGTTTCCCGGCGGCCACATGTTCTATACCCGCGAGGCAAGCCGCGTGGCGCTGCGCAACGACGTAATGGCGATGTTCGCCAAGCATTGAGAAACAGGGAATAGGGAGATAGAGAGCCCCGGCGGTGCTGCGCCGGGGCTTTTCATTTCCGCCGCGCATTCTTTTCCCTCGTCGGGGCTGCGTAGTCCCCGTTTTCTATTCCCTGGCCCCAGTTTATCTAGCCCTTGACATTCTATCCATAGATAAACTATAGATAACTCCATGAGCAGGAAACCCGATCTTCTGCCCGGCACTCTCGACATGCTCATCCTCAGGACGCTTGCCCGCGCCCCCCTGCACGGCTACGGCATCGCACTCTCGATCAAGCGCCTCTCCAACGACGTGCTCACGGTGGAAGAGGGCTCGCTCTACCCCGCGCTGCAGCGGCTGCTGCTGCAGGGCTGGGTGAAGGGCGAGTGGCGCATGACGGAAACCGGCCGCCGCGCGCGCTATTACACGCTCACCGCGGCAGGGCGCAAGCAGTTGAGCCTGGAGCTCTCCGAGTTCGAGCAGATGGTCAAGGCCATCGGCCGCGTGCTGCGCGACCCGCAGGAGGCGTGATGCCGATGAACCGCCTCGCACGAAAAGTTGCGCTGCTCTTCAGCCGCCGCCGCTTCCGCCGCGAGCTCGAGGAGGAGATGGCCTTCCATCGCGCGCAGTTGGAAGAGGAACTGGTCGCCGGCGGCAGCTCGCGCGAGGCCGCGCGCGAGCAGGCGAATCGGCAGTTCGGCAACGCCACGCGCCTGCGCGAGCAGAGCCACGAGGCCATCGGCCTTCGCGTGGAGACGGTGGCGCAGGACCTGCGCTTCGCCCTGCGCCAGCTGCGGCACAATCCGGGCTTCGCCGTCACCGCCATCCTCATCCTCGCCCTCGGCATGGGCGTGAGCGTGGCCATCTTCGGCTTTGTGGACGCTGCAATGATCCGGCCGCTGCCCTACTGGCAGCCGAACCGCCTGATGGACGTGGCCGAGACGGCGCGTGCGTGGCCGCGTGCGAACCTTTCCCTCGAGGATTACAAAGATTACAAGAGGCTCAACAAATCCTTCTCCTCGCTCGATGTCTATACCGAGATGGGCTATCTCCTCGAGACGCATTCGGGCGTGGAGCCGGTGAGTGCCGCGCGGGTCAGCGATGGATTCTTTTCCACTCTGGGCGTCAAGCCCATGCTCGGCCGCGGATTTCTTCCGGGCGAAGACCAGCCGGGTAAGCCGAAGATCGTCATCCTCTCTTATGGCGCATGGCGCACGCGATTCGGCGGCAATCGCGGCATCGTGGGCCAGGTGGTGAACCTTAGCGGCGTGGCGTACACCGTGGTGGGCGTGCTGCCGCGCGAGTATGCCTTTGCGCCGCTCGGCGACGCGGAGCTCTGGGTGCCGCTGCTCGATCCGGCCTGGTGCGAGCAGCGCAGATCGTGCCACAACCTGTACGGTGTGGGCCGGCTGCGCCAGGGAATCACACCGCAGGCCGCGCTCGCGGACATGAAGGCCATTGCAAGAAGGCTCGAGGCCGAATATCCGGATTCGAATCGCGACCAGGGCGCGGCCGTACAGCCGCTCTCGGAGCTGATCCTGCACGATATCCGTCCCGTGCTCGAGCTGTTGCTGGCCGGCGCGGGGCTGCTGCTGCTCATCGCGTGCATCAACGTGGCCAGCCTGCTGCTGGTGCGCTCGGAGAGCCGCCGGCGCGAGATTGCCGTGCGCGTCGCGCTGGGCGCTACGCCCGTGCGTCTCACGCGCCAGTTCGTCACCGAGGGACTTCTGCTGGCCGCAGCCGGCTGCGCAGGCGGCGTGTCTGCGGCGTGCTGGCTGATGGCGCTGCTCACGCACATGGTTCCCAAGGCCATGGCCGACGGCCTTCCGTTTCTGGCTGCGGTGGGTCTCAACCGCGACACTGCGCTCTTTGCTGTGGCCGTTGCGCTGGGCGCGGCGCTGCTGCTGGCCGCCACGCCCACGCTGCGGCTTTCCCTGCAGCCCATTCGCGATGGGCTTCAAGAGGGCGGCCGCGGCCACGCCGGCATGCTCTGGCGGCGCATGGGCGCCAATCTGGTTGTCGCGGAACTGGCCGTGGCCGTGGTGCTGCTGGTGGGCGCGGGTCTCCTGGGACAGAGCTTTTACCGGCTGCTGCATGTCCAGCTTGGCTTCGACCCCGGCCACCTGGCCGCCCTCGATTTGCTGCTGCCCGATCACGTGTATCCCAAAGACGCACAGCAGATCGCCGCCTTTCGCGAGGTTCTGGATAAGATATCGAGCCAGCCGGGCGTCGTTTCAGCGGGCCTCACCAGCGTGCTTCCGGTCCAGTGCAACTGCAATACGGACTGGATCCGGATCGCAGGCAAGCCATATAACGGTGAGCACAACGAGGTCAACGAGCGGGAAGTGTCGCCGGGGTATTTGGCTACGCTCAGAGCGCAGCTCATCCGCGGCCGCATGCTCACCGACGACGACCGCGCCGGAAAGCCGAACGTAATCGTCATCAACGAAGCCCTGGCCAGGAAATACTTTCCCGGCGAAGATCCTCTCGGCAAGACCATCGGCGACGGCAAACTCTCGCCCGACTCGTTGCGCCAGGTGGTGGGCGTGGTGCGCGATGTGCACGAGAGCGAGCTCGATACCGAGGTCTGGCCCACCGAATACGAGCCGCTCTACCAGAATGCGGACATCTTTACCACGCTGGTGGTGCGCACCAGGCAGGCCCCGGGCGCGTACCTGCCCACGCTGGTGAAGACGCTGCACGTTCTGAATCCCAACCTGGGCGTGAGCAACGAAGAGACCATGGAGCAGAGGATCGGCGAGACGCAATCGGCGCTGCTGCACCGCTTTTCCGCCTGGCTGGTGGGCTGCTTTGCGGCCATGGCGCTCATTCTCGGCGTGGTGGGCCTCTACGGCGTGATTGCGTACTCGGTGAGCCGACGCACGCGCGAGATCGGCGTGCGCATGGCCCTCGGGGCGCAGCGCAGCGCGGTCTACGCGCTGGTGATGCGCCAGGCCGGCCGCCTGACTGCAACTGGAATCGGCATCGGACTCGTTTGCTCGGTGGACGCGTCGCTGCTCATCCGCAAGCTGCTCTTCGGCGTGGCGGCGTGGGATGCGCCCACCTTCGCCTGCGTGGCGCTGGTGCTTGCGGGCGCAGCCATGGCGGCAAGCTTTTTGCCCGCGTACCGTGCCGCCGGCGTGAATCCGACCGAGGCGCTGCGGGCGGAGTGAGAAATGCAGGGAATAGAGAATAGAGAACAGAGAATATTGGGATGAGGCGATAGATGGTTTCAAAAGGGCGAGGCTTCAAAGCGTGCTCTGAGCGAAGTCGAAGGGTTCTGCAAGAGGCTGATAAAATCAGGACGGTCTAGGAATTTTTGATGGAATTCCCAATCATTCTCGCCTGATGATGGACGTTCATGAATCTCGAATTCTTTTTTGGTGTACTGACCAAAGTATGGGTCGTGGGCGAAATCCTCGTCGCCGTGATCACAACAACGCGCCGGGGGCAGGGCAAGATACAAGACCGCGGAACACAGATCCTGCTCTGGGTCGTGATCATTGCCTCAAGTTGGATCGATGGATGGATGCACAAAATTTTCCCCGTCGACATGCCGGGGAGTTATAGCTGGCTGCGGCCCGTGGCCTTTGGGATCTTGATTCTTGGTTTGGGGATTCGTGCCGTGGCAATCGTTACGCTGGGCCGAGCCTTCAGCGCGAACGTAGCCCTGCGCGCCGGGCAGAGTCTGGAGCGACGCGGACTCTATAGATTCGTCCGTCATCCTTCTTACCTCGGTCTGGAACTGATACTCCTGGCTCTGGCCCTGCACTCGCGCACATGGGCATGCTTTGCGGTTCTCCTCGTTCCGCCGACCTTGGCTGTGTTGTATCGCATTCATGTTGAAGAGGTCGCGCTCCGCCTAGCGTTCGGCGCCGATTACGAAGACTATAGCCGCAGCACCAAGCGGCTGATTCCGGGACTGTATTAACTGCCGCTCAGTTCTCCGTGGGCGTTTTGTCGGCGTGGTCCACGACCAGCTCCGTTACCGGGGCCTTGCGGTCCTCGAGCTTGAGCCCCAGCTTCTCGACCGAGGCAAAAACGGTCTGGCCGCTCGCGGGATCGGAGGGTGTGGGTGCTCCGGAGGCGGTGGCCGCGCCGCCGCTCGCAGCCGGCGGCTGCCCACGGAAAGCACGCGCGCTGCCCATGAGATCGGCGAGCGAAATCTCGGTCTCCACCTCGAAATAGCCCTTGAGGCCGGTCTGGTCCACCACCAGCGGCCCGCCGGTGTTGCCCACCTGCAGCACGCGCGTGAGGATCTCCGCAAAGCCTGCCATGGTGACGCCGCTCGACTCGATGCGTAGGCACTGCGCCTGCATATCGAAGCGATTGGTCACTACGCCGCGGTCGCCCAGGTTGATCGTCATCGATCCGTCGGGGTTGCGCAGGATGCGCACCGGTCCGTCGGGTCCGTCCATCTGCTGCTCGCCCGGCTTGAGCGGCGCATTCACGTCGAACGCGGCGGGCGGCGGAGAGGTTTTCAGTTTCGGCCCGTCCTTGCCGACCACCAGTGCGAGCACCTTGCGCTCCTCTGTGTCCGGATGGACCTCGAGCTTGAAGCGATCCTCAAGCAGGGCCTTGAGCATGGCCGGCGCATCGTCTTTGCTGGCGCCCGCGGGAAGCGTGCCCTCGATGTCGAAGCGCTCCTCGCCCAGCCAAGATGGGCCTTCGATCTCGTACTCCTTCACGTGCCAGGCGATGGCGATGAGCTGCTTGAGGGTCATGTAAATGTACTCGGCGCGCGCCGCGTCCACGTGCGGGCCCAGGCGCGGGGGCTTGCCCGCCTGCATGTCCGCGCGCAGCTGGGCAATGTCAAGCGGAGCAGAAGGCTTGACCGTGGCTACATCGAATTCAAGCGAGCCTGCAGGGGCCTGCGCCGGAGCGGCAGGAGATGGGGCCGGGGCTGCTGCCGATGGAGTTTGCGCCGGCGGATTTGCGCTCTGCGCCGCGCAATGCATGGAAACGGAAATCGCGAAGAGGGAAAGAAGGAATCGAAATGATTTCACAGGAGCGCTCGTGCGTGCAGACGATAGCGTTGATCTGCGCCGATTATAGCGCGCTTGCGTAAAACGCGGCGAAAGTTGAGCGGTGCGCAAGAGGCCGTGCGTGCGCTGTTTTCGCAGTAAAGGCAGTCGAGCGGGAATTGCGTGCGGCTGCTAAACCAAACGCAGGAAGCGGCTAGGGTCGAGGCCGGCGTTGGGGAAGACCGATTCGAGATTCTCCTCGCCCAGCGTGTGCGTGAGCACCTCGGCCAGCACGGCGCGATAGTCGGTGGTGAGCGCTAGATCGCGGCCCTGGTTGAGCTGCTCGTTGGCGAGACCGGGCCACTTGCCGTACACCTTGCCGCCCTGCACTCGCCCGCCGAGGACGAACATGGCGTTGGCGTGGCCGTGATCGGTGCCGCCGGTGCCGTTCTCGTGCGCGGTGCGGCCGAACTCTGACATCGTGACCAGCGTGACGTTTTCCGCTTCGTCTCCCAGGTCGAGCCAGAAAGCGGCCAGGCTCGCGGAAAAATCGCCGAGCCGGTTGGCGAGCTGCCCGTTTACGCCGCCCTGCGCGTGATGCGTGTCCCAGCCGCCCACGTCGGTAAACGCGGCCTCCACGCCAAGGTTGGCCTTGAGCAGTTGCGCAATCTGCTTCATGCTGTTGCCGAACTCGGAGTTGGGATAATTCGCGCCGGGCGCGGGCTGGTATTGCGCGGGATTGGCCGCGCGCAGCATCTTCACGGCCTCAAAAGTCTCGTCGCCGGCGGAGTGGAAGATCTGGTCGCCGGAGTCGGCGTACATGGCCTCGAACGCGCTGGCTGCGGGTGAAGGCGCGGGTCCGCGGCCGGCGATGGTGAAGCCGTTCACGTTGTTGAGCGCGATGGCGGGAATCTTGCCGGCCAGTGTGAGCGGCACGTCGGGACCGAGAGCCAGCGCGCGAAAGGCGGTGTGCTCGCAGGTGCCGGCGCAGCGATGAAGCAAGTCTTCCGCCTGCAACGCGCGGTTCAGCCAGCCGTCTTCCGTGCCCTTCACGCCCGGGGTGCCGGACTCCATGTAGTCCTGCGCGTCGAAGTGCGAGCGGCTCATGTCCGGCGAGCCCGCTGCGTGCACAATGGCCAGGTGCCCCTCGTCATAAAGCGGCTTGAACGCGGCAAGTGAAGGATGCAGTCCGAAGAAGCCATCGAGATCGATGGCCTGGTTCTGTGGAATCGCGATCGTGGGGCGCATGGAGTAGTAGTTCTTTTCGCGATAAGGAACGACGACATTGAGGCCGTCGACCGCGCCGCGCTGGAAGATGACCACCAGGCGGCGATTGGGCGCGGCCTGGGCTTCCGCCAGCACGCTGCGCACCAGGAAGCTGGGGATGGCCGCGGTGCCGGCGACGGCGACCGCGCCTTTGTGAAGAAAGAAGCGACGATTCATGCGCATGGTGAACTCCTCAACCCATGAACTCCCTGAGTGGCCTTTCTAAATCGGGTGCTCCACCTGGGCGCCCTCTGGGCGCCGCGTTCTTGTTCTTGCGGCCGGGGTGGGATCGCACTATAACTCCGCCAACTCCGCTATCCCTCGAGCCCCGCTATCGCCTCTGAAACTCCGGCGAACCGAGGAGCAATCCGGCGAGCACCTGATCCTGGCGCTCGAGAGCTGTTGCCGCCTTGGCGCGATTCTGCGGCCGCGCGGAGACGGGACGAACAAGAGACGCATCCTGCGTGATCTGCGCCTGGCACTCCTGCAAGGCGGCAGCGCGTGTGGCCTCGCTCACGCCGCCGGGCACCACCAGCGGCTCAAGCCGCGCTTCTTCACTCTCCGGCGTCGGCTCACCCGCGCCTGCATTGGGATTGGCCAGCATGCCCACATTTTGCGCGAACGCCGGCTGCGCTTGCGACCAGTCGAC
>DATJRT010000304.1:0-3351 GCA_035504495.1 Occallatibacter sp.
AGCGGCGTGGTTCCACGCCCGTCTGCGTTGAAGCGGATAAGGTCGAGGGTTCCCGGCAGCAGCTCGCTCACCATGTACGCCACAATCGCATTCAAGCCGAAGACCCGCCAGGGCCACGCAAGCGCGCGCCCCGCGCCCTTCTTGCCCCAGCCGCGCGCCTCCATCGCCCAGTAAAGCAGCGCAAACAGCGCCAGCGACCACCCTGCCGCCGCCAGCACATAGGAGCTCGTCCACATCTTTTTGTTCAGCGGAAACTCGATCGACCACAGATAGCCCGCAGCCATGGAGAGCGCCGCGGCCGCGGCCATCCCCGCCGCCTTCGCCCGGGGCGAACGCCGCCCGCGCAGCCACATCCCCGCCAGCAACCCCATCAGCGTGGTGCCCAGGGCAGGAATGTCGCTCAGCAGTCCTTCTGGGTCGCGCGCATCGTGCGCAGGCCAATCTTCATAGAGATGGCCGGGCATGAGCTGCCGGTCAACCCACGCCACAATGTTCTGGTTCTGGTCGAGAAACGGCACGTCGCGCACCGGCATGCCCGCGCCCGGCACCGGAACCCAGCGCACCAGCACCCAGTAGCCAAGCAGCGCAACCGTCAGCGCCAGCACCTTCGTCCACACGCGCCGATCCCACAGATAAAACAGCTCCACGATCAGATAGCAGATGGCGATCCGCTGCAACACGCCGTAGAAGCGCATGTGCTCCCAATGGAAGTAAGGATAGTTGTTCACCACCATCCCGAAGAGAAACAGGACAACGGCGCGCACCGCCGCATGACCCGCAAGCTGCTTGCGCGTGGCGCCCCGCGCCAGCCGCGCCTCGGTTGCAAACACAATCGACACGCCCACCACGAAGAGAAACGTGGGGAAAACCAGATCCGTGGCCGTCATCCCGTTCCACGCTGCGTGATTCATCTCTTTCCACGAGCCCGGCCCGCCGTTGTTATTCACCAGGATCATGAAGGCGATGGTCAGCCCGCGCAGCACGTCGAGCGAGGCCAGGCGTCTGGCCGGCGCGGATGCCGCGCTGCTCCCTGCGGCAGAACCCGGTATGGCGGCAACTACGGAATCGGCCATGTGCTTCCTCAGATTCATTCTTTCGCGCCGCACCGCGTCCCATGCCATGCGCGCGATGCACACTACCCTACGCGCGCACGGCGTCATTCGCCAAATCCCCTGTCAATTTCCCGCCCTGCGCTGCTACACTCGCCCTTCAGGATTCTACTGGTATAGTTTCCGCATTCACCCGGAGGACGCACTTGGCCGATTTCCAGCCCTTTGTTCCCGCCCACGAAAAGCCGCCCGAGTTCACGCTGCGCGCCATCCTGCTGGGCTGCTTTTTTGGCCTCATCTTCGGCGCCGTCACCGTCTACGTGGGCCTGCGCGCCGGCCTCACCGTGGCCGCCTCCATTCCCATTGCGGTGCTCTCCATCAGCATTCTCCGCGTCCTCGGCCGCGCCTCCATCCTTGAAAACAACATCGTCCAGACCACCGGCAACGCCGGCCAGTCCATCGCCTCCGGCGTCATCTTCACCCTCCCGGCGCTCGTCTTTCTCGGCTTCGATCTCGAGTACTCGCGCATCTTCATGCTCGCGCTCATCGGCGGCTGGCTTGGCGTCCTCTTCATGATTCCCTTGCGCCGCCAACTCATCGTGCAGGAGCACGGCGTCCTTCCCTATCCCGAAGGCACGGCATGCGCCGACGTGCTCATCGCCGGCGAAAAAGGCGGCGGCCTGGCCAGCCGCGTCTTTCTCGGCCTCGGCCTGGGCAGCCTTTACACGCTTTTCCAAAACGACAATCTCTTCCGCGCCTGGCCGGGCCAGCCCGAATACCGCCCCGACTTCGGCCCGCAGCACATCCTCAAAGGCGCTTCCATCAACGCCGAGGCCACCAGCGAGTATCTCGGCGTAGGCTACATCATCGGCGCCCGCGTGGCCGGCGTCCTCTTCGCCGGCGGCGTGCTCTCCTGGCTGGTCATCATGCCGCTCATTTACTTCTTTGGCAAAGACCTCAACCATCCCGTCTATCCCGGCATCGTTCCCATCGCGCAGATGGGCCCCGGCGACCTCTGGTCCACTTACATCAAGCCCATGGGCGCGGGAGCCGTGGCCGCGGCCGGCCTCATCACCCTTATCAAAACCGTGCCCACCATCTGGGGCGCGCTCACCGCCGGCCTCAAAACCATGCGCCCCGGCGCAGCGGCCGCGCAGGCCGCGCCCATCCGCACGGAAAACGATCTCTCCATGCGCGTGGTCATCATCGGCTCGCTGCTCATCGTCGCCTGCATGTTCCTCTTTCTCGAGTTCAAGCCCGTCCCCGGCGCCTTCGTCGGCTGGGCCGCCAATCTCGCCGCCTCGCTGCTCGTGGTGGTCTTCGGATTTCTCTTTGTCACCGTCAGCTCGCGCATCGTGGGCATCGTCGGCTCGTCGGCCAGCCCTGTCAGCGGCATGACCATTGCCACGCTCATGGCCACCACCGCCGTCTTCCTCATTGAAGGCTGGACCGCGCCCGCATTCGGCGCGCTCGCCATCACCATCGGGGGCGTGGTCTGCATCGCCGCCTCCAACTCCGGCGACACCTCGCAGGACCTCAAAACCGGCTACATCGTGGGCTCCACGCCGCGCCTGCAGCAGATCGCGCTCATCATCGGCGTGGTCGTTTCCACCGTCGTCATCGGCTTCACCCTCAACCTCATGAACACGGGCCTGCAGGAATTCGACGCCGCCTCGCAGCCCTGGAACCTCAGCGCGCCACACCCCGGCGTCACCATCCAGACCGACATGCACCACCTGCCCAATCAGTTCCGCGTCCAATCGGCCGATGGCAAGACCTTCACCACCCGCTACAAATCCCAGTTCATCCTCCTCAACGCCATCGGCTCGACCGAGTTGCAGGACGGCAAGTATCTCTACGCGCCCGCAACCGGTCATATCGAGGTCCACTGGATTCAGGGAATCGGCTCGGCCAGCGCACCCGCGCCGCAGGCCCGCCTCATGGCCACCGTCATCAATGGAATCCTGAGTAGAAAACTGCCCTGGGGACTGGTGCTCATCGGCGTGGCGATGGTCCTTGCCGTGGAGCTGCTCGGCATCCGCTCGCTGCCCTTCGCCGTCGGCGCTTATCTGCCCATCGGCACCACGCTGCCCATCTTCGTCGGCGGCCTCGTCCGCGGCCTGGTCGATCTGGCCGCCCGACGCGCCGGCCACGCCGAAGAAGCCGAAAGCGAAATCTCGCCCGGCTCGCTCTTCGCCTCGGGGCTGATCGCCGCCGGCGGCATCGTGGGCCTGATCGGCGTCGCCCTCAAAGCCTACGAGTCCACCGTGGGCAAAGGCGACATCCTCAACTTCCCCCACAC
>DATJRT010000305.1:0-12465 GCA_035504495.1 Occallatibacter sp.
GACGCTGAACTGCGCGCCGGCAAAGAGAATCAGGCCGGAGATATAAGCCCAGAACAGCAGGCCTACCGAAATGAAGAATGGCCCGTAGATGGACTCGAGGTCAAGGTGCGGCAAAACGGCCGCGTAGATGGCGCGCGCACTGAGCCACACGATGCCGGTGACCACGGCCGTGCGCAGCACCGGACGCCAGGGAACCCTGCGGTTGGGCAGGAGCCAGTAAATGAAAAAGAAGAAGACGATGGCGGCGATGCCGGTAGTGGTGGAAAGCCACAGGTAACTCACGCCGCGAAAAACGAAGTTGTCAATGTGATGGAAAAAGAGGATGGTCAGGATGGACTGCGCGGTCTCATTCAAAAAGATGCTGGCCATGGCCAGGGCGACCATCAGCAGCGCCAGCCCGAAGGCGATGACCTGGTTAAAGAGATAGTTGCGGCTCTTGCTCACGCCCCAGGCCTGATTCAGCGCCACCTCCAGGGGCAGAAAGATTCCCGTGCAGGAGATTAGAATCATGACCAGCGAAAAGAGCTGCGCACCGTGGCGCTTGAGCAGCGGCAACACGGCCTCGGCAAAGATGGTGCGCGTCACCCAACCCTTGTCGTGGGTGGCCGAGGGCAGATAGTAGTTGACCATGTCATCGACCACGCCCCTCATGGCCTGCGAGTGAAAGACCGAGAGCGCCATGGTGTATAGAAGCACCACGAAAGGAATGAAGGAGATGATGGCGTTGGCGGCCACGCTGAAGGCGAAGGTGTGCACCTCGCTGTCGAGCAGATAGGCGATGAGCGCGGTGCCCTGCCGGCGCCATTGAAACCACTTGGATTGCGTGGCCGGCTTGGGCGCAGGCGCGCCGCCCAGCTTGGTTTCGAGCGGCATGCTTTCAGCCGGCACGCCGGATTGCACCTTTTCCGGCAAGCGCAAACCCTCCCACGCGATTCCAGATTCGACGGAATTGCTGCTTCAAGGATAGCCGGTGAGCGGGCTCGCGCGGAGCGAGGTGCGCTTAACCATCCGGAGGCGCGGCGCGATTGAGTTTTTCGAGCGCCCAACGCGCGGCTGCGCGCAGGCCCTCGTCGGCGGACGAAGCCCATTCCTCCAGGCACGCACGAAAACGCTGCGATCCGCTGTTGCCCATGGCAATGGCCACATTGCGGCGGAGGCCGCAGAAGCCCGCACGGCGCACAGGCGAGCCGTTGAACGCGCGTTCGAAGGCCTGTTCGTCGAGCGAGGCCAGCCATTCCAACGCGGGATTCACCAGCTCTGCGCGCGGCGCGAGCTCAGAATCCGCCGCCATGAACCCATGGCGCAACGCTTTTTTATTCCAGGGGCACACATCCTGGCAGATGTCGCAGCCGAAGACCTGACGGCCCATGCCCGGCGCGAGCTGTTCGTCAATGGGGCCTTTGTGCTCGATGGTGAGATAAGCAATGCAGCGCGCAGCATCCATCTGGTAGGGAACATCGAGCGCGCCCGTCGGGCAAGCCTCGATGCAACGCGTGCAGCTCCCGCAGCGGTCGGGAACCGTCTCCGCTGCATTCTTCTCGGGGCTGACTTCGAGCGACGTCAGCAGCACCGCGAGAAATCCGAACGAGCCCAATTGCGGATGAATGAGGCAGGTATTTTTTCCCGTCCATCCCAGTCCCGCGGCCACGGCGAGGGAGCGCTCAACCACAGGGCCGGTGTCAACATACGCGCGGGATTCAAATGCGCCGAACTCCACGCGCAGGCGCGCATCGAGTATCTTGAGGCGCTTGAGCAGCACCTTGTGATAATCGCTGGGCCGGTGCTTGCCATGCTCATCGATTCGACGGCTCCATGCATAGCGCGCAATCCAACCCGCGCCCTCGGGCGCCGGATCTGTGGAGAGCGGCTGCGCCGCGTTGTAGAGCGCGAAACACACCAGCGCCGAGCGTGCCCAGGGGTAGGGAAGTCCTACGCGCGCGCGAACGAGGCGGCCGTTTTCTGCAGCGCGCATGAGGTAATGCATGGTGCCCGCGCGGCCCTCGCCGATCCACTGCTCAAAGCGATTTGCGTCGCGCGCTTCTTCCGCATACGGCAGCGCAACCAGGCCGGCTGCGGAGAATCCCGCATCGTGGGCGAGAGTGCGCGCCCGCTCGCGGGTCAAACTCGCGGCAGATGAGTGGTTTGAGCCGGGCTCGGAAACGGGCATGGAACTCAAGTACCCATCCTTGCGTATAGAGAGTTACTGTTCATTTGCGGACGCCGGAATCGAAAGCGCACACCAAACATCGAACAGGGGAGATCAAAGAACCACATTTCCCCTTACAAATCAGCATATTCTCCTGGCGTAGAGTTTGGCTGGCGGCGTGCAACTTCCAGGGGCAGACAAATGAATACGTCGCTTGCTTTGATGGCGATGCAGGGAGCAAGCGAGAGTAGGAGGTTTTCTTATGAGCATTCATCCGTCAAAGGATCGGGAAAGGATCGAAATCGAGATGGCCGAAATGACCGAGTTGGTGCGTGGGCAGGAGGAGGCGCTTCTGGAGCGGCTGAAACCGCTGGTGCGCAGCCGGTCCCTCACCCTCGAGCTGAGCGGCGTGGAACGAATCGATGCGGCCGGCATTGCTGCGCTCATCACCCTCTATCGCCTGGCTGCGGAGGCCGGGCATTCCTTTGCTGTAAGTCACGCAAAGGCGCATGTCGAGGAGATTCTTCAACTAGTGGGGCTGGAGCGGATTCTCGCTCCTCGGGGCGAGCAGGATTCCCCGTGCCCCAGCCTGCGCATGGAGATGAGCGCGGCCTGATTCGCGCCTTTCGCAGAAAATTTCTCCTGCGTGCGTCCCAAAATGCGAATTCGCGCGGCCTCCCGGCTGCGGCGGCGCTTGAGGGACTGTGACGAATGGCACAGGCAATCGTATACTTGAATCGCTATTGATAGTGTGACAGCCGCATGGCGCAGTCCTAAGTCTGGATGCCGCGCGCACGCTCAGTCCGGCCGCCTGGAATTCAAGTCGTTGAGCCTCTGTTCGCCACCCTTTCCTGTCGATCTGCCCGCGCAATTTTAATGGACGGAGGATTTTTCCATGACGCAGCGCGTTCTGGAACCAACGCTGGCTGAGTCGAACAAGACCGCGAGCGCGACCAAGTATGTGTACTTCTTTGGCGACGGCAAGGCCGACGGCAACGGCAAGATGAAAGACGTGCTCGGCGGCAAGGGCGCGGGCCTGGCGGAGATGACCAACGCCGGCCTGCCTGTACCTCCGGGATTCACCATCCAGACCGAAGCCTGCCGCGAGTATATGCGCGGAGCCTCAAGCCCGCAGATCGACATGGAGATGCTGGCCGCGCTGGAGAAGCTCGAGAAGCTGCAGGGGCAGAAGCTGGGCGCGGGCGAGAATCCCCTGCTGGTGAGCGTGCGCTCCGGCGCGAAGTTTTCCATGCCCGGCATGATGGACACGATCCTCAATCTGGGCCTCAATGACAAGGCCGTGGAGGCTCTGGCCAAGCGCAGCAACAATCCCCGCTTTGCGTATGACTCCTATCGCCGGCTCATTCAGATGTTCGGCGATGTGGTTCTCGATATTCCCAAGAAGAGATTCGAGCACATCTTCGACGGTGTGAAGGCCGCCGAGCGGGTGAAGTTCGATTACGAACTCAAGCCCGAGGCGCTCCAAAAGATCATTGCCGAGTACAAGAAGCTGGTGAAGAAGGAGACCGGGAAGGACTTTCCGCAGGACCCGCTCGACCAGCTCACGGCCGCGCGCGACGCCGTCTTCCGCAGCTGGCAGAATGAGCGCGCCAAGACCTATCGCCGCATCAACCGCATCGATGACTGGCTCGGCACCGCTGTGAACGTGCAGGCCATGGTCTTCGGCAACCTGGGCGAGAATTCCGGCACGGGCGTGGGCTTTACGCGCAATCCGGCCACGGGCGAGCACAAATTCTTCGGCGAGTACCTGATGAACGCGCAGGGCGAAGATGTGGTGAGCGGTGTGCGCACGCCGCTTTCCATCAGCGAGCTCGAGCGCGCGAATCGCAAAGTGTACGAACAGCTCAAAGACATCACCGGCAAGATGGAAAAGCACTACCGCGACATGCAGGATTTCGAGTTCACCATCCAGGATGGCAAGCTCTACATGCTGCAGACGCGCAACGGCAAGCGCACCGGCCTGGCCGCGGTGCGCGTGGCCATCGACATGGTGAACGAGGGGCTGATCACGAAGGAAGAAGCGATTCACCGCGTGGAGGCGAACCAGTTATACGACTTCCTGGTGCCGCGCCTGGTCGAAAAAGGCGAGAAGATCGAAGTGCTCGCAACCGGATTGCCCGCTTCGCCGGGAGCGGCTGTGGGCCAGATCGTCTTCACCGCCGAGGAAGCGGTGAAACACCACGCGAACGGCTCCTACAAGTCCATCATCCTGGTGCGCGGCGAGACCACGCCGGAAGACATTGCCGGCATGGAAGTGGCTGACGGCATCCTGACCTCGCGCGGCGGCATGACCTCGCACGCCGCCGTGGTGACGCGCGGCATGGGCAAGTGCTGCGTGGCCGGCGCGGGCGACTGCACGGTGGACGAAGCCAAAAAAGAACTGCGCGTAAAAGGCCGCACCTACCAGCAGGGCGACTGGCTCTCGCTCGACGGCACCACCGGCCGCGTGATTGCCGGACAACTCAAAACCCTGGACGCCCAGCCCGACGATCCCGATCTCGTCAAGTTCATGAGCTGGGCCGACCCGCTGCGCCGCCTGCGCATCCGCGCCAACGCCGATATTCCGCGCGACGCCAAACAGGCGCGACTGTTCGGCGCCGAAGGCATCGGGCTTTGCCGCACCGAGCATATGTTCTTCGCCGAAGACCGCATCGAGCACATGCGCGCCATGATCCTCGCCAACAACGAAAAAGATCGACGGGCCGCACTCAAGAAACTGCTGCCCATGCAGCGCGCGGACTTCGTCGGCCTGTTCAAGGCCATGGAGTCATTGCCGGTAACGATCCGCCTCCTCGACCCGCCGCTGCATGAGTTCCTGCCCAAGCGCGAAGACTTGCTCGTCCAGATCGCCCGGCTCGAAGAGACCAAGCCGAAGTCGCCCAAGCTCAAGGAGCTGCGCACGCTGCTGGCGCGTGTGGAAGAGCTGCATGAGATGAACCCTATGCTCGGCCTGCGCGGTTGCCGGCTGGGCATCACCTTCCCTGAGATTACGGAGATGCAGGCGCAGGCCATTCTCGAGGCCGCGGTGCAGGTGAAATCGAAGGGCGGCGATCCGCACGTGGAGATCATGATTCCGCTCATCGGCTCCATTGAGGAGATGCGCAACCAGACGGCCATCGTGCGCCGCGTCGCCGAAGAAGTCTTCAAGGCGAAAGGCGTCAAGGTCGACTACATGGTCGGCACCATGATCGAGTTGCCGCGCGCGGCTTTGACCGCCGACCAGATCGCCGAAGAAGCCGAGTTCTTCAGCTTCGGCACCAACGACCTCACGCAGACCACCTTCGGCATCTCACGCGACGACATCAACAACTTTCTGCCTGCGTACCTCAAGCTCGGCATCTTCAAGCAGGACCCCTTCGCCACGCTCGACCAGGCGGGCGTGGGCCAGCTGGTGAAGGGCGCGGTGGAGAAGGGACGCAGCACGCGGCCCAACTTGAAGGTGGGCATCTGCGGCGAGCACGGCGGCGATCCCGAGAGCGTGAAGTTCTGTCACCGCATCGGGCTGAATTACGTCTCCTGCTCACCGTTCCGCTTGCTCACCGCGCGCCTCGCGGCAGCGCAGGCCGCGCTTGAAGAAAAGCAGGGCGAGGTGCACGCGGGGTCGAAGTAGCCGCGCGTTCACCTTATCCGTCGTTGCTACCAGCTTCAGCGCGCCGGTAGAGGAGATCGAGTAACTGTAGATATTCGAAGCGTTGTCGATGCCGAAGAGGAATTGCTTGGTCACGGAAAGGTGGTAGATCGAGGCTGGAGACGAAGCCGTTCCCACATGCGTGAACGAGCCGTTGTAAGAAACGGCCAGACTGTAAACGTTGTTGGGGTTGGCCGTGGATACGAACGCATAGGCAACAGGGGCGGCGATTGCAGATTTGGAGGATTGCGCGACAACCGCCGCCGTGCAGACGGCGGCGATCAGGCAGGCGCGGACTCTAGATAACATTGAGGAATTTTCCTGCTTAAAGGGTTCGCTCGCTGGAGGGATTGCGAGCCTCTCGGGCGCTTGGATGCGCCCCGGCATCTTGATGCGCTGATGGCTGATGTAGTGGCGACAGATGTTGTTTTCATCCCGTTGCATGATTCTGCATGCGTTACCCACATGGGAACAGGAATGGCCGCCCCGGCCTTCCGTCACCTGATTGAAGCCGGTGCTCAATCCGATCGACTAGCCTCCTGGCCGGAAGAATTCCACAACCCGTAAAGGCGTACAATTACACGTTCGGTCCCGTGCGTCTGAACACGGACCGCATCTAACACTCTGGATTCCCCGCCGTCTCTTCGGCCGGCGCCTGAACCCATGCAGCAGGGATGCAGGAGGCGCAGGTACAACGATGCTCATCCGAATCGGTTTTGAAATTCAATTCGATCTGCCGGCGGAAACGGCCATGATCGCGATGCTCAACGTTCATCCCACGCGCGAGTGGGACTTGCTTGCGCCGGACGACCTGTTCACCGAGCCTCGTCTGCACATCGGCGCCTACCTGGATTCATTCGGCAACCGCTGCACGCGCTTCGTTGCGCCCGCAGGCAGGCTCAGGCTGGGCAGCTCCACGGTGATCCGGGATTCGGGCCGCCCGGACGAGGTGAACGAGCGCGCGCGGGAGACGCCGGTGGGCGACCTGCCCCATTCCGTGCTCCAGTATCTGCTCAGCAGCCGGTATTGCGAAGTCGACCGGTTCGTCAACATCGCCGCCGAGCTCTTCGGCGAGGTGACGCCGGGATGGGGCCGCGTGCAGGCCATCGTCGACTGGGTGCATGGCAGCGTGGCCTTCGATTATCAAAAGGCGCGGCCGACCAAGACCGCGCTCGACGTCTATACCGAGCGGACCGGGGTCTGCCGCGACTTCCAGCACCTGGCGATTACGTTTTGCCGCGCGCTCAACATTCCGGCGCGTTATGCCAGCGGGTATCTGGGCGATATCGGCATTCCGACGCGCGGTCCGATGGATTTCAGCGCGTGGTTCGAGGTTTTCCTCGACGGCCGCTGGTGGACTTTCGATGCGCGCCATAGCGCGCCCCAGGTGGGCCGCGTGCTGATGGCCGTGGGCCGCGATGCCTCCGACGTGGCCATCACCACTTCCTTCGGCGAGGCGAACCTGCGCGGCTTTGAAGTGATCACGCGCGAGGAAATCGTGGTTCCCGAGGAGATGGCTCTGTCCAGGGCCTTCAGCGAATAGTGCCGGAACCGGACCCGGCGAGCGTCTACTGCGACTCTCCGCCGGGCGCGTAGTAGCCTTCGCGCGTAACCACGATCAGGTCGGGGTTCTTCGCCTTCAGCGCGATTTTGTGATAGCCGCCGTCGTTGTCCACCTTGTCGGGCGTGTAGGTTAGCAGGTACTGGCCGCGCAGCTCTTCGGCAATCTGGTTGTAGATATCGTCGAGGTTGTCTTTCTTTTTGGCTTCAAAGTAGCGTCCGCCGGTGCGCGTGGCAATCTGCTGCATAATCTTCAGGCCGTCCACCTGCTCCTCGCTGCGACGGTGTCCGCCGCCTCCGGGATAGCCGCCTCCGCCGCCGGGCCATCCGCCGGGATAGCCGCCTCCGCCCATGCCGCCATGACGGCCGCCTCCGGGATAGCCGCTCTGATCACGCTCCATCTCGCCCTTGAAATAGATGGTGTAAACCGTCAGGTTGGCATGATCGGCGGCGTCGAGCGCTTCATCGAGCGTCTCTTTGCTGCCGCGGTCCGCGCCATCAGAAAAGACGATAAGCGCCTTGCGCCCGGTCTTGGGCTTCATCAGATCGTCTGCGGCCAGATAGATCGCGTCGTAAAGCTGCGTGCCGCCGCCGTGCATGCTGCGCGACTGTCCGTCATTGTCGCCTGTCTCCGGCCCCTGCGGATCGTTGTGCTCGGCCGAGCTTGGCCCCATCTCGTCCAGCTCTTTGTCCAGCTTGGCGCGGGAGTTGGTGAAATCTTCCAGAAGCTCCACCTCGTGATCGAAATGGATGAGGAAGGCCTCGTCGCCCTGTCTGGCGTCCTTGGGATCGGCCGGGAGCATCAGGTCGACGAACTTCTCCGCAGCCTTGCGCTCACTGTCCATGGCGCTCTCCACGCTGCGGCTGGTGTCTACTTCAAGGCCGAGGAGAAAGGGCAGATTGCTCTGCACGGAAAAGCTCTTGATGGTCTGCGGACGCCCATCCTCGCTGAGCGTGAAGTCCGCGGCGGTCAAGTTGGTCACCAGCGCGCCCTTCTTGTCGCGCACGGTCACGGGCAGCAGAACTTCCCGGGCATCCACATGGAGAGTGGCCGCGGACTGACTCGAAACCGGAGCCGCGCCCGAAGCCGGCTGCTGGGCCGCGCCGGGCAGGCAAAGGCAGGCGAGAGCCAAGCCGGCAAGGCAGCTAAAAGAAAGATTTCTCATTGGAATTCCGATCCACACTATCAAACCATTAGACGCATGAGAGCGCGTGCCGTTGACCGGTGTCAAGGCGTGCCCGGCGGCGCTTCCGAACGCGATGAAAGCAAGTCGGGCGGCACATCACCAGGAAGAATACCGGCTATTAATCAATAAGATACCGTTACTAACGAGCTTTGCCAGGCACGGGGATCCAAGTTAATATGCCTTTCAACGATCCCCGGGGTCCACCCATATGTGTCGCAAGTTGGGATAACCGTTTGCCGGCGGTCGATCTCGATTTGCACGGACTTTCAATGACCCAGTGGTGTCGGCCTGCTGGTTGCCTTGGATCTGCGATTGCCAGCACGCTCCTGTTTCTGTTCTGCGGTCCGTTTGATGGCCACGCCGCCCCCCTGCAAACCCCGGGCGTCACGCTGACTCCCGCCTCTCATGCGTTCCCCTGGGAGACGGTCGGCGGCGTAAGTTCCCCGTTGACTTTCACCCTCAGCAATACCACTCAGGCAGTCGTAAGCATCTCGGGCATCTCCATCTCCAACGCTCAATTCACGCAGACCAACACCTGCGGCGCTCAGCTTGCCGCATCCTCAAGCTGCACAATTTCTGTGGTCTTTGCTCCGCAGTTGGATGGGGCCCAATTCGCTGTTCTCACCATCAGCGACTCGGCAGCGGAAAGTCCGCAAACTGCGAGCTTGTCTGGAGTCGGCGCGCGCACAGCGACCGTCTCTCCCACCAGATATGTATTCCCCAGCCAGGCGATCGGCAGCAGCAGTTCGCCCCAATCGGTCACCCTGACAAACAACGAGGCAGAGTCCATTTCGATCACCGGAATCTCGGTCTCGAACACTCAGTTTGCTGAAACCGATACCTGCGGCGGTTCGCTGGCCGCCGGAGCAAGCTGCTCCATCGCCGTCACGTTTTCCCCACAGAACTTCGGCACTCAGAGCGCCACGCTGACCATCAACGACACGGCAGCCGGAGGCCCGCAGACGGTGGGCCTGTTCGGGAGCGGAGGCACGGCCGTTCTCTCGCCGGCCTCGGTCAACTTCCCGGATCAGGCAATAGGGAGCAGTGCAACCCCGGCAACTCTTCTGCTGACCAACCCCAATTCCATCCCTCTTTCGATTTCAGCCATCACGACATCCAGTCTGAAATTCACCCCGACGACGACGTGCAGCGCCAATCTTGGTGCGGGCGCAAGCTGCATCATCTGGGTCAAATTTTCGCCTTCGAGCACGGGAACGCAAAGCGCCACGCTCTCGGTTTGGGAGAACGGCAGCCTTCGGCAATCGGTCACTCTGAGCGGGACCGGTACGGGAAGCGTGACCCTCACCCCGGCTGCATACACTTTTCCCAACCTTGCGGCCGGCGCCAAAAGCGCCCCAGCTCTCTTCTTGCTGAGCAACAGCCAGGAACAGGCCGTCTCAATCTCCGGCATCTCCACTTCAAACCCGCAGTTCGTCGAAGACACTACCTGCCAGGCCTCTCTCGCCCCGGGAGCCAGTTGTGTCATCGCGGTGCGGTTTGAGCCCCAGTCGGGCGGAGAACAGAATGCGACGCTGTCCATTGTCGACAGCGCTTTTGCCACGCCGCAACAGGTAAACCTGAGTGGAGTGGCAGCCGGCGCCCTGGCGGCAACCCCGCTCTCGCTCACCTTCACCGATCAAATCATTGGCCGGCAGAGTGGTCCGCAGACCATCTCGGTCGTGAATCAGCAGTCGACCTCGGTCAACATCACCTCCATCGGTTCGTCGCTCACGCAATTCCCGATTACCACCAACTGCATCCCTGCCGGAAGCAGCACCGGAGTCCTGAATCCCGGCGCCGGTTGCTCCATCAGCGTCTCCTATCTGCCCACTGCGGCTGAGACCGACAGCGGTGTTATCAGCATCACGAATGCCTCCTCGGGAAGCACGGAGATGATCCTGACGACGGGCACGGGAGTCGTGGAAGACACCGCGCCCAGCGCCGTGATCGTCCCGCAGTCCCCTTGCGTTTTGCCGTCCGGCACACAGCAGTTTCAGGCGCTCGTCACCAACCTGTCTGACACCACCGTAGACTGGTACGTCGATGGCGTCGAGAACGGCAGCGGCCAGACGGGGACTATTTCGTCCCAGGGGCTCTATACCGCGCCGGCCAGCGCCGGGACGCACACTATTGAAGGAATCAGCGAAGCAGATCAAGGCCTGACGGTGAGTACATCGGTCAAGGTGACCGCCGATCCGACGTGGGCCGCCTATCCCGAGACCGTCTCGGTGCTGACCTCAACCCAGCAATCCTTTCAGGGGCGGCTTTGCGAGATCCCAACGCCCGGCACCACCTGGTATGTGGATAAGATTGCGGGCGGAAATGCGACTGTGGGCACGATCTCAGCCGATGGCACGTACACCGCTCCGAGCGCGCCGGGCAGCCACACGATCAGCGTCCTCCTTCAAAGCCCGAAGGGGATCGCCGAGGCAACGGCGGCGGTTTTCCCGGGCGTTGATGTCGACTTTGGCACGCGCGAGAGCACCACATACCCCATCCGTAGCGGTTACCTGGGCGCGGCTCACGTCGATTGGCTGCACAACTCGGCGGATACGGGACTGCTCGCGGCGTCAGGGGTTTCAACCTCCAGAACCTATGCGGATATAAGTGAAATCTACGCCAATCAGTCTCCGAGTTGGAGCGCGCTCGATTCCTCAATCGCTACGCTTCAGGCCAATGGAATCCACGCCCTTCTTGTGGTGGCGTACACGCCCGGATGGCTGCAACCGAACCCCAATCCCTGCGATGTGCCCGCCGATTATGTCGACGTTCCGCCCGCCGACCCGGCGATCTGGGCCGATCTGGCCGCATCGGTTGTAGCCCATATGGACTCAGCGTTTCCCGGAGAGGTCACGGACTATGAAATATGGAACGAACCGGACGGCGGCGGCTTTTGCAACAGTTCCAATCTCGGAACTTACCTGGAGGTTTATGGGGACGCTGCCGTGGCCATGAAGGCGCAGGCGGCAGCGGATGGCGTCTCCATCCGCGTCGGCGGGCCGGCTTCGGCAGGGTTCAATACAACCTGGACCGAAGGCCTGCTTTCGAATGCCGCAACTTACCCCTATATGGACTTTGTGAGCTATCACGACTACATCGGCGGCGGACCGAGTATCGACGCAGCCTGGGATGCCTACAACGGCAGCCTCCCTCTCGACCAGCTGACGCAGGAAACTACGCCGTCAGTCTATCTGGACGCGCAGAAGATCGTTGCCGCAGGCAGCCAGCCCGGGGGCGCAAACACCCCAATCTATGTCACCGAGTACAACACCAACTGGCAGGAAGCCGAAGATTGCTGCCGCAACGATCCCGTCTATGCTCCGGTGTGGAACGGCCTGTTTGTCACCGACCTGCTGGATGTCGCCTATTCGGCGCAGGTGCCGCCTCCTGCGCAGCTGATCTACTACGCGGGCAGCAACTATCCCTATTTCTGCCTCATCGGAACGTGGGACGCGAAGATGGACTGCCAATACTCGGTCGGCAGCAGTCCCGTCCCTTATCCCCAGTACTACGCCTACCAGTTGATGGCCTCTCCGCAGTATCTCGACATCGCTGACGGCGGTTATATGGCCGCGCAGGCCTCGCCGCTCCCCTTGCAGGCGGGTCTTGCGATCACGGCCTTCTACACCGCCCGGCAGGATTCCATCCTCATCGTGAATCCGACCGGGAACAATTACACGCAGGTTCCGGTGAACATCGAGAACCCCGGCTTCGCCGCGCCGGCCGCTCAACTGTATCAGGTCGTCGACGGCGACTCCATCTCCACTTCGAGCCTGCCGCTGACCCCATCCAATACCGGCGTCTCGGCAACCATCGCCGTGCCCCCGTACTCACTTCTGGGAATCTCGATCACGGGCCCGTGACGGTGGCCCCGCAGTGAGCAAAATTCCTGAATTTGGCCCATGCGTAAGCTGCCGTCCCGT
>DATJRT010000306.1:0-9938 GCA_035504495.1 Occallatibacter sp.
GGAGAAGTTCGACAGAACCTCAATCGTGTTGGTTTTCAGAATCGGCGTGCCGACCAGGGAGGTGTTGGCCTCCTGGGTGACGGTGTGATCGACGTAGCCCTGGAAGGTGAGGAAGGGATCGAAGGAGGGAACGCTGGTTCCGGCGCCGAGTGTCGACGTGACGATGCCGCCATTGCCGGCGGAGAATCCGGATCCGGAGGAGCCTCCGCCGCCAGTGGAAGAGGCGAAACCGCCCTGGGTAGACTGGATGATGGCCGTATCGACGCCGTTGGCCGGACTGCCCGCTTTGGTGCGCTGGATATCGGTTTGAGCGATGGGAAAGTTATAGCGGAAGTAAGCGAGATCGAGGTTGTTTTCGATCGCGAGGGCAATGGCGTCGCGCAGAGAAATGTAGAGCTTCCCGTCGCGGACGAGGTTCTCAAGGCGCGGTGAGTTGGCGAGATCGATGGGCGGCGCCTCGCTGGGTTTGTAGGGTGAGAGCGGATTATGCGAGTGCGGAAGGTCCACGTGAAATGGACGCTGGGGGACGGCCGCTTCCAGGCCTGACTGTTGCATCTCTTGAGCCAGAGGAGGGGGCGGTGCCGAAGCGCCGTTCACCGCAGGCGCTGGCGCCGCAGGCGGCGGTTGCGTTGCCTGCGAATTCGCCGGCGCGGATTGGGCTCGCGCAGGCCCGGCGGCGAAGGCCAAGCTTATCTGCAAAAGCACAATCGCGAGGATGCATTGGAGGCGCAGAGCGGCCGGTTTTGAGGAGCAGAGATTCATCCTTGCTGCTCGAATGAATTGGGTAGGGTTCTCCTTCACTTGGCCTCCATGGCGGCTGCATGCAGAGTTTCGTCGCGCGTCAGCCAGCCGTCGCGCAGTTCGACAATGCGCTTGCCGTAGCGCGCGTTTTCATCCGAGTGCGTCACCTGCACAATGGTCGTTCCCTGGCGGTTGAGCTCGCGGAATAGCTGCATAATCTCGCGCGCCTGCGTGGAGTGCAGATTGCCCGTGGGCTCGTCGGCCAGCAGCAGCGCGGGCGCGTGCACCACCGCGCGCGCAATGCCCACCAGTTGCTGCTGCCCGCCGGAAAGCTGGTTGGGGTAGAGATCTTTTTTGGCTACAATCTGAAACCTGTCCAGAATGTCAGCCACCATTCCCTGGCGCTCTTTCGCGGGAAGATTCTTGTACGAGAGCGGCAGGTCGATGTTTTCGGCCACGGTCAGATCGTCAAGCAGGTGATAACTCTGGAACACCATGCCGATGCGCTGGCGCGCGAGATCGGCGCGCTGCTTGCGGTTGAGCGTGTGTGCCCCCGTCTCGCCGAACCAGTACTCGCCCATCCATCCGTCGTCGAGCAGCGCGAGTACGTTGAGCAGCGACGATTTGCCCGCGCCCGATGGGCCCATCACGGTGACAAACTCGCCCTCGCGGATGGTGAGCTCGATGCGGCGCAGCACCCAGGTCTCCGTGTGCCCCGCCTTATAACTGCGTTCCACATTTTTCAGTTCAATCATGATTTCCTTGCTCCAGTTTGAGTCGAGTCTCAGGCTCCTTCACTCGATCCGCAACGCCCGCATCGGTTCAACCGACGCGGCTCGCCGCGCGGGAAAATAGCAGGCCACAAGCGCAGCCGCCAGCAGAACGAGTCCCACGGCGCAAAAGGCTGAAGCGTCGATCGAGCCCACGCCGTAGAGCGCACTATTCATCGCCCGGCCCACAAAATAAGCCGCGACCAGCCCGAGAATCAGCCCTATGCCGGCCAGCATCAGGCCTTCGCGCAGCACCATGCGCAATACTCGTCCGCGGCCTGCGCCCAGCGCAATGCGCACACCGATCTCGTGCGTGCGCTCGCCGACGGCAAAGGCCATGACGCCGTAGATGCCGATCCCCGCCAGCACCAGCGCGATGGCGGCAAAGCCGGCGAACAACAACAACGAAAAGCGGTCGCCCGAGAGATCCTGGTCGCGAATTTGGTCGAGGGTGCGCACGTCGGCGAGGGCGAGCGTGGGATCGACCGAATGAACTGCGGCAGCAATTGTCTTGGTCATGGCCGCGGGATCGCCCGCGGTCCGCACGCCCACGGCGACATAAACCCAGGGGCTCTGATAAAAGGGGACCAGGATCTCCTCACGCTGCCGCTCGAAGGATCCTCCGCGTACGTCGTGATAGACGCCGACGATCTCCCAGGCCTGGTAAGGTCCAAGCTTTTGCACCCCCGGGACAATCTGCTCGACGTTCAATACTTGTCCAAGGGGATTCTTGTTCGCGAAAAAGTGGCGCACGAACTGCTCATTGACCACGGCGACGCGAGGGCTGCCGGCATCGTCCGCTTCATTGAAGGCCCGTCCCTGGACGAGACGAACGCCGAAGGTCTTGAAGTAGTCCGGCGTCACCATGCCGAAGTCCGCGGACGGGCGCTGCGAGGGATCGACAAAGTCCGCCTGGCCCTTGATGGTAAACGGCATCCCGAAGCCGGCTCCTTCGAGAGGCAAGCCGGTCGAGGCCGAAGCGGCTTCGACGCCCACAGTCGACTCGATCTTGCGCACGATCTGTTGATAGTAGGCGACGATCCGATCGGATGTGTAATCCACCCCTTTATTCATGGGCAGGCCAAAGGTGAGAATGTGGTCGGTCTGCACACCGAGATCCACGTGATTCAGATTCCAGAAGCTGTGCATGGCAAGCCCCGCACCGGCAAGCAGCGCCAGAGCCAGCGTGAATTCACCCACGACCAATGCCTGCCGCAGCCGATGGCGGACCCGGCTGGCGCCCGAGCGGCCGCCCTCTTTCAAAGTCTCTGCGGGATCGAGGCGGGAAGCGTACCACGCGGGGGCGCAGCCAAAAAGCAAACCGGCGAGCGTTGTGGCCGCAATCGTAACTGCGAGAACCGGCAGATTGAGCGCGAGATTTGCCTCGCTGGGCAGCGTATTCTCCGGCATCGCCGCGATGAACCCGCGCAGCATGGCATAGCCGATGCCGATTCCCACGATTCCGCCCACGCACGCGAGGCTCAGGCTCTCCGTGAGGAACTGCTGAAAGACGTCACCCCGGGTGGCGCCCACGGCTGAGCGAACGGCAACTTCCCTTTGTCGCGACGTGCCCCTGGCCAGCAGCAAGTTGGCGACATTCACGCACGCAATCAGCAATACACAGCCTACAGCGCCCAGCAGCAGCCAGAGCGTCAGCTTGACGTTGTCGCCCAGAAAATCGTTCTGCAGCGGATCGACGCGCGCCCCCCACCCCTTGTTGGAGCGCGGATTGGCCTGAGCGATGTGCGCGGTTACGGCGTCCATGTCGGCCTGCGCCTGCTTGAGGGTCACGCCATCTTTCAGGCGGCCCATCACCAGCAGCCAGTGAAAATCGTGATTCTTTTGATCCGGCGTGAAGGCCAGTGGAACAATCAGGTCCTGCTCCAGCCTGTCGGCCTGGCCCGGCGCGAGCACGCCCACCACCGTGTACGGTTTCTGGTCAAGCATGATCTGCTTGCCGACAATGTTCGGATCGGATCCCAGCCTCTTCCAGAGCTTGTTCATCAGGATGGCTACGTGATCCTTCCCGGCCGTGCCCTCTTCGGGCAGAAAGTCACGCCCCAGAATGAATCGATCGCCCATCATGCTGTACATGCCGGGTGTGGTCTGCTGCGCCGGAACCATCTCCGGCTCCTGCTTGCCGGCCAAGTTGAAGCTTGTTCCGGTGAAGGCCTTCAGGCCCTGGAAAGATTTGCTCTGCTCCTGCCAGTCAAGAAAATCCTGTGCGGCGGTCACGTTCCGGAAGCCCTGAATCTTTGACCAGACCATCACCAGTTGGTCCGGATGCGGATACGGCATGGGCGCGATGAGAGTGGCGTAAACCACCGTGTAAATTGCCGTGGTGGCTCCGATGCCGAGCCCCAGGGTAAAGACCATGGTGGCCGTCAGCCCTGCATTCTTGCGCAGCATGCGCAGGCTGAAACGGAGATTTTGAAAGACTTTCTGCATCGGCAATTATCCTTCTCGTCGCATTTTCATTCCACCCGCAGCGCCCGCATGGGATCAATCGACGCGGCACGATGCGCGGGAATAAAGGCCGCAATGGCGGCGCAGATGTTCAGCGCCACCACTGCGCCGGCCAGGGCCCAGGGGTCGTAGGCCTGCACCTGGTAAAGCTGGCTGGCCATCAGGTGGCCGGCCAGCAGCGCGGCGGGTATCCCCAACGCCAGTCCGATGGCGATCTGCCACAGCGCGCCGCGCAGCACCATGGCCACCACGCTCGGGCGCGTTGCCCCCAGGGCCATGCGGATGCCGATTTCGCCGGTGCGGCGGGCGACAAAGTAAGACATCACGCCATAGAGGCCCACGCAGGCCAGGGCCAGCGCCAGGGCCCCGAAGAGCGTGGTGAGGCGGGCCACCAGGCGATCCTCGGTAAAGTTGCCTGCCACCTGCGCATCGAACGAGCGCAGGTCCATCACCGTCAGATTCGGATCGATGCCCGCGAGCGTATGGCGCACCAGGCTCTCCACATCGTTTTGCGGCGTGGCGAAGTCGAGTACCATGGCCTGCATGAACATGGAATTGATCTCCGTCGAGATCATGTCCGGTTCCTTGTAGCCGGTGAACTGCTGCGCCAGGGGCCGCAGAAACACCGGGCGCACCTGGCTGCGCGGGTCGTTCATCTTGAAGTCGCGGAAGACGCCCACAATCTCCCAGGCGCCGGAGTACTGCGGATAATCGATGCCGAAGTGCTGCCCGATCGGATCTTTATTGGGAAAGAACCTCTGCACGAAGGTCTGGTTCACGATCGCAACCGGCGTGGACGTTGCCGTGTCCTGTTCGGTGATGCCGCGGCCGCGAACCATGGGCACGCCAATCGTCTCCAGAAATTGCGGATTGACGCGGTCCCACGTGGAACCGCACCGGTCGCCCGGCCGCGGCGCCGGGTGTCCCTGCTGAATCACGCACTCGCCCCAGTTGTCGCCTTCGAGCGGGCTGTACATCGCCAGGCCGACCGCGGTGACGCCGGGCAACGCAGAGAAGCGGTCCTGAATCTCCCGGTAGAGCGCGGGCAACCGGTCCCCGCTGTAACCCGCGCCCTGCGGATCGAAGTGCAGCACGTAGCGATTCGCGGTGACGACGCCGAAGTTCTGGTGCTCCAGCCGCGCCAGGGACTTGCTCATGAGAATCGCCCCGGCCAGCAGCACCAGGGAGAGCGCGGCCTGGAAGATCACCAGCGCCTGCTGCGGCAAAGAGGAGCGGTCGCGCGTGGTGCGCGCAATGCCGCGCAGCGCCTCGGCCGGTTGCGCGCGCAGCGAAAGCCACGCCGGCGCGGTGCCGAACAGAATTCCGGTGATCAGGGAAACAAGAAACGCGAAGCCCAGAATCGGTAGCGAAGGATTGGCGATTTTGGCCATATTCTGCGCATCGGGAAAGGCAAGCGCAAGAATGGTGCGGCATCCGGCGAACGCCACCGCCAGGCCGGCGACGCCGCCGGCCGTGGCCAGCACAACGGCTTCGGTGAGAATCTGGCGCAGAATGCGGCTGCGCCCCGCGCCCAGTGCGGTGCGCAGCGCAATATCGGCGCGGCGCGCCGTGGCCCGCGCCAGCAGCAAATTGGCGATATTGGCGCAGGCGATCAGCAGCACCACCGACGACAGGATCATCAGCAGCTTCAGGCCCGCGCCCGTCTCCTCTTGCAGGTTTTGGATTCCGCCGCCCGCCGGCGACAGCACCACATGCTGTTTGTTCACGATTGACGACCCGTTGTTCTCCGTCATCTTCGGGTCCGACCAGATCCACTGCCGCAGCGCTGCCGTCAGCTTGGTCTGAAGCGCACCCAGATTGGTTCCCGGCCGCACCCTGCCCACAAGGTAAAGCCAGTGCGCCTCGGGATGATGCAGGATGGAGACATCGGCGCGTACGTACGGCTCCGTGTTCAGCGGAATCCAGAAATCCGGCGGCCTATCCGTCACCCGGTCGCCGTAGAAACCCGGCGGCGCAATCCCGATCACGGTGAACGGCCGCGTTTGGATATAAATGGTCGAGCCGACGATGGAGGCATCGCCCGCGAATTCGCCCTGCCACGCCCGGTAGCTCAGCACAGCCGCGGGCGCCGCGGCGGGCGCATCGTCGCTGTCCGCAAGCACGCGGCCCACGTACGAACCCACTCCCAGCGTCCGAAAATAGTTGCCGGAGACAAACTCGCCGGGCATTGACTTCGCGTAAGCGTTGCCGCGCCGCACCGCCCAGCTCCACTGCCCGGCCTGCATCGCCGCCATTTGGTCGAACTCCGGCGCGGCCTTCTTCAGATACTGGTAAAGATCGTAGGAGAAGATCGTAAAGTCGCCGGTGTCGGATGCGTTGCCGGGAAAGCCGCCTTCCACGCAGCAGTCGTCGTTGTCACCGATGCGGTAGAGTTGCGCGGGATCGGCCACCGGCAGGGAACGCAGCAGCACCGCGTGCACCAGGGTGAAAATGGCCGTGTTGGCGCCGATACCCAGCGCCAGGGTGATAATCGCCGCCATGGTGAATCCAGGCGAAGCGCGCAACTGGCGCAGCGCGTAGCGGATGTCGAGCCACAGGTTGTACATTCTCCCTGCCTTGCGCAGAATTCCTGCGCGTGGTGTCACTCGCCCCGGAGCGCGCGCACCGGTTCCACCGCGGCCGCGCGGCGCGCTGGAACCAGCGAGGCCGCAAGGGCGAGCACAAAGATTGCCGCCGCCGCCAGCACCATCACCGCTGGGTCCAGCGGATCCACTTCAAACAGGAGCGAGCGCAGCAGGCGCGTGGCAAAGATGGCCGCCACCACGCCCAGCCCGCATCCGATCAACCCCAGCCGTGCGCCTGAGGTCACGATCAGCCGTATCACGCTCGCGCGCTGCGACCCCAGCGCAAGCCGGATCGCCATCTCCTGCGTCCGCGTCGCGGCGGAAAAGGCAATCACGCTATAAATGCCCAACAGCGCCAGCAGCACGGCCGCTGCGGCAAAGCCTGACACCAGTGCGGCGCTGAACCGGCGCGGTGCTTCGGCCTCGCTCAGGGCTTGGTCCATTGACTCCACCTGCGTGAGCGGCAGCTGCGGATCGATCTGCCGCACTACCGCGCGCAGCGTGCCGGCCATCTGTTCCGGATCCATTTTGGTTCGCAGTACAAGGGCGCCGCCCTGCGCGTTCAGCGAGTCGGCCGGCGCCAGAGCACCGAACGATGCCAGATTCTGGTTGAAGGGCTGGTAGACCTGGTAGCGCACCGGCGCGTCGGGTGTGTTCTGCTTGATGTCGCCGATCTCGCCCACCACCGTCAGCCATGGCGTGGGCGTCTCCTCCATGCCCCAGCGCAGCCGCTTGCCGATCGGGTCCTGGCCCGGCCAGAAATGCTCGGCCAGGTGGCGATTCACGACCACCACCAGGGGCGACCTGGCCGTATCCGCCTGTGTGAAGGCGCGCCCGCGCAACAGGGGAATGCCCTCCGCCGCAAAATAATCGCCCATCACCTGGTCCGGCCAGGCGAGATCCAGGCCCTCGCCGCTGGGCGCAACGTAGCCCTCGGCCAGGAAGGCCGTGCTTGAATACGCGCCGGACCCCGGCAGTTGCGCAGAGATTCCCACATCCTCCACGCCCGGCAACTGCTCCAGCCGGCGCAGCAACGAGTCGCTAAACTGGTCGATCGAGGCCTGCGTGGAATACTGCCGCTGCGGCAGGTTGTAGAACGCCGTCAGGGTATGGTCCGGACGGAAGCCCAGGTTGACGGCGCGCAGTTTCTCAAAGCTGCGCATCAGCAGGCCTGACGCAATCAGCAGCACCAGCGCCACGGCAATCTCCGCCACCACCAGCGTGGAACGCAGGCGTGCGTGGCCCGCGCCCGCGCTGCCCGTACGCCCACCTTCCTTGAGCGCATCGTTCACGCCGGTGTGCGAAGCCGAAAGCGCCGGAACCAGCCCGCACAGCGCGCCCGTGAGAACCGCTGCCGCCAGCGCAAAGCCCACCACCTGCCAGTCAAGAGTGATGGAACTCACCCGCGGCAGCGTTTCGGGAAGAAAACGTATGCCTTCGCGCAGTACCAGGCCGGCTAGCCCGAGACCGAGCAATCCACCGGAGAGACTCAGCACCAGCGTTTCCACCATGGTTTGCCGCAGCACCGCGGCGCTGGTTGCGCCCAGCGCGATGCGCACTGCAATCTCGCGCCGGCGGTGAATCACGCGCACCAGCAGCAGGCCCGCCAGGTTGGCGCAGGCGATGAACAGCACTACGGCCACCGCCCAGAACAGCGTGCGAATAAGCGGCCGCGCGCCCGCCACTATAGTTTCGGCCAGCGGATGCACCACGGCGCGAATGCGCAGGCTCGCCATGAACGCAGGAAAGCCGCGCGTAATCTCCTGGGCCATGCCTTCCGCGTCCTGCTCCGCCTGCGCCGCAGAGACGCCCGGCTTGAGCCGGCCGATCATCTGAAAGCTCCAGCTTGCCGCCCCCGCGCCCGTAAGCTCATCCTGCGTGAGACTCAGCGGCACCCACAGCTCGCTCCGGTTCAGCTGCCCGGGAACCAGCGGGAACTCGAATTGCCGCGGCATCACTCCGATGATCTCGTAAGGCTTGCGGTCGAGCAGAATCTTCTGCCCCAGAATGTCGGTCTCGCCGTGAAAGCGGCTGTGCCACAGGGCGTAGCTGATCACCGCCACCTGCGCGCTGCCGTCGTCCTCCTGTTGCGTAAAGGTGCGGCCCATCAGCGGGGCAACGCCCAGGATGGGGAAAATCGTCGAGCTCAGCCGCGATGCGCTGATCTGAGCCGGTGCGCCTGCGCCGGAAAGCTCGTAGCTGCTCGGCTGATAGGCGCCCAGGTTCTCAAAGCTGCTCGTGCCCCGCCGGTAGGCGCGAATCTCCGGCGCAGTCACGCCGGCGTCTCCGTTCGAGCCCAGTTTCGCCCCTTCGAGAATGTCCGAAAGCACCACCAGCCGGTCCGGGTCAGAGAAGGGAAGCGGCCGCAGCAGAACGCCCTCGACGATAGAGAAAATCGCTGTCGTGGCCCCGATGCCGAAGGCCAGCGTGAGCACCGCGGTAAGCGCGAAGCCGGGCGACTTGCGCAGCTGGCGCAGCGCGAATTGAATGTCGAGCCACAGTTTGTTCATCGCCAATCCTCCCCGGTTCTTCGACGTTTCGCTCGTGTGATCTTGCCCGCATCTTTATTTCGCCTGCGTTTTGTTCCGGCTGCTTCAACGCTCAGTGCGCGCTGCATGCGCTGCAGAAACAGCTTCGCGGCTCCAGAGCCGCGGAGCTCGCCCGCGCCGGGCGCGCGTTGGCGGGAGCACCGCGCCCTGCCGGAACCGAACGCTCAACCCCCAGCCGAGGCGCGATTCACGCCTCGGCTTCGGCTTCCATCTTTTTCTGCTCCTGCTCGCTCACCACCTTGCCGTCGAAAAGGTGCACCTCGCGCTGGGCGTGGCGGGCAAAGCGCGGATCGTGCGTGACCATGCAGATGGTCGATCCCTCCCGGTGCAAGTCGGCAAGCAGGCGCATCACCGCCTCGCCGTTTTTCGAGTCCAGGTTGCCGGTGGGCTCATCGGCCAGGAGGATCGAAGGCGATCCGGCCAGCGCGCGCGCCACAGCCACGCGCTGCTGCTGGCCGCCGGAGAGCTGCGCGGGATAGTGCCGCATTCGGTGCGCCATGTTCACGCGCTCCAGCGCCTCCTTCACGCGCCGCTTGCGCTCGGGCGAAGGCATCCCGGCGCGATAAGTGAGCGGCAGCTCAACGTTTTCTTCCACCGTGAGATCGCCGATAAGGTTGAAGCTCTGGAAGATGAAACCGATCTCCTGATTCCGAATCCGCGAGCGCTCGCCGAAGCTCAGGTTCTCCACCGGCTTGCCGTTGAGCAGATACTTGCCGCCGGTCGGCGTATCGAGCAGGCCGAGAATCGAGAGCAGCGTGGACTTGCCGCAGCCCGAAGGCCCGGACATGGCCACGTATTCGCCGCGCGAAATCGTCAGATGGACGCCG
>DATJRT010000307.1:0-14963 GCA_035504495.1 Occallatibacter sp.
TTTAGAGTCCCCGATAGGGGATCGGTAAACCCCTCGCCTTCAGGCGACGGATGGGGCTAGGCTTGGAAGGATGGAAGACTACAAGCGTGGCAGCCACACGGTTTGGGACTGTAAGTATCACCTGGTGTGGACGACGAAGTATCGGTATCAGGTGCTGGCGGGCGATGTGGGGCAACGGTGCCGGGAGCTGTTGCGGGAGATAGCGCGGAGCCAGGAGATGGTGATCTATGCGGGATCGATCAACCGGGATCATGTGCATATGCTGATAGGGATTCCGCCGCATATCTCGGTGTCCCGGGCGGTGCAGTTCCTGAAAGGAAAGAGCTCGCACAAGCTGTTAAGCGAATTTGCAGGATTGCGCAAGCGGTACTGGGGGCAACATCTGTGGGCGCGTGGATATTGGGTGGCCACGAGCGGCAACGTGACCGACGAGGTCTGGCAGCGATATATCGAGGAGCAAAAGCCTCCGACGCCAGACGATGACTTCAACGTAGTGTAATCGGCCGCAGGCCGATCAATCCGGCTTCTAGCCGTAACCAGAAGCCACCGCCTGTTAGGCGGTGGAGCATTCACTTCTTCGCCTGTCTGAAATTCTCTCCGCCTCGTTACGCCCCGGATTCCCCCCAATCTGCACCCGGCCAGAACCCCGCCGACCCCGGGCTATATTGAAGGTTGGCGACTTCTCACGACCCTCGCTCCGGCGTGACGAATCAAGGCAACTACTCAAACCGCCCCATGCTCTGGGAGGACGAGCCTCCTGCGCAGTTGCGCGTCCGGCGCATGCAGTCCGCCACCGCGGAGGCGCCGCTGCCAGGGCGCGTGCGCCGCGGCAGTCCCGGCATGCCCCTCGACATGGAAGTCGGCATGGAGGACGCCGACGACGCGGCGGAGGTTCGCCGCTTCCATCCCTCCGCGCCGAAAGGCCGCTGGTGGCGCCCGGCCAGCAAAGCCGGACGCATCTTCCTCGCTCTCGCGGCATTCAGCATTCTCGGCGGCTTGGTCACCTGCGCGCTCATGCTCCGCAATCTCCTCGAGCGCGATGCCCGCTTCCGCATCGACGGCGCCGCCGACATTCAGGCCGCCGGCCTCACCGAAGTCACCCGTGCCGACATGCTTCCCGTCTTCGGCGAAGACATCGGCCGCAACATCTTCTTCGTTCCCCTCGACCTGCGCCGCAAGCAACTCGAGCAAATACCCTGGATCGAGCACGCCACCGTCATGCGCCTGCTTCCCGACCAGATTCGCGTCTCCGTGATCGAGCGCAAGCCCGTAGCCTTTACGCGCATGGGCCAGCAGATCGGCCTCGTCGATGCCGACGGCGTTCTGCTCACCATTGCCCCGGCCGCCATGGCGCGCCACCACTACTCGTTTCCCGTGATCACCGGCATCGATCGCGGCGACCCCGCGCCCTCGCGCAAGGCGCGCATGGCCGTTTATCTGCGCATGATGAGCGATCTCGACTCCACCGGCCAGCACTACTCCGAGCAGATCTCCGAGATCGACCTTACCGATCCTGAAGACGCGCGCGTGCTCATGCCCGAGCAGGGCGCCGACATTCTCGCCCACTTCGGCGAGGACCACTTCCTCGAGCGCTACCTCCGCTACAAGGCGCATATCGCCGAGTGGCGCCAGCAATATCCGCATCTTGCCGCCGTCGATCTGCGCTACGACCAGCAGGTGGTCCTGGAGATGGCTTCGGGCAGGGAAGCCTCCGACGCCACTTCCACAGCGGACCTGAAGCCCGCGCCCGGCGCGCCCGCGACGGTCGCTTCCGGCGATGCCGCAAGACCCAGGACGGAGGGCAGAGGTTCTGCTTCCGCGAAACGCAAATCCCCTGAAGCGAAGAAGAAGCGCGCGGAGTCGCCCCGCGCCACGCTCACGCCGGCCTGGAACAACGCTGACCGGAATAACCAGTGGAACAGCGCCCAGTGGAACTACGCCGAATCGATAACCCGCCCGGCGCACGCCGCGGCCGGAGGCGTGTGAGCTTATGAACCAGAAGCCGGACAACCTCATCGTGGTTCTCGACATGGGCAGTGCGCACACGCGCGTCGTTGCTGCGGACGTGAATGAAGGCGTCCTGCGCTACCGCGGCCATGGAGTCGTGGATTCGGCCGGCATGCGCAAGGGTCTCATTGCCGAGCTTGGCCCCGCCGCTCGGGCCGTTCGCGCCGCCAACGAGCAGGCCGAGCGTGTGGCCCGCATCAACATCGAAGAGTGCGTCGTCGGTGTCGGCGGCCCGCACATCCGCGGCCTCAACACCAACGGGGGATTCGAGCTTGGCAGCCGCATGCGCGAGATCACGCGCGAGGATGTACGCACCGCCGTGGAGCGCGCCCGTGCGGTGGAGCGCCCGCCCGACCGCGAGATTCTTCACCTGCTGCCGCGCCAGTTCATCCTCGACCATCAGCCCGGCATCTTCGACCCCGTGGGCATGATCGGCGCCCGCCTCGAGGTCGACCTCCACATCGCCACCTGCTCCGGCTCGGCGCTCCAGAGCACCGTCACCTGCGCCAACCGCGCCGGCCTCGAAGTCTCCGAAGCCGTCCTCGAATCCATCGCCGCCGCCGAGTGCACTCTCTCCGCCGATGAGCGCGAGCTCGGCGTCTGCCTGATCGATGTCGGCGCGCACTCGACCGAGTTGGCCGTCTTTTTTGAAGGAGCGGCCGCGCACACCGCTTCCGTTCCCATCGGCGGCGCGCACTTCACCAACGATCTCGCCATCGGCTTGCAATTGCCCGTCATGCAGGCCGAAGAACTCAAGCTCGAGTACGGCAACTGCGTGGTCACCTCCGTGCCCCAGCTTGCCGAGGTGGAAATCGTCAATCCCCATCCCTCGCCCCAGGAAGCAAACACCGCTTCTTGGGGACCCCAGCCGCAGCGGCTCGCTCTGCGCACCATGGCGGAGATCCTGGAGCCGCGCGCACGCGAGCTGATGTACTTCGTCCGCGAGAGCCTGCGCCACGGCGGCGTGCTTGACGCGCTCGGAGCCGGCTGCGTGCTCACGGGCGGCGGGTCGCTGCTGCCCGGCTTGCTCGATGTCACCGAGACCCAGTTGCGCGTTCCGGCACGCGCCGGCGCGCCGCTGCGCATCTCGCACATGCCCGCCGAGCTTACCCATCCGGGATTCGCCGCCGCGGTCGGCATGCTTCTCTACGCGCATCGCACCCGCATGACCCGCGCCGCGGAGGACTCGAGCCTGCGCGCGAAGATCCGCGAGCTCTTCGCCGCCAGTTTTTAAGAAGCGCGCGTTTTTCAGATTGGTGCGCCGGGAGAAGTTTTTCGTGCACGCTGAAGTAAGTAAGTTTAGCGTTCTAATCCAGAGGAGGCTTGAGCAGCCATGGAAGCAGTCAAGGAAGCCGGAGTCATGCGCATCCAGTATCACGAGGAGACGCCGCGCGGCGCGCGCATCAAGGTGATCGGCGTGGGCGGCGGCGGCGGTAACGCCGTGAATCGCATGATCCAGGCCCGCATGGAGGGCGTCGAGTTCATCACCGCCAATACAGACGTGCAGGCGCTCAAGCTCTCGCAAGCCCCGGTCAAGCTGCAGCTCGGCGTGCGCCTCACCTCCGGCCTGGGCGCGGGCGCCAATCCTGACGTCGGCCGCCGCGCCGCGCTCGAGGACTCGGAAAAAATCATCGAGGCCCTCGAAGGCGCGGACATGGTCTTCGTCACCGCCGGTCTGGGCGGAGGCACCGGCACCGGCGCGGCTCCCGTCATTGCCTCGCTCGCCAGCGAAATGGGCATCCTCACCGTGGCCGTCATCACCCGCCCCTTCGGCTTTGAAGGCAAGCGCCGCCTGCAGCAGGCCGAGCGCGGCTTGAAGGAGCTGATCGAGAGCGTCGACACCATGATCGTCATTCCCAACGAGAAGCTGCTGGCCGTGGCCAAGGACGCGGGCTTCTTCGAAAGTTTCCGCATCGCCGACGACGTGCTGCGCCAGGGCGTTCAGGGCATCAGCGACATCATCACCATCCCCGGCATCATCAACCGCGACTTTGCCGACGTGAAGACGACCATGGCCGGCATGGGCCACGCGGTCATGGGCACGGCCATCCGCGCCGGAGAGAATCGCGCGGTGGAGGCCGCGCAGGCGGCCATGGCTTCGCCGCTGCTTGAGGCCGGCGCCATCGACGGCGCGCGCGGCATCCTTATCAACATCACCGGTTCCAGCTCGCTCAAGCTCTCCGAGGTGAATGCGGCTTCTTCTCTCATCCAGACATCCGCGCACGAAGACGCCAACATCATCTTCGGCGCAGTCCTCGACGAGAAGATGGGCGAGGAAGTGAAGATCACCGTCATCGCCACCGGCTTCCGCGATCAGATGCCCGAGCGCCGTGCGCGCATGTTGAATGTGGAGGAGACGCCCATCGTCTCCGTGCCCGTGGGTTCCGTCCCTGTCGTCGCTGCCGACGCCTGGATGCGCGAACCCGCACCCGAGACTGTCTCCAGGCCGCCGCAGCCGCGCTTCATGAGCCAGGAAGAGCCGGAGTCCGCGCCCAGTGAGGCCATCTTCTTTGCTTCCGCCGCGCCTGCTGTGGCCACCACCATTACCGTTGCCGCGGCGTCCAGGGCTGAGTCCGGTCTCTCGCCTGCCTCCTCCGCCGCGCCCGAACGCATGCGCGATTACGCCGGGGATTTCCCCCCGGGTGCTCTTGCCGCATCTGAGCCAATGGAGCCGGCCGCACCGCCTGTGCCCGCAGTCCTTGCTGAGAGCCCCGCCGAGCCCGAGCGCGATCTCGATGTACCGGCGTTTCTTCGCCGCTTGAAGTTCTGAAGTCTTGGCCGGGGCGTTTCGTTTCCGAAAAGGGCGCAAGACCCTTTATAGTAACGGTTAGGCACCTGAAAGTTGTACGCCTTCTCCTCACCCGGGGAACCAAACTGAGGTAACTTCAGTTAGGCAAGAGGCAGGCGTTTGCCCATGGCGGCGCTTGCGGGAAGGGCAAGACCCCTGTAGAAAAACAAGAAGGCAGATTGGAAACGCAGGTACGCCGTTGCCGCACTATGGAATGATGTGCACGCGGCCGCTGCCGATAAGAGATCTGGTGCGCTCCTCCGCTGGGCCGGCGCACGGCAGAAAATTCTTAGGTGGGAAGGTAATTGCCGGATGAAGGCGTCTTGTGTTTTGGCTATGGGGCTGGGTCTTGTCGCTTTGAGTGCCGGCGCCAGCGCGCGCTCCCTGGACGCTCCGCAGAAAGTCCATCATGCCCGCACCGAGCCTCGCCTGAGCGAAGCCCATCGCTCCGCGGCCCATCGCACCTCCACCGCCGCACACACGTCCTCGGCGCACGCAACCGCTGCGCATCTGGCCGTTCATTCCTCCACCGGCCACGCCTCCGCGGCCCACGCCAGGATCTCCGCCCATCTGCGCCGCACCTCGCTGCGCACGCGTCATCATTATTACGAGCGCTTCTACACCCGTTCACTGCTTGCCGGCCCTGTCGGCGCGGGCGATATCACCGCCGGCGAGGATCCAGTCATTCGCCAGGCAGCCATTGACGCCCTCGGCGACCTCAACGGCACTGCCGTTGTCATCGATCCATCCAATGGCCGCATTCTCGCCATGGTCAATCAGAAGCTGGCGCTCTCACCCGGCGCCGAGCCCTGCTCCACCATCAAGCTCACCGTAGCCATGGCCGCGCTCTCTGAAGGGCTGGTCACGCGCGACACCATGGTCAAGCTCGACGGCTTCCGCATGAATATGACCCAGGCTCTGGCCCACAGCAACAATCTCTACTTCGAGGAGCTGGGCAGGGAACTGGGTTTCGAGCGTGTTCGCCACTACGCCATGGAGTTCGGCCTAGGCGAGCTGGCCGGCTATAACATAGCCGGCGAGCAGCTCGGCGAGTATCCCGATCAGCCGATTCCGGAAGCCGACGGCGGCGTGGCCCGCATGTGCAGCTTCGGCCAGGGCGTTTCGGTTACTCCCTTGCAACTCGGAGCCTACGTCGCCGCCCTCGCCAACGGCGGCACGCTCTACTACCTGCAACACCCCACCACCCCTGAAGAGGTAGCCGACTTCCAGCCCCGCATCAAGCGCACCCTCGATATCGCCCGCTACGTGCCCGATATGATCGACGGCATGGCCGGCGCAGTCGAGTACGGAACCGCGCGCCGCCTGCGCGCCGATTTCCAGGAGTTTCCCGTCTTCGGCAAAACCGGAACCTGTTCCAACGACGGCACCCATCTCGGCTGGTTCGCCTCTTACTCCGATTCGCCCGAAGGCAGCCTTGTGACCGTCTTCCTCCTCGAAGGCGGGCGCGATGTCTTTGGACCCCGCGCCGCCGAGCTCACCGGCGAGTTCTACAAAGATCTCTGGGACCGCGATTACTTCCACACCAGAACCCAGGAAGCGCAGTCCGACTCCGGCCGCACGCCCACGGCCACCCCGGTCGGCGCCACCCAGTAGATTTTCCACGTCCCTGTTCAAACGGCCGCCTCCGGGCGGCCTTTTCCTTGCCGCGCCACCATGGCAGTTCCTGCGTGCCACGCGCTATCCTGTCCGAGATGAGCGAGATCAACTGGGTCGTCGCCGGCGTGGGCGATATCGCGCGCAAGCGCGTGCTGCCCGCCATTCTCGCCGAGCGGCGCAGCACGCTCTACGGACTGGTCACGCGCAACCCGGCCAACGCCGACCAATTTCCCGGCGTGCGCGCCTGGCCCTCGGTGGAAGAAGCCGTTCAAGACCCGGCCTTCAATGCGCTCTACGTCGCCTTGCCCGTCGCCATGCACGCTGAGGCGGCCATCGCCGCCCTCCGCGCGGGGAAGCACGTGCTCTGCGAGAAGCCCATGGCCATCGACAATGCGCAGTCCGCCCGCATGCTCGCTGAGGCGCGCGCGAGCGGCCGTCTTCTCGGCGTCTCCTATTACCGCCGTCTCTATCCCAAGCTGATCCGCGCCAAGCAGCTCATCGCCGAAGGCGTCATCGGCCAGCCGCTGCTGGTTGAGGCCAACGGCCACGGCTGGCTCGAAAGCGAGGAGCGCGCCTGGCTGCGCGATCCGGCCCTGGCCGGCGGCGGCCCGCTCTATGACATCGGTTCCCATCGCATCGATGCCATGCATTTTCTCTTCGGCAAAGCCGAGTCCGCCTGCGGCCGCCGTTCCAACGCCCTGCACAAGATTGCCGTCGAAGACTCGGCTACCGCGGTGCTCCAGTTCGCCGGCGGCGTCCACGGCATCGTCGATGTGCGCTGGAATTCGCGTGTGCGCCGCGACCAGTTCCGCATTCTCGGCGTCGAAGGCGAGATCAATCTCGATCCTCTCAATGGACCCGAACTGCGGGTCAATATCGGAACGGGAGTCCAGGTGGAGACGCTGCCCGCGCATGAGAACGTACACTTTCCTTTGGTGCAGAACTTTGTGGGCGCGGTTGTGGCCAACTCTATCGCCAGCCTCGCCTGTCCCGCAGATCAGGGCCAGTGGGTGGACTGGGCCATCGAGCAGATCGTCCGCTCGCAGTAGCGCATTTCTCCTTCTGATGTGTACCGGAACCGATACCTTCAAGTGGCGATTTTCCCTGGGGTCCCCGGCGACAGGTCTAGGTCGCTGGGGCGGAAGCAATCGCCACCTTGCGCGAAAATCAAGACGGCTATACCTGAAGGAGAAATGCCTTAGGTTACCGTTGGGCCTTTGAAAATGTGCAAAAAATATTGCATAGCGCCTTGGGGAATCGTAGTCTAATACTCGCGGATGGGTAATTCCTGAGATCACCGCGACGTCTCGCAGGAGATATCGTAAGCGCGCTGCAAGCGCGCCGGCCCCAGGGTCCATCCAAGACGTCTTAGCCCCCCTGATTTAAAGGGGGGCTTTTTCTTTGGTAGGCCTTGGCCAGTGGAGCGTCCAATTCGGCGTTCATCTACCTTGACGAAGCAGGCGATCTGGGGTGGAAGTTCAGCGCCCCTTACCGCCAAGGCGGCTCAAGCAGATATCTGACAATTTCGGCCATTTGCACTCCTGAAACAAAGAGTCATCTGCCTGGCAGAGCAGTGCGCCGCATCTACAGGAATTTCCGATGGACTCCATCCGTCGAGCACAAATGGAACTCTCTTGACGCAAACCAACGGTCCTTCTGTGCCGCTGAGCTGAGAAAGCTATGTGATGCCAATCCGGACATCGTCCTTCACGCGATCGTCGTGAAGAAGCAGAACGTTTTGGCTCACATTCAATCGGACAGCAATAAACTGTACAACTACATGGTTCGTTTGGCTCTGGTCGAGAGGATGGCAAAACATGATGTTGTCACCATGATTCCCGATCCAAGGTCAATTAAAGTAAGGAGCGGCAACAGCCTTCATGATTATCTGCAAACCGTCCTCTGGTTCGAAGAAAAGGCTAGCACCAACCTTCTGACCTGTCCGCAAGACAGCGCGATGTGCAAAGGAATTCAGATGGCTGATTTTTTGGCGGGAACGGCTCAAGCGTACTTCGAAGACAATGCATCGCGCGACTTCGCGGCCATACAAGCCAAACTGATTCTCAATCGACTGTTCTTTTAACACGGCTCGCAACGCACTCTTAAGACACTGCCGGACGGACCGGCAGCCCAGGTCTCGGCCCCGAGGCCCGGGACAGCACCAACGCCAATAGAGCAGAATGGGAACGCCCCTTTCCTGAATGTCGGCGCGCAGGAAGAACGCTCAAAAACACGCTGATTTGGCCTTGTTTTTTGAAGTTGCCCCTGCGTTTTGTCCGCGCAGGAACGGACGGATTCAACGCACCCGTCGGCCTGAAACCGGACGACAACCCCTCCGCCAGGGTCAATTTCCTTCTGCGTCTGCGTATAGGCATGCGCGCGCAGGCCAATCCGTACGCGTATAACCGTACCAAAGCGCATCGCTGCGTTTCGCGGCCCGCGCGCACCGGCGGACAGCGTTACAGCCCTGCTGAAGTCGTGGATGCGGTCCCAGAAAAGGTCATGGAAAATCCCAATTCAGACCGCATCTGCACAAGCCACATTGAGCGCCAGAACCTCTCAATTCGCATGGGAATGAGGCGCATGACCCGGCTTACGAATGCGTTTTCTAAGCGCTGGAGTAACCTGGAAACCTCTTATTCTCTATGGTTTGCGTTTTACAACTTCTGTAGGATACACAAATCCCTGAAAGGGACGCCTGCTATGGAAAGCGGGGTCGCTGACCATGTTTGGGAATTGAACGAATTGTTGGTCTGACACGTTTGCTGTTAATTCTTCACAATTCTGGTAGACTTTTACTTGATCAATGTTAAATACTGAGGGCGCTGTGGGCTGTCGAATCAAATGGTTCCAGCCGTTTGAGCGCCTACCAAAAGGAAACTTTTTGCGCTCAACCCCATCTAAACACCAAGACGCATTCAGCCGATATATGAGCTGAGGAGACCATGGTAAAGAAGGTAAAATCTGATTTTCTCTTCGCCCAACCGTCACTGGCTTCCGGGGCGGCGCGCGCGTTTGATCTATGGGGCAGGCTTGATGAGTACAACCGGAGCAATACGCCTTTCGAGGCAGACTCCAAGGCCATAGCCGCAGATTGGTTTGTGATCGGACAGGATATTTACGACGCCATCGAGTATCACGAATCTGAATGCAAAGTGGCCTGAGATTCTGTGAGCGGCAAGCGCTACAAAAAGCGCCCCTTCCTTCCCTCTGGGCAGGGCGGGGCTTCGCCCGTACAATCTAATTCCGCCTCAATTCAAGCTAAGGTTCAAACCGAATTTTTCTCCGGTCCTGTTCCTCCACCAAGCCTTCTCGCTAGGTACAACGAAGTTGTGCCAGATGGCGCTGAGCGGATTCTGGCAATGGCGGAAAGGCAAAGTAAACACCGCGAGATTCTTGAAGCCCAAGTGGTTGCCGCCAATATCGACAGTCAGCGCTGGGGGTCTCGTTACGCTTTTGTCCTTGCGCTACTCGCAATAGCAGGTGGGATTTTTCTCATCTATTCAGGAAGAAATACCTCTGGACTGGCTACGGTCATAACCGCTCTTGTAGGGCTGGTCTCAGTCTTCTTCTATACACAAAATCAGCAGCGCAAAGAACGCGTTGAAAAATCGAATGCCCTGGCAGAGCGTAGACGCCAATAATTATTATCCAACCCAGCAACGCAATCGTAGGACACTACCCGGGCGGACGGGCAGCCCACGCCTCGACCCCGAGACCCGGGACAGCACCAACGCCGATAGAGCACCAAGGGAACGCCCCTTTCCTGAATGTCGGTGCGCTTAAAGAACGCTGAAAACACGCTGATTTGGCCTTGTTTTTTGAAGTTGCCCCTGCGTTTTGTCCGCGCACAAACGGACGGATTCGGCGCATCCGTCGGCCTCGAACCGGACGACACCCCCTCCGCCAGGGTCAATTCCCTTCTGCGTCTGAGTACAGGCAGACGCGCGTAGGCCAATCCGTACGCGTATAACCATACCCAAGCGCATCGCTGTTTTTCGCGAGGCGCGCGCACCGGCGGCCATCAGTAGCCGAGCTGCTTCTGGACGATGTTCTTGAGCGGCTCGCCTTTTTGGAAGCGCTCGTACTGCTCCAGGAAGAAGCCCATGGCGTCGCGCAGCCAGGTCTTGGTGTTGTCGGCGCAGTGCGGCGAGATGAGCACGTTTTCGTAGCCCCAGAGAGGATCATCGTGCGGGATGGGCTCCTGCTCGAAAACGTCGAGGCCGGCCCCGCGAATCTTTTTCTGGTCGAGCGCGCGTAGCAGCGCCGCCTGCTCCACCACCGGGCCGCGGCCCACGTTGATCAGCACCGCGCCCGGCTTCATGGCCGCGAAGGCTGCATCGGAGAGCATGTGGTGCGTCTCCGCGGTGAGCGGCGCGCAGACCACGACGTAGTCGCAGGCGGCGAGCATCGCCGGCATTTCCTCGGGCTTGAAGAATTTCTCAATCAACGGATCGGACGCGGCTGACGCATGGCGCTTGAGTGCCAGCACGCGCATGCCCAGAGCGTGCGCGCGCCTGGCCACGGCGCGGCCGATGTCGCCATAGCCTACGATGCCCGCGGTCTGCCCGGCGATCTCCTCCACATCGAATTGCTCCCAGCGCCGGTCGCGCTGATTGCGTCGCATCCGGGGCAGATCTTTGGCGAAGAAAAGTATGGCTGTAAGCGCAAATTCGCCCAGCGCCTCGCTGAAAACCCCGCTGCCGTTGGTCAGCGAAACCGTGCCCCGAACAAGCTCGGGAAAGAGAACGCTGTCGAGGCCGGCCGAGCGCGAGTGCACCCAGCGGACATGAGGGCAGGCGAGAAAGACCCGGCGCAGAAGTTCGCGTGGACCAGCCCAGTGGAGAATGACTTCGGCTTCGCGCACTCGATCGCCAAACTCCTCGAGCGAGTTGCCTACTGCATGAGGGACAGGAGCGAGGAGCGCGAGCTCGGGGTCGTCGTCGGAGGAGATCACGAGTACAAAAGGCTTTTCGCTCATCGGACTTCGAAAGATTTCATCGCGTCAGGTCGAATTGACTCCTCGCACGGATCTAGCTGCCCTTGCGGCCGCCGAGGCGGGGCGGGTTGCGTTTCGGCTTGCCGCCGTAGAAGCCAGCCCCTGCTCCGCGCGGGGGTGAGGATTTGGGCGAGGACTTTTTCCAGGCGAGTCGCGAAGGATTTTCGTGCGATGAGTCGTATTTCTCATCGGGAGAACGGCCGGGGGAGTGAAGGCCTTCGCGGCCCGGGCGGAAGCCGCCGTCGCGGGCGGGACGCGGAGAAAACGGGCGAGCGGCGCCCCGCTTTGATGGATCACGGTTCGAATTGCTGCGCGGCGGGCCGGGGCGATTAGAGCGGAAGCGATCTGAATCGGGCGGATGGGATGCGCCGGGCCGAGGACCGAAAGTGTCCAATCTGTCGCGCTTTGGTTCGCCACGATTTGGCTCATTGCGCTTGGGGCCGAAGCGACTCGGGCGGCTGGGCCACTCACTCGCGGTACGGGCTTCGCCGCGGCCGATTTCCTTGCGCGGTCCGCCAAATGGTCGGCCGGGGCCGCGGGCAAGGCCGCGATCAAGGCGGCGATCAGGGCGGGCGGGACCGCGATTCGGCCTCCGATCGAAGGTTCGGTCAAAAGGTCGATTGAAACCAGGGGCGCCGCTGCGATTGGGGCCGCGATTGTTCTGGCGCGGCGCCTCGCCGCGCTCGGGCTCGCGGACTTGTCCACCTCGGCGCGGATCGAGACGCGGCTCGGAGCGCTGGTTGCGGGGACCCGAGCCGGGCGGACGGCGGGTTGAATCAAATCTTCGAAATTGGCTCTCGCCGCGCTCTCGGGATTGGAAAGGCGGCGAGGCGGCGGCACGGCCGGTCGGGCTGCGATCTCCGCGGCGCGCGGGGAAACGTTCACGCTGGCCCTGTGCACGCCGGTCAAATCTTTGTTCGCTATGTCCCGGCTCGGCGGGCCTTTGCCCGCCACGCGGCTGGAAAGTACGGCCAGCTTGCTCTTTGCGCGGAGAGTTGAAGAGACGCTGTGTTTCGGCTGGATGCGAGATTGGACGCGATTTGCCTTCGGCAGCGCGACGGAGCCGAGAGAGTTCTTCCGGCGTAAGCTCCCGCAGTTGGCCGGGCTCGATGTCAAGAATGAGGGGCCCGTAGCCGACGCGGCGAATCTTCTCGACGAAGTGGCCGACGGATTGAAACATCTTGCGCAGCTCGCGGTTACGGCCCTCGATGAGGACGACTTCGTACCAAGGATTCTCCGATTTTGCGTAGGAGCCGGCGCGCCCACCGCCGAGTCCAGACCCGTGCTTTGTGCCGGCGTGGAATTCGCGAATGCGGGCCGGGGCGGTTTGCGCTTTATCCGAGCCAGGCTGGCCGCGCTCGATGAAGACGCCGGAGCAGAGGCGATCGAGTTCTTCTTCCGTGGGACGGCCCGCGATTTTGACGAGATAGGTTTTTTCGACGCCTGAGGCGGCGCGCGTGAGCTGGTTGGCGAGCTCGCCGTCGTTGGTGACCAGGAGCAGGCCTTCGCTTTCGAAGTCGAGGCGGCCGACGGGATAAAGACGCTCGCGCATCCTGGAGAAAAACTGCATCACGGTAGGGCGGCCTTCGGGATCGCTGACCGTGGTAACGAAGCCGCGGGGCTTGTTGAGCATAAAGTAGCGATGACGCTCGGCGGCGGGGATGAGCTTGCCATCGACTTTGATGTGATCGCGGGCAGGATCGGCTTTTGCGCCAAGTTGACTGACGACCTGGCCGTTGACCATCACGCGGCCGGCGAGGATCATCTCTTCCGCGTGGCGGCGGCTGGCGACGCCGGCCTGCGAAAGAATTTTCTGCAGACGGTCGAGCTTGGCTGGAGGCTGCTCGGGCGCGAGCGGGTCGGCGCGGGGAGGTGCGGGCTGGGAAGCGGGAACCGGTGCGGACCCGACTGGCTCGCGAACAGCCGATGGTTCGGCCGGAGACTGAGTTCTGCCCTCCGGGTCCGTTCTGGCGTTTGGCCGCGGTTCAATGATCGACGCGGCGTTCTTCGCGGCGACTTCGATGGTTCCTTGGAGAGCATCGTCGGCGGTGTCTGCGCGATAGGCAGCCATCTCAACGAAGGAGTCGGGTTCCGCGCCGTGCAAATAGTAGCGGCCTTCGCCGTCGGTCGTGTCGCCGATGGGATCGTCGATGGTAGGTTTGGCGGAGATTGCGAATTCAATTCCAGGTTCGAGGACGACGCCGGTGCTCTTCGTCGTTTTGGTTTTGGTCTTAGTGGGTTTTGCGGCCTTGGCGGCATGAGCGGATTTGGCCGATTTTGCCGGAGACTGTTTGGCCTTGGCTGCAGCCTTCAGCGGTTTGGCTTTGGCGGCCGGCTCCTTCTTCTGGGAAAGGGTTTTTGAGGCGCGAGGCTTTCTGGCTGCGATCGGAGTCTCCGGCTCAGGAACAATTTTCCTTGGTAAGGGTCGGGAGCCGGTGCTTGCGGATTTTTTGGCCATGGCAAAGCCTCGGATTAGAAAGCTGCGCTGGGCAACCGACGGAGCAGCTCGACGAGGAAGCTTCTACTGGGGTAGATGCTCAGCCCGCCGTTTTTGTCCCCGGCGCGGACGTGGGGTCATCTCCGGCGGACTGTTGAAGTTCGAAGTCGAGATCGGCGGCGATGGCAGGAGCCGTATCTTCCAGCGCCAGCGTCTCCGATTCCTCAGATTCGTCGAGGAGTTCGGTTTCTTCGAGCTCGACGGCCATCTTCTCGAACTCCTCCATAGAAGGCAGCTCGGAGACGTCGTTGAGGCCGAAGCGCAGGAGAAACTCCCGGGTGGTTTTGTAGAGGATGGGCCGGCCGATGACCTGCTTGCGTCCGGCGGTGGCGATGAGCTTGCGCGCGAGCAGGGAGCCGAAGACACCCGAAGAATCAACGCCGCGGATTTCGTTGACTTCCGGCGCGGTGACCGGCTGCTTGTAGGCGATGACAGCGAGGGTTTCGAGAGCGGGGAGCGAGAGCTTGAGCGCCGGCTTGAGGCTCTTGATAAAGGCGCGTACGGCATCGTGGCAGGCAGGCTTGGTGGACATGCGATAGCCGCCGGCGATTTCGCGGATTTCAATGCCGCGGCCGTCGGAGGCGAAGGACTGGATGAGCTCCTCCAGAAGCTGGGCGAGGATAGCGCGGACTTCGCGGTCGCGCTGGCGGGCCTGACGCCTGGCTTCGGCATCGGGGCCGGAGGGCGCGGCGGATTCGGCGTCTAACCCGGCGTCGGGATCAACTTTCGAGCCGTCGTCCGCATCGGCGGCGGAGCTGGTTTCGGCCTTCCGGTTCGGGCGACTTTCGACAACAATTTCGAACCCACCTTCGGCTTCCCGGGCAGCTGATTCCGGCTGCGCCGGGTCCGATGGCGCGGGTTCGAGGCCGGCGAGAAGAGGCGCGGATTCGGCCGATTCCACGGAACTGTCGGCGGCGGCGCGCGCGGCCTGCTGCTCGGCCTTCCAGGCGAGGGCTTCCTCAGCGAAGAGTGCGGCGAGCTGGACGAGCGTGACCGGCTCTTCGGCAGCGTAGATGACGGCTTCCAGTTTGGCTCTCAGGTCCATCGGTAAAGGG
>DATJRT010000308.1:0-43809 GCA_035504495.1 Occallatibacter sp.
GCGCCGACGGTGAGATGCAGCTCCTCGATGCCGAGCCCTTCGACGAGATGGCGCTGCAACGGATTGCGCGCCTTGGCGCAGAGCCTGCGCACGCGGTCGGCGGAGTCGTCGCCGCTGAGGGTGGTCAGGTCCATGCAGGCAATGGCGCGCAGCAGCCACGCGGCCTGGGTGTCTTTCTTTACGGTGCGGCGGGCCACGTGCGTGGCCACGCGGCGCTCAACCGCGCTCGTGTTTACGCGCACCTGGTCAACCCAATCGAGATTGAGCGGGATGCGCCGGTTGGGCTCAAGCGGACGTCCGTTGAGGACCACCGGGACCGGATGTGCGGCGCGGGCCCCGTTTTGTGTGGTTGCGACGGGTTGGAGGGCCATATTCTCCTCTCCCAGAGATCGGAAAACGCGCAAGCAAGAGAAAACCGGCTCGTGCGCATGCACGGAAGAACCGCGTTCAGTATCGCAGAAAACGCGGGAGAAATCTTGCGCCACGCGAAACCGCGACGGTCCGGGCCATGAGCCAAATGTGACGAATGGGCGGATCTGTGGGCGGGGAGAAGCCGCGGACCCGCAACCCCGGCTTCTATACTGGCTAGGCTAGCTCGTCTTCGACTCTCGCCTCTGGAGATCAACCCATGAAAAGAAAAATTCCCCTGGCTGCCGCTCTGTGTGCGGCGGCCTTCTTCATTACCTCCTTCGCCTGCCGCGCCCAGGACGACAAGACGGACGCAAAATGCCTGATGTGCCAAAAGACACCGGAGCCTCCGCCTCCGCCGGACTCGACTACGCAGGGCGAAGTGACTGCGCGCGGCCAGCAGATCGCCTACACCGCAGTTGCCGGCATCATCACCGTGGGCGCCACTGACGACCAGGACGCGCAGCTGGGCATGGACGGCAAGCCGTTGCCCGGGACGCAGCTTGCCCTCTCCGCGCCCAAGAATCCGGCGGATGCGCCGCCCGTGGCGCGGATGTTTTACGTGGCGTACTTCAAGAAGGACGCCAAGGCCGAGGACCGGCCGATCACATTTTTCTATAACGGCGGTCCGGGCAGCTCCACCGTGTGGCTGCACATGGGATCGCTGGGGCCCAAGCACGTGGTCACGGATACGGACCAGCATCTGCCCGGCGCGCCTTACCAGCTTGTCGACAATCCCGACACGCTGCTCGACGTAAGCGATCTGGTCTTCATCGACGCGCCCGGCACCGGCTTTGGGCGCCTCATCGGCAAGGATGCGGACAAGGCGTTCTGGGGCGTGGATCAGGACGCGGGCGCGTTTGCGCGGTTTATTCAGCGCTTCCTTTCCAAATACAACCGCTGGAATTCGCCGAAATTCATCTTTGGCGAGAGCTACGGGACCACGCGCTCCGCAGTGCTGGCCAATCTGCTGGCGAGCGACCACGATGTCGATCTGAACGGCGTGATCCTGCTCTCGCAGATCTTCGACTTCAGCGTATTCATCGACAACGCAGAACAGAATCCAGGCGTGGATTTGCCCTACGTGCTGGCTCTGCCCACGTACGCGGCCACGGCCTGGTACCACAAGAAACTCTCGCCGCAGCCGCCGGCTCTCGAGCCGCTGCTGAAAGAGGTGGAGGACTACGCGCTGGGACCGTATGCGCACGCTCTGGCGCAGGGCACGGATTTGAGCGACCAAGAAAAGCAGGCCGTTGCCGAAAAGCTGCACGACTATACCGGACTGCCGGTTGCTTACTGGATCAAGGCCGATCTGCGCGTGGATGGAGGGGAGTTCGAAAAGAACTTTGAGGATTCCGAAGACCAGACCACCGGACGCTACGACACGCGCTTCACCGGGCCGACGGTCGACCCGCTGAGCAAGGAGGCGGATTACGATCCGCAGAGCGCAGCCATCTCGTCCGCATACGTTTCATTGCTCAACGACTACATGCGCCGCGACCTGAAGTATGGCGAAGGCCAGACCTATCTGCCCGAGATCGAGTTGTGGGGCGGTCCCAACCATTGGGACTTCTCGCACAATCACAATCCGCTGAACCTGAACGTCTCAGCCGATCTGGCCGACGCCATGAAGACCAATCCCCGGCTCAAGGTGATGCTGAACGGAGGGTATTACGATCTGGCCACGCCGTTCTTCGGGGCGGAGTACGAAGAGAAGCACCTGCCTATTCCGGCGTCGCTGGCCAAGAATATCGAATACGACTGGTACCCTTCGGGCCACATGGTCTATGTTCGCGAAGAATGCCGGAAAGAGCTCCATGACCGCGTAGCGGCATTCATCAAGGGCGCGTCGGGCGGGGAGTAGAGCGGAAACCAAGCGCAGATCCCCGCCATGGCGGATTTTCAACTTCGACTTCGTTTGGCCGGGAGACCGGCCAAACTTGGCTCAGGATGACAGCCGATTGCCGTATTGCATGGCGGCTCAGTGCAGCGTGACCTGCGCGCCTGCGTCTTTGATAATGGGCTCTCCCTGCGCGGCCTCAATCTGCACGTTCGTCCCCGTCACGTTGGCGTAGCCGATGGTGAGACCGGTCTGGGCGCTGATCTTTACGTGATCGAGGACCACGTTCTCGACCGGCGACTCCGGCAGCCCGACGATGGCGCCGGCCATGGTGCTTCCGGTCGCGGTCAGGTTTTCGATGGTGATGTCGTGGAAGTGCGGCGTGAGCCGGCCCACGGGCTGCGGCGCTTCATCGGCCGGCGGCAGTATGTGCGGATAGTACTCGCTGATGACGATGGCATACTTCACGTCTTTCATATCCAGATCGCGGAAGACCAGGTGACCCACGTCGTGGCCGCGGTCGCGGTTGGCCTTCACGCGGATGCCGTTGTCGGTTCCTTCGAAGTGAATGTGCTCGGCGAGAATGTTTTCCGCGCCCCCCGAGAGCTCGCTGCCGACGGAGACGCCGTGGCCATGCATGAAGGTGCAGTCGCGGATGGTGATGTTTGTCGATGGCGAGTCAGGACCGGGCGAGTTGATGGGACCTGACTTGATGGCCACATTGTCGTCGCCCACGTCGGAGTAGACGTGCTCGATGAGCACGTTCGACGAGGAAAAGGGATCGATGGCGTCAGTGTTGGGCGAGTGCTGCGGAGCGAGGATGCGCACGTTGCGGATGACGACGTCGTCAGAGTAATAGGGAACCAGCTGCCACATGGGCGAGTTCTCGACGGTAACGCCTTCGACGCGCACGTGCTTGCAGTGGTCGAAGATCACCAGCTTGGGCCGGGGATGGCCGGTGCCGAGGATGCCGTGATCGCGATTTCTCCGCGCCTCGTCCCACCAGCTTTGTCCGTTGCCGTCGACGGTGCCCTGGCCATCGATGGTCACATTCTCCGCGTTGGTTGCGCTGATGAGCGGCTGCGTGTCGGGAAGGCGGAACTCGGTCGCGGGCGGATAATCGGCGTGGTCGGGCGAGCCCAGCAGCGTGGCGCCCTGGTCGAGATGGAGGGTGATGTTGCTCTTGAGCTCGATGGGCGCGCTCACGTAAGTGCCCGCCGTGAGGCGCACCGTCCCGCCGCCCTTTTTGGCGCAGGCGTCAATCGCAGCCTGAATCGCGGCCGTATCCTTGGTGACGCCGTCGCCCTTGGCGCCATAGGCGCGCACGTTGCAGGTGGCGGCGTGCAGCGGACCTGCCGAAAGGACCATAAGCAGAGTGATGGCGAAGCTGGGAAAGAGCAGACGCGGGACAGATTTTTGCCGGTGCATGATGGAGAGACCTCGCGCAAAACCGGATTAGGTGCGCCAACATCATAACGCTTGGGGCGGCAAGTGGTCATACCACTGGGGGGCGGGCCAAAAGAAGCGCAGGCGACCGGCGAGCGCGAGCGGAAACGCGCGCAGGGCAAATTGGCGAGAGACTATTGCGGCGCTGCCGCGGCAGGATCTTTTACCGGCAGGCGCACGATGAAACGGGTGTTGCCGGGCTGGGATTCGACGTCGATTTTGCCGCCGAACTTCTGCGTCACGATGCGGTGCACGATCTCGAGGCCGAGGCCGGTGCCCGAACCCTGCGGCTTGGTGGTGAAGAAGGCCTCGAAGATGTGCGGAAGCACTTCAGGCGGGATGCCGGCGCCGCGGTCGGCGATGCAGACGATCAGCCAGCCCGGCTCGGTCCACGTCTCCACCAGAATGTGGCCGTCGTCGGGCGAGGCGTCCACGGCGTTGTCGATGAGATTGGTCCACACCTGGCTGAGCGCGGAGCCGCGCGTGAGGATGGTCGAAGGCGCGGCGGCGAAACGCTTCTCCACGGTGATGTTCTTGGTGCGCAGCTTGTGGTTGAGGATGGTCAGCGTGCTCTGCAGGCTGTCGTGCACGTCCAGCTCGCGGCCGGGGGAGCGGTCGTCGTAAGCAAATTTCTTGACCGCCATCACCAGCTCGGAGACGCGGGAGATGCTCTCCTCAATGGCGCAGACGAGCGAGACGCTGGAGACCAGCGCGCCCAGCCAGTTGAGCGCATCAGAAAAGCTCTTCGTCTCAAAGGCCGCGCGCGCGCAGGCCAGATCCTCCTGTTTGAACCCGATGCCCACCAGGGCCGGGGCAATGGAATAAGGGTTTTCGACACCCGTGGAGGCGAGCCACTCGGCCAGCGCCTCTTCGGCGTCGGACTGCTCCAGGCTGCTCATGGCGGGCACGCGGCAGCCGGAAAGAGCGCGCTCGAGCAGGTCGTGCATGCACTGGAGCTGTTCGGGGGTTTTCTGCTTGTCGGCGTTGCGCAGGCTCAGCTCCTGCAGGCGGAGGAGGTTTTCGCGCAACTGGGAGGCGGCGCGCTTGGCCGCCGAGCCGGGATTGTGCAACTCATGCATCAGGCCGGCGGCGAGCGTTCCCAGGGAGACCAGTTTTTCGCGGTGCAGCGCCTCGGTCTGGTAGGACTGCAGCCGCTGCGAAAAATCGGCCAGCACCTGGCTGCGCACCGAGGGGCAGCAGGCCAGCATCGACCAAAACTCCTGCTCACCGAAGCGCAGCAGTACGGAGTCCTGGGCTGCGACCACGCGAAAGGCTCCGGGCGGCTTGCCCATGAGCATGGGCACCTCACCGAAACCGTCGCCGGGACGGGCAATTCCTGCTGCCGTCCAGCTTCCGTCCTTCTCCGGCCGCTCGGCACGGGCTTCGCCTTCGAGCAGCAGCCAGTAGTGGCGGGTGGTGTCCGCGCTCTCAGCCAGCGTGGCGCCGGCTTTGGCCCGCACGCGATCCGCGCGTTCCACGCCGCTGAGCGCCTCGGGTGCGGTGCCGGAGAACGGGCGCGTGCGGAATAGGACCTCGCCTACATCCTTGAGCAGAATCGGCTCGGCCTCGATCGGTTGTTCGCCCTCGCTCATCCCGTCTTCCGCGCTTCCCCTTTCAGAATCCCGCCAGGTACTGGTGCACCAGCTGCACGGCAATCGAACCTTCGCCCACTGCGGAGGCTACGCGCTTCACCGAGCCGTGGCGCACATCGCCGGCGACAAATATGCCGGGCACGCTGGACTCGAGCAAAAACGGCTCGCGCATCTCCTTCCAAACTTCCGGCCAGGCACCGTTGGTGCGCAGATCGGGCCCGGCGAGCACGAAACCCTTCTCGTCGCGCAGCACACACGACGGCAGCCAGGCAGTCACCGGCGCGGCTCCGATAAAAACAAATACAGACGACGCCTGGGCCATCCGCTCACCATCGGGCCCGCGCAGCTTCACGCACTCCAAACGCTCTCCGCCCACGGCTTCAATCACCAGAGTGCGCGTCTCCACCTGGATATTCGATGTAATTCCGATCTCATCGATCAAGTATTTCGACATCGTGGCGGAAAGTCCATCACCGCGCACCAGCATGGTCACGGTATGGGCATATTTTGCAAAATACAGCGCCGCCTGTCCGGCGGAGTTGGCGCCGCCAACGATGAAAACGTCCTCGTCTTTGCAGGAGACGGCCTCTACCAGGGCGGCTCCGTAGTAAATACCCCGGCCGGTGAGCCGCTCCGCACCGGGGACATCGAGCTTGCGGTACTGGACCCCGGGCGACAGCAGGACAGAATGGCTGGAGACCTCGCGCCCATCGCCGAGCTTCACAAAGCGGTACTGGCCGTCGAGCCGCAGGCCGGTGGCGCGCTGCACCAGGAACTCCGCGCCGAAGCGCGAAGCCTGGGTGAGGGCGCGGCGGCCGAGCTCCGCCCCGGTAACGCCGGAGGGAAAACCCAGATAATTCTCAATGCGCGAGCTGGAGCCGGCCTGTCCGCCGGGCGCATCGGGCTCGATAACCAGCGTCTTGAGCCCTTCGCTGGCCCCGTAAACCGCGGCCGCGAGGCCAGCCGGACCGGCTCCCACGACCACGAGGTCATAGAATTCCTGGGCTGCCTGGATGCTCAGGCCCACTCGCGCCGCCAGCTCCTCGAGCTCCGGTTCCACCAGAGCCGCGCCATCGGCAAACAGCACCACGGGCAGGCGCGTGGCGTCGAGCTGCCTCTCCGTGAGCAGCTTCAGCGCCTCACCTCCTGCGGCCACGTCAAGCCAGCGGTAGGGCACATGGTTGCGGGAGAGGAAATCGCGCACCTTGTGGTCCTTGAGCAGCCACCGGTGCCCGATCACCCGCAGCCCCTCGAACGGAGGACGGTAGCCGGCTTTCCAGTCGTCGAGCAGGTCGGAAACGACGGGATAAAGCTTCTCTTCCGGCGGGTCCCAGGGCTTGTTCAGGTAATAGTGAATGCGGGCGGAGTTGATGGCGCGGATGGCCGCTTCCGTGTCCGCGTAGGCCGTCAGCAGCACCCGCCGCGCCTCGGGATAGATGGGCCGCGCCCGCTCCAGGAACTCCACCCCGGTCATGCCCGGCATGCGCTGGTCGCTGAGGAGGAGGGCCACGGGCTCATCCCGGGTCTTGAGCTGCGCCAGGGTATCGAGGGCGGCCTGTCCGCTGGCCGCGCGCATCACCCGGTAAGCCGACCCATATTGCCGGCGCAAGTCCTGGACTACGGCTTCCAGGACGCTCACGTCGTCGTCGACTGCCAGCAGAATCGGCCTTGCCATATCCCTCAGTTTACGGCCCCGCATGCCCCGTTCGGGTGATTTCGGCCCGCGGGCGGCGGGGGGACAATTCCTAGGAGCGTGCAAATACCCCCGTGCAAACCCATGTTCAGGTGAACAAAAGTGTCATTGACTCCCCTAAGGCAGTCAGTTAGAAGGGACTAGGACAATTCGAAGTGTAGCAAACCAGGACACTGCCAAGAGTGGGTTCGCCTTTGCCGATAGGGACCAGAAGGCGAAGACATGAGGGCATGCAAGGTCAGCACTGCGCTTGAGGCTTTTGCGGACGGGCCAAGCCAGCGCCTGGGGGTCAGCGGAAAATACATGAGCAAGTGGGGCACATACCATGAATAAAATCATCCTGGCCGATTCGCAGGCGATCTTCCGCGCCGGTACAGCCAAGGTGCTGGCGATGGACGAGGATCTGCGCATTATTGCCCAGTGCACGGATCTCGAACGCATGTACCACGCGATCACCACCTTCCCCTCCTCGATTGTTTTGTTCGCAGCCTCGCTGCACCCGGATTTTCCGCGCCTGCGGGTTCTGCTGGAAACCACGGGAAGCCGCGGAATCGTGATTGCGGAGAACACCGAAGCGGCCTCAAGCTATCTGCAGCAGGGCTTTCGCGGCGTGGTCTTCCGCAGCGTTACGGGACCCACGCTGGTGGAATGCGTGCGCCGCGTTGCCGCGGGCGAAACCTGGATGCCGCCGCAAGTGATGGTGCCCGATTCGCCGCAGGAAGACATGGTGGGCACGCGGGTTCGCGACCGGCTGACGCCGAAGGAAATGCGCATTGTGGCCCTCATCGTGCAGGGCTGCAAAAACCGGGAGATCGCCATACGGCTGAAGACCACCGAGCAGGTGATCAAGAACTACCTGCGGTCGATTTACGACAAGACCGGCGTGGGCGACCGCCTGGAACTGGCCCTGTTTACGATTCACCACCGCGTGCTGGCCGCCGCGGCAGCCGAAGTGGGAAGCAAGCTGGAAGCCGAAGAGCAGGCCGCGTCCGCCGACGCAGTCGCCTGATCGATTCCGACGACTCCGAATCAACGCCAATCTCAATCGAACCCCGCAGGGACGGCCCGAAACGGGCAATCCCTGCGCTCGGGTTTTCCTTCCCCTTGAGCGCGTATTCAGGGCAAAAAAAGGGGCCGGGAGTGAACCGGCCCAAGGCTCTTTCGATAGATGTAAACTGCGCTTCCGTTAGTTAACGCGAATCCGATGTGTAACTCAATCATCCCTTTGTGTCATTACCCTTGTACGAAGTTGTAGATGCAAGGATTTGCAACTTCGGTCGCCTGAAGGCGGGTGGGAACACGAATTTGGAGTCCCGCCAGCGGCCTAAGAAATCAGCGTCAAATGGCGCGAACCAGGCTGAAGGCAAGAATCAGAAGAACGATGAGGCTCACCACGGTATAGAGCCTGTCCCGCTCCAGGGCAAATCCGGCCACGGCCATGGCCACGCGCGCCACAGGCGTGAGGATAAGCAGCACCAGTCCGGCCTGCATCAGCCCCTGGCTGGTCAGATGCGCGGCTGCGTGGGCAATGCCGGGTACGGTGCGAATCTCCGGGCCGCCAACCTGAAAGCTGCGGAAGCTCAAACGCGCCGCGTGGTAGCGGACGAGATACAGCACGCCGCCGCCGAAGACGATCGCAGCGGAAAGCAGAACCCCGGTGCGCAAAAGCTGTCCGATGATGATTTCGAGGCGCTTGTCGTTCATACGCATGGGCATTCGAGCGGGCATGCCGGCTACACCTTTCCCGTGATGCCGTTCACGATCATTTCGATGGCAAGGGCCAGGATCACGACGCCGAAGACGACGCGCAGCGTCTTGACCTGCGCGCGCACCAGCACCCGCGTTCCCAGGAGCGCGCCGGCCAACACACCCAGCATGACCGGCATGGCCACGCGCGGATCGATGTATCCGCGGCTCAGGTAGAGCCCGGCGCTGGCCGCGGCGGTGACGCCGATCATGAAGTTGCTGGTGGTGGTGGACACCTTGAAGGGGATGTGCATGGCGCGATCCATGGCAAGCACCTTCACCGCGCCCGAGCCGATGCCCAGCAGCCCGGAGAGCGCGCCTGCGCCGAACATCAGCCCGAATCCGGCAGGGACGTTGCGTACGCCGTACTTCTGCGGCTTGCCGTCGACGGGATAGCTGCCGTTGAAGCGCAACCGTGTGGCCAGCTTGTCGGACTCGGCCGAAGGCCCATGGTCGGCGCGGTGAAAGAGGGAAGTGAGCGCGGCGTGAATGAGAACCACGCCAAAGATGATGGCCAGCACATGCGTGCTCACGCGGCCGGCAAGAAACGCCCCCGCAATCGCGCCCAGCGTGGTGGCGATTTCAAGGAACATGCCGATGCGGATGTTAGAGAAGCCCTCGCGCACATAGGCCGCTGCCGCGCCGGACGAGGTAGCAATGACCGAGACCAGCGAGGCGCCGATGGCGTATTTGATGTCCACGCCCAGCGCCAGGGTGAGCGCGGGCACCACCACCACGCCGCCGCCGAGGCCGGTGAGCGCGCCCAGAAATCCGGCGAGTGCCGACAGTACCCAGACCACAACTGTGAACTCGAGAGCTGTCATCGGGCCAGTGAGATCTCCGCGTACTGCCTGTGAGGAGGGTTGGAATCAGCGCTGCGTCAGAGCTTTTCTGCCACGCTCTTGGCCTGCGTAAACAGGTAGAGGTAATCCGGACCGCCTGCTTTCGAGTCCGTGCCGCTCATGTTGAAGCCGCCGAAGGGATGCGCGCCGACCATGGCGCCTGTGCACTTGCGGTTGAAATAGAGATTGCCCACGTGGAAGCCCTGCCGGGCGGCAGCGAGTTTTGCGGGATCGCCGGTGTAAACAGCGCCCGTCAGCCCGTACTCGGTGTTGTTGGCCACGGCCAGGCCTTCCTCAAAGCTGTTCACTTTGATGAGCGCGAGCACCGGCCCGAAGATCTCCTCCTGCGCGAGGACGCCATTGGGGGGAATGTCTGCAAAAACGGTGGGCTCAAGGAAAAAGCCGCCGTCTGCCGTTGGGGGCGCGTTGCCGCCGGCCAGCAGCCGGCCTTCCTTCTTGCCATTTTCCACGTAGCCGAGCATGGTGGCCAGCGCCGCCTTGTTGATCACCGGGCCCATGTTAGGGTTCTCTGCCGGATCGCCCAGCGTAAGCTGCGCGACCCGCTCCCGCAGCCGCTCCGCGAAGACGTCATAGATGGGCGCCTCGATGATGGCGCGCGAGCAGGCCGAACACTTCTGTCCGCTGAAGCCGAAGGCCGAAGCGAGCACGCCTTCGACCGCCGCATCGAAGTCGGCGTCTTCGCATACCAGGATCGAGTCCTTGCCGCCCATCTCCAGAATGGTCCGCTTGATCCAGATCTGGCCGGGCATGGTTTTGGCCGCGCGCTCGTGAATCTCAAGGCCCACGGCCTTGGAACCGGTGAAGGCAATGAAGCGCGTCCTGGGGTGCTCCACCAGGGCGTTGCCGAAGGCCGCGCCGGAGCCGGGGCAGAAGTTGACCACGCCGTCCGGCATGCCCGCTTCTTCCAGCACTTCCACAAATTTTGCAGCAATGGTGGGGGAATCGCTCGAAGGCTTGAGGACGACGGTGTTGCCGGCGACGATGGCCGCCGAGGTCATGCCGGCCATGATGGCGAAGGGGAAGTTCCACGGCGGAATGACCGCGCCCACGCCAAGCGGGATGTAAAGCAGCTCATTGCGTTCGCCGGGATACTGGATGGGCGTGGTGGCGCGGGAAAGCCTGAGCGCCTCGCGGGCGTAGAACTCGAAGAAGTCGATGGTTTCGCCCACATCGGCGTCAGCCTCAGCCCAGTTCTTGCCCACCTCGTAGGTAAGCCAGGCCATGAACTCGAACTTGCGCCGGCGGATGATTTCGGCCGCGTTGAAGAGCAGGGAAGTGCGGTCGCCCACCGAGGCGCGGCTCCAGGAATCGTAGGCCTTGAGCGCGGCGGCCATCGCCTTTTCCGCGTGCTCCGCTCCGGCCTTCTGGTGCACGCCCACCACCTGCGCCGGCCGCGCCGGATTGAGCGAGCGAATCTTGTCCGCGGTGCTCAGCCGCTCGCCGCCGATCACCAGGCGGTACTCGCGGCCCAGTTCCGAGTCAACCCTTTCGAGCGCGGTGCGCATGGCGCGTTCATTATCCGGGGCCTTGAAATCGGTAAAGGGCTCGTTCGCGAACGGGCCCTGCGGCGTGCGCGGCGGAATGGATGTGGAGAGAACGGCGGCGGTGGTCATAGACACAGTTTAGTCCAGTTTCCGCACCGTCCGCCGCGGCCAGCCCGCGTGGTTCCGCACTTACCGAGAGAGGCACGCGGCCGGTCTACTGCACCGCTTGCCGGCTCTTGATCTCGTTCAGCAGCACTTCCACCTTGTCTTCGCTTTCGAGCGCGCGGAACTTGTCCTCGAGCGACTCGGGGCTGAGGATCTCGGTGGCCGCTGCGTTTTCCGCTGCGCTCACGTGCACCTTGGTCTTCATGCGATTGATGGTGCTCTCGCTGTCATTGCCCACGCCGGCGCGGGCTTTGGTAGCGCGGCCCACCACCTTGGCGCGGCGATGCTCGGCCACCAGCATCTCGCAGTGCGCGCGCGTCTCGCTCAACTTCTGCTCCAGCTTATGCAACGCCTGGCGCAGGCTGTCTGCCTCGTGCTTCTGGTCCTCGGCCTGCGCGCCGAAGCCCGTGGCCAGCTGCTCATGGCTGAGCACGCGCTCAAGCGCGCCGCGGGCCAGGTCGTCGCGGCTCTTTTCCACGGCCAACTCGGCCTTACGCCGCCACTCGGCCACGTGCTCCTCCTGCTCGGCGCGCTTCTTCTCGAGCAGGTGCTGGTCGGCGATGGCGATGGCCACCTGCGTCTTGACCTGGAGCAACTGGTTCTCCATGTCGAGCACGATCTGTTTCAACATGCGCTCCGGATCCTCGGCTTTCTCGATCAGGTCGTTCAGATTGGCGCGCAGCAAAGTGCTGACTCTCTCAAGCAATGACATAATCCCTCCTCTTCTTCCAAACTCGGGTGCCCCACCCTCGCCGCGTTCCTGATTTCGCGGCCAGGGTGGGACTCGCTTACTGGCTAACTCACCGCTCCACCTTTTGGGCTGGCCGGCGGATCAGCGCCGTTCTCCGGCTTTTGCCGGATGGCCTGCACGTTGGCCATCAGTTGTTTGATGTCCATGCCGCTCAGCGCCTCAAACAAGGCCGGTACCTGGGCGGCAATCCTGGTCATGTCGCCGGTGATTTTGTTCACTCCGGTGGCGCCGTCATTACCCGTGGAGACGATGGTGATCTTATCCACCTTGCTCAGCGGTTCGGCCATGGCGCGCACCACATCGGCCATGTTGGCGAGCAGGCGGTCCACCACCGCGGCCTGGTTAAAGTCCTGGTAGGCCGCTGCCTTCACGTTCAAGGCCTTGGCTTCCGCCTCGCCCTTCTGGAAGATGACCGCGGCTTCGGCTTCGCCCTGCGCGCGGATGGCCGCGGCCTGGCCATCGGCCTCGGTGGTCAGCTTGGTGCGCTGCGCTCCGGCCAGAGTTTCGATGCGCTGACGCTCGATCTCGGCGCCCTTGAGCACGGTGGCGATGAGTTCCTTCTCGTGGCGCAGAATCTCAGCCTCCTGCACTTTGATCTGGCCCTCCTTCTCCACCTGCTGCACCTTCACCTGTTCGGCCGTCACCTGCTGCAACATCACGTTGGTCTGCAACTCGTACGCCTTGTCGGCCGTGGCCTGCTGGCGCCTGCTCTGCTCGGAATACTCGGCCTTCTTGATGTCGAGATCGCGCTGCGCCTCGGCCTGGCGGGTCTGCGAAGCGGTCTCGGCGATGACCCGATCCTGGTCAGCCTGCGCCCTGGCTACGGCGGCCTCTCTTTGAGCATTGGCCCGCTGAATGGCGGTGTCGCGTTCGGCTTCCGCCGTGGCCACGTCGGCGTCGCGCTTGATGCGCGCCACGTCCGGCCGGCCCATGTTGGAGATGTACTCGTTCTTGTCCCTGACTTCCTTGATGGTGAAGGAGATCACCTCAAGGCCCATCTTGCTCATGTCGTCGGCGCAGGTGGAGCGCATGCGGTCGCCCACCATCTCCGGCTCCTTGACGATCTGCTCCACCGTCAACTGGCCGATGATGCCGCGCAGGTGGCCCTCCATCACCAGGCGGATCAGACCTTCGCGCTGCGGCTGCGCCTTGGTGAGGAATTGCTCGGCCGCGGTAAGGATGGACGCCTGATCGCTGCGCACCTTGATCTGCGCCACGGCTTCGACGGTGACCGCCACGCCCTGCTTGGTGTAAAGATCCTGCTGCGGCGCCACGTCGAAGCTCATCAGCTCCAGGCTCAGTTCGCGGCAGTTTTCCACCATGGGGAAGATCACGGTGCCGTGGCCCTTGATTACGCGCGGCCCGCGGAATCCATAGACAACCAGCGCCTCGTTCGGACCTGCCTTGCGGTACATTCGCGCCAGGACGCCAAAGAGAATAAGCAGAACCAGCGCTGCCAGACCCGAAATTACGACAACTTCAATCTGCATTGCGTTCGTCATGATGTTCCCGGTCCCTTCGTCCGGGAGGTTGAGTGGTTGACCGCATCGTGTTTGGTCGTGGGGATGTTCTCACAAGCTTTCTTTCCTCGCTCCATGCCTCGAGCCGACCTTTCCGTTTCTTCTCGGGAAGAGCTTGGCCAGCAACCCCAGCAGCAGAATTCCTGCCAGGATGGCCGAGTTCGTAATCAGCAGTTGCGTGTCCGTCATTGCGTTGCTCCTAGTTTCCAGCTCCGAAGTTGTTCATCCCAGTGCGCCAGGGTCAGAGGCTGTCCCGCTCCTCTTCCCAGCGGCGCACATAGGCAATGCCTTTTTCATAGCGGACGACGAAGACCTCCTCCTGTTTTGGAATCGGCTCGCCATCCTCGGCGCGGGCGGGAACCGATCGCCGCGCGCCCAGTTGTTCGTAAACCATCTCGCCCGTGCCGCCTGCGCGGATGGGCGCGGAAACCCGGCCCACCGCGCCCACCACCTCGGTCTCGTCGGCGGTGAGCTCGCGCTCGTGGGGCAGCAGCACGCGGGTGAGAAAAAGAAAAACCAGGACTCCTCCGGCTGCGCCGCACAGCGCGGCCAGCAGAAGCACCACGCCGGCGACAAGGGTTCCGTGGCGTGTGATCAGGTAGCCGGCAGCGCCAAACCAGCAGAGAAAAATCGTAAGGGAGAAAAAATTCCACCACGGCACCGTAGCGCCGCCTGGCCCGCCCTTGATCGCCATGCGCGCGTGCGCCACATGCGCACCGCCGGCATGGGGCAGATGCGGCGCGTGCGGCATGTGACCCACGTGCATGTGCCCGCCAAAGTGGCCCATGCCGCCAAGCAAGGAGAAAAGGCTGAACGCTAACCCCACGAAAAAGCAGACCAGGTAAAACACTTCCCAGTTCATCGCCGCGCCCCCTTTTTCGCATTGCGTTGCGCGCGGTTCATGTTCTTGTGCGCACCGTTGGCGTTGCCCTTTGCCCTACTCCCGCCTCTGGCCGCGGGCTTCACCGCGCTCCTTGGCAATGTCGCGCCGGCTTCGAGCTTGGGCCGCAGCACTTCGGCCAGGCGGCGGTCGAGCCCCGGGGTCTCGAGGATGGCCTCAAGCAGAAGCACGCATTCGCGCGAGCGCTCGTGCTGGGCCAGCGTCAGCAGCGCCTTCTTGAGTTCCGGATCGCGGCGGAAGCGCTCCGCCCCGGACACCAGCCAAAGGTCGAATTTGTCTTCCATGTGGCCCAGCTCGCTCTGCAACTCCGGGGAGTAGCCCTCCGGGTCGTCGACCAGGTAGCCCGGATGCACCTTGAAGAAGCCGGCCAGGATTTGCCGCGTGGTGTTGGTGACGTGAGGCCGCGCGCCGGATTCAATTTGTGAAAGATAGCTCTGGCTGAGGGGGGAGCCGGTTTCGCCCGCGATGGCGCGTACCAGCTCGAGCTGGCTCATGGCGCGTCCCAGCCCGCGGAGGCTGCCTTCCACTTCGCGCAGATAACGGATTTTTTCGCCGAGCTTCATGGCTGCCGGAGCAAGGGCCGGAGGGGTTTCTCTCCGTGTGCGATTGCAAATTGCGATAATAATATCGCATATTGCGATATTACGCAAGAAAAATCGCAGTCGGTTTCGCGGATTTTCGCCGAGTCCGTGTATGTAGTTGGGTTTTGGGGGCTTACAAGCGATCAGTGAGGAAGCGGCCGGCACTCCCTTTGGCGCGATCCGTCCCACATTGTGGAATGGCTTCTTCCGGGCGGCTTATTGATTGACGCCGCTGGCGAGAAATCCGCCGTCGACCACCAGCACCTCGCCGGTGACGAAAGAAGCGCTGTCGGAGGCAAGATAGATGGCCGCGCCCACCAGCTCCTCGGTTTTGCCGAAGCGGCCCATGGGCGTGCGCATCAGCAGCTCCTGCCCGCGCGCCGTGGAGTCGAGCAGCTTGGCGTTGATGTCCGTGCGGAAGACGCCAGGTGCGATGGCGTTCACGGTGACGCCTTTCTTCGACCACTCGACCGCGAGCGAACGCGTGAGCGCGGCCACGCCGGCCTTGCTCGCCGCGTAGGCGGCCACTTCCGTGAGCGCGACAAAACTATTCAGCGAGGCGATGTTGACGATGCGGCCGTAGCCGCGCTCGAGCATGTGCCGGCCGAAGATCTGGCTGGCGCGCAGCGTGCCGGTGAGGTTGGTGTCGAGAATGTTCGCCCACTCCAGTTCGCTGAGATCGAGCGTGGGCGTGCGCTTGATGATGCCGGCGCAGTTGACCAGGATGTCGACCTTGCCGAAGCCCTCGAGCGTGCGGGCAAGCAGCGTTTCGAGCGAGGCGCGGTCGCCCACGTCCGACGGTTGGCGCAGGGATTTGCGCCCGCGGGCTTCGATCTCCGCGGCGGCTTCTTCCACCTGCTGCGGGCGGCGGCCGGTGGCCACCACGTCGGCGCCGGCTTCGGCCAGGCCGATGGCAAGGGCGCGTCCGATACCGGACGTGCCTCCGGTGACGACCGCGGTCTTTCCCTCAAGGCTGAAAAAGTTCCTGCTCATCTGGTCTCCAATAGCGAGTCAGCAAGTTAGCGAGTCAGCGCTCTTTATCCATTACGACCCAGGAAGACGGGCGCGATATGGCGGTCAAAGAGGTTTTCGGTCACATTCTTGGCAATCACCGCTTCATTGGCCTCGAGCAGGCTGAGGTAGCGCGGGCCCATTTTGGCGGCGATCTTGAAGCCCACGTGCAGAAGCTGGCGCAGGCTGGGGTTGTAGCTGGGATCGCCCTCCACGTGGCGCAGCGCGGAGGTGTACTCGGCGGAGCTCCAGGCGCGCACGGTCTCCGCAGAAGGCAGCTTGGCCGAGTCGATGTCGATGACGTTGGCGTAGGGCGCGCACAGCTCGTCGCGATGCGAAAGCGCCTCGGCATAAACCTCTTTCGCCAGCGCCAGGCCTTCGCCACCGGCTTCCGCCAGACCGATCAGCTCTTCAAGCCAGGTGGTGCCCGCGGTCTTCAGGTGCACGCCGGCGCCGGTGCGTTGCATGGTGGAGTGGATCGCCGGGTAGATGGAAAACTTGTCGCTGCCCGAATGCACGCTCAGCTTCAGGTCGGAGGGCAGGCCGTACTGCCGGACTGCATAGGCAATCGCGGCCACGTCGAGGGCCATCTCGCGCTCGAACTGGCTCACGTTGCCCACGTAGTCCACGCCCTTGTTGAAACGGCCGCTGAACTTGGGCGCGATGGTCTGCACGGGAATGCCTTCGTCGGCGATGGCGGCGAGAATGATGAGCAATTCCACGGGACTCTGCGCGCGGTCGGTCTCGTCCATGGAAACTTCGGAGATAAAATTTCCGGCACCCTTTTCGCCTTCGATGCGGCGGTAGACCTCGCCGGCTTTCCTTACCGCGGCCAGAAATTTCTGCGCGGTTGCCAAAAAGATTTCGCGCGTGATTTCGAAGGGCTCGTCGGCGCCGGCCAGCTCGATCGAGCCCACCAGCTCAGGATGCCTGGCGAGGAAGCTTTCGAGGTCCGCGGCTTGCGCAGGCCGGCCAATGAAATCGGCCACGTCGATGGTGAAAAAATCGCAGGGCGCAAGAAACCGGGCCACGGTTTCGAGGGTGATGTGGTCCGCATCCAGGAAGTAGGGTAACTTCCAGTGGAGGGCCTTGACGGCCGCGTCCGCGGCTATCCGCGCGGAAACGGGCTCGGAGCCGATGATGGTGTGCTCGCGGTTCGACTTGTTCCACACCGGCACCACTTCGACGCCGTTCTCGAGCGCAAGCACACAGGCCTGCAGTTGGGCTTTGGCCTGGTGCGCGAAGCGGTCGCCAGTGCCTACCGAATACTTGCCAAGATGCAATTTGCAGTTGGTCATTTCCAGTTCCTGAGGAAAAAGAGTTCAAGTTCAAAGACGGCTTCGATGCGCCCAGAGACCCAGCCCCGGATTGGCAATGAAGAAGATCTCTTCTTCCTGCACTTTGTTGACGCCGTGGCGCAATTTGCGCGGATCGTAGCGAGTGAGCATGGTTGCGAGATCGCCGTACACGTAGCCGACGCCGGTGATCTCATTTTCACTCAGATGCCCCGGGCACCAGGTGATCTTGAAGCGGCCCTCGGAGCTGGCATGGATGAGGTGCGCCGCGGCGCTCAGGTCCTGGGCCAGCTCCGGATTCTCCTTGACCGCCTTCAGCGTGGCCGGCGTTCCATGGTAGCCGTACTTGCGGATCAGTGCGTCGATGCCCTTGTCTTCGCCGAACTCGCGCACGCCCGGCGCAAGAATGATGAGCTCGGCGCCATCGGCCAGCGCCATGCGCGTACGGTAGACAGCCTTGTTGCCGATCCATGTGCTGTGAAACTCATTGGGGTCGAGGTAGACCACGGCCTTGCGAATCGGCTCCTCGACGATCTCGAAGTTCACTTTGAGGCTGAGCGCGGCGGCCTGAAGGAAACATTCGCGGTCGTCGCCGATATAGAGGCCGCGCACAGCCAAGCCTCCGCCTGCCTTGCGGCCGACGACCGTGTGCACGTAGACGATGGGCAGCCGGCGCAGGAAATGCTCGGAGGCGTAGTTGAGCACGGCGCGCACGGGATTCTCCGCCCGGCCCATGATGCGCTCCATGCCGTAGACCGCGCCCAGGTAGTGGCTGCGGTTGATGCTCTCGCGCCCGCCGGTGCCGATGAGGATGTTCTTGGTGTAATTGGCCATGCCGATCACTTCATGAGGCACGACCTGGCCGATGGAAAGAATCAGGTCGAAGCCGCCCTGGGAGATGAGCTTGTTCACCTGCGCGGGCCACGCGTAGTCGAGCTTGCCTTCGGATTGCTCGCGGATGAAGGCTGCCGGCACCTCGCCCAGGGTCTCGATATCGGTGCGCCAGTTGTGCACCTTGAAGAGCTGCTGCGGGACGCCGGCAAACATGTGTGTGAGCTGATCGGGGCGCATGGGCGTGTGCGTGCCGATGGCGGGCAGCACCGCCTTCAGCTTGTCGCCGTAGTGCTCCCAGGCGAAGCGCGTGAGCAGGCCGGCCTGGGAGTGCTCGCGGCTCTGGTCGGGCGGCACGGCCAGCACGCTCGACCGCGCACCCAGCTTGGCGAGACTCTCGACCAGCAACTCCTTGAGCCGATCCGGCGCAAGGTCGGTCTCGGGGCTACCGATGGCGCAATAGAGACTCATGCGGTGATCTCCGCCTCTCCTTACGATTCGATCTACGACAAATCGATGCGCGCGGGCTCGAGCTTCGGCGTTATTCCGTGAATGACCAGGAGCGCCAAAAGGTAAGCGACGCAGGCGATGACGAACAGCGGCACGTAGCTGCCGGTAATCTTTACGATGTATCCGGTCGCCAACTGGAGCAGAACTCCGCCGATTGCGCCCGACATGCCGCCAATGCCGATGACGCTGCCGACGGCCGCCTTGGGAAACATATCCGATGGAAGCGTGAAAAGATTGGCCGACCACCCCTGATGCGCGGCGGTAGCCAGGCCTACGAACGCCACCACCAACCAGAGGTTATGAACGTAGGGCGCGGCAAAGACGGGCATGACGCACAGGGCGCAGATCAGCATGGCGGTCTTGCGCGATAGGTTGAGGCTTTTGCCTGCATTCAGCAGAGTGGAAGAAATCCATCCGCCCGCGATACTGCCTATCGTGGAAATGCTGTAGACAATCACCAGAGGCAGCCGGTCTGACGACAAGCTCAGGGCGAAGGTGGATTGCAGGTAACGAGGCAGCCAGAAAAGATAGAACCACCAAATGGGGTCGGTAAGAAACTTGCCGATGGCGAAGGCCCAGGTCTCTTTGCATGGCAATACGCGGCTCCAGGGGACGGTTTCGAGCTTTTCCACGGGGTCGCTGAGAATAAGCTCCAGTTCAGCTTGGGAAACGCCGGGATGTTCCTCCGGGCGGCGGTAGTAGAAGAGCCAGCCGATCAGCCAGACTACTCCGAATCCGCCCGTGACAACAAATGCGCCACGCCACGTAACCAGCCCCACCAGAGCCGGCACGATCAAAGGCACAACAATGTTGCCGATATTGGCACCGGAGTTGAAAATGCCCGTGGCCAGCGCGCGTTCACGCTTGGGAAACCACTCCGCTACCGTTTTAATGCAGGCGGGAAAGTTAGCTGCCTCGCCCAGTCCGAGCAGGAACATGGCGATGGCGAACGTGACCACCGAGAACGCCGCGCCGGGGAGCATCGCCGCTACGCTCCAAAGGCCGATGGCGATGGCGAATGCCTTGCGCGTTCCCAGCTTGTCTGTCACTCCGCCGGCCACCACCATGCCGATGGCGTAGGCAGCCTGAAACGCGGCCAGGATGTATCCGTACTTGACGCTGTTCAGTCCGGGGATGATGCCTTCGAGGAACTTCTCCAGGTAGGCGATGACGCCCCGATCCACATAAGCGATCACGGTAGCGAAAAACAGGAATGCGCAGATCACCCAACGCCGGCGCGAAACGCGGTCCGCGGAGTGGATCGTGCGAAAAAAGGAGCCTGATGCCGTGCCTGTTTTCGTGCCTGGTGCCGCCATAAAATTCTTGAAGCCTCAAAAGCCATCCGGGAAACGCAGGATTGAGACAAACGGACGCTACAGCCGGTAGGCTTTCTTCACCAGTCCGTAGGCCAGGTCGTGCGCCACTTCCAGGGCCTCGTCTTCATCCAGCCGGTGCTCGGCCACCAACCGGCCCAGGAAGGCGCAATCAATGCGCCGTGCCATGTCGTGCCGCGCGGGAATGGAGAGAAACGCCCGCGTGTCGTCGTTGAAGCCCACGGTGTTGTAGAAGCCCGCCGTCTCAGTTGCCTGCTCGCGGAAGCGCATCATGCCCTCCGGACTGTCATGAAACCACCACGGGGGACCGAGAAGCAAGCAGGGATAATGGCCGGCGAGCGGCGCCAGTTCGCGGCTGTACGAGGTCTCGTCGAGCGTGAAGAGAATGATAGTGAGGTTCTTTTCGTTGCCGAAGCGGTTGAGCAGGGGGCGCAGCGCGTGAACGTAGTCCGTGGCCTGGGGAATGTCGCAGCCCATGTCACGGCCGAAGCGCCGGGCGACAAACGGATTGTGGTTGCGCACCGCGCCGGGATGGATCTGCATCACCAGCCCGTCTTCGACGCTCATGCGCGCCATCTCCGTGAGCATTTGCGCGCGGAAGAGTTCCTTTTGCGCGTCGCCGGCGTCGCCGGAGCGGACCTTGGCAAAAAGCGCAGCCGCTTCGGTCACGGAAAGATCGGCGGTGAGCGCGGTGGGATGGCCATGGTCCGTCGAGGTGCAGCCCAGCCGGCGGAAACGCGCACGCGCCTGCTCCAGCGCGTGCAGATAGCCGCTCCATTGAGAAGTGTCTTCGCCGCTCAACTCGCCGAGTTTGGCGATCAATGCGCAGAAATTCGGAAAATCGGGATCGACCACGGAGTCGGGACGGAATGCGGGAATGATCCGCGCCTTCCAGCCGGAGTCGCGAATAACCTGGTGATTCGCGAGCGGGTCGAGCGGGGAATCGGTGGTCGCGAGCACTTCGATGTTGAATCGATCGTAGAGCGCCCTGGGCAAAAACTCGGGGGTGCTCAGCCTCTCCTGGATGACGTCGAAATAATGGTCGGCGGTCTTCTCCGAAAGCCGCTCCTTGAGTCCGAAAAGCTCCTGAAACGCGAAGTCGAGCCAGATGCGCGTGGGCGTGCCGCGAAACAGATAGTAATGACTGGCAAAGATGCGCCATACCTTGCGCGGCTCTTTGACCACCGGCTGGCCGATGCCGAGATCGTCAAGGGAGACGCCCTGGCTGTAGAGCATGCGAAAGACGTAGTGGTCGGGCTGCACAAACAGCGTCGCCGGATCAGGAAAAGGCCCGTTGGTTGCAAACCATGCGGCCTGCGTATGCCCGTGCGGGCTCACAATGGGCAGGTTGCGAACCTCGGCGTACAGCGCGCGGGCCACCTTGCGCGCGCTGGTTTCGGCAGGAAACAAGCGGTCCTCATCGATCAGCATGGCACTCATTCTACCTTCGGCTCCACGGGTCGAATTTCCCGGTTCCGGTTGGAGGTCAGACCACAAGTATACATGCGCCTTCCGCACGCAGGAACTCCGAAGGGTGTGATAAGGTTTGGGATGTTGGCGGTATTCTCAGTGCAAAGCCCAGTTTGCCCATGCATTTCAGTTTTGCCGGAAGGTGGCTCCCAGATATGCCGCGACTGAAAACCGAAGAACCGAATACCCACCGCACCATGCATGTGGTTAACCACATCCGCTCCCTCATTGAAAACGGCACCCTGCAACCCGGCGACAAAATTCCCCCGGAACGCGAGTTCGCGCGCACCCTCAAGATCAGCCGCGCCAGCCTGCGCACGGGAATCGGCTACCTGGCCGCCATGGGCGTGATGAAGATCCGGCACGGCGTGGGCACATTCGTCGCCGACGGTCCGCCGGAGTTCGGCAAAGCATCTCTGAGCTTGATGGGTGCGTTGCATGGTTTTCAATCCTGGCAAATGTTCGAGGCCCGAATTATACTCGAAAGCCACCTTGCCGCGCTGGCTGCCGAACGCGGCAAAGAAGAACATCACGCTGCGCTGGCCGAGGAAGTGGCGGAGATGTTCGCCTCCCTCGATGATCCGTCGAATTATCTCATCCACGATCTCATGTTCCACCGCATCATCTCGCAGGCATCCGGGAATCCCATCCTGGCGGCGCTGATCGAAACCATCACCTCGGCGCTCTACGACAAGCGCCGCAAGACGGTGGAACGTTCCACCGATCGGCGCGAGTCGGCCGAGATGCACCGGGAGATCTACCGGGCGATCCGCGCGCGCAAACCTCTTGAGGCGCGCAAACTGATGGATCAGCACCTGCGCATGGCCCAGGCCGCACAGGGTATGGAACGCCCCACGGAGCGAAAACCCTCCCCCGCGGCGACAAAGAGCAGACCGCCCCGGCTCGCCTCGCTGGTGTCGTAGCCTGAAGTCGTTTCCCGCCCTCCCCGCCCGCTTCCTTCCGCGCCGGCCAAATCGCGTGTATACAGGCAGATGCGGAGCCGCAGCCGGTCCTCAACTTGCCTATTGACAAATGTGCGTGGCGGGGATCAAAATTCTAGGGCTTCAAAATGTGGTCAGACCACAGGACTCAAAAACAGCCGCCCATACAGGCGGAAGGCAGTTGTTTGCAAAGCCAACGAAGTCTTGCAATTTGAATGGAGGAACGGATGCAAACGAAGGGATTCAAGCTGCGGCAGCTTGCGGGGTGTGTGGGTGTCGCCCTGCTCCTGCTCACGTCCACTCTGGTGCGGGCCCAGATCGCCGGCAGCGCCAACGTCCAGGGCACAATTACGGATTCGACCGGCGCGGTGATCCCGAATGCGGCTGTGACGCTGACGGATGAGGCAACCGGAGTCAAGCACGTCACCAAGAGTGACGGCAGCGGCGTCTTTGTCTTTCCCAACCTGTCGGTTGGAACATACAACATCAGCGCGGCGGCCGCCGGATTCAAGACCTATGAGCAGCACGGAATCGTCCTCGAGGTGGGCAGCAGCATCACTGTCAATCCCACGCTCGCGGTCGGCACCGGGACGCAGACAGTCCAGGTAGCCGCCGAAGCGCTGGCGCTGCAAACCGAGGACCCGACCTTCAAGCAGACCATCGACAATAACGAAATGTCGGAGATGCCGCTCAACGGGCGGCAGATGACAGCGCTGATTACGCTCTCGGGCGGATCGTCGATGGCGCCCGCAGGCGACTTTACCGGCAGCAAATACTCCTATCAAACCATCTCCGTCTCGATTGCCGGCGGCGGCGGCAATACCACGCTCTGGCGTTTCGACGGAGGTGACAACCAGGACTACATGGCCAACGGCAATCTGCCTTATCCGTTCCCGGATGCCGTGAGCGAGTTCAGCGTGGAGTCCACCGACCTGGGCGCACAGGACGGCGGCCACGTGGGCGGCATGGTGAACGTGGTGACCAAGTCGGGAACGAATCAGTTCCACGGCTCCGCGTTTGAGTTCATCCGCAACAACTACATCGACGCGACGAACTTCTTTTCCTCCACGCCGGACTCGCTGCACCAGAACCAATTTGGCGGAACCTTCGGCGGCCCAATCAAGCGAAACAAGATGTTCGCCTTCGCGGCGTATCAGCGCACCAAGGCGGACCAGTCGCAGTCGAGTACGCAAGCTACGGTGCCCACCACGCAAAACCTGGCCGGCAACTGGTCCATCACGGACGGCGTTCCTGGCGAAACCGGAAGCAACCCGTGCAATTCCACCCACGCCCCCATCCCGCTGGTTGACCCGCTCACCGGCGCTGCCCTGGCAGGGAACCAATATCCATCGACGCCCACCTACAGTGCACCGGCGGTCGCATTGGATGGCTATCTGCCCCAACCCCAGGCAGCGACAGATCCGAACAACTGCGGCTTTGTCTTTTATGCCATCCCTTATCTACTGACCGACAACCAGTTCGTCACCAGGGTCGACCTCACCCTCAGCCCCAGGAACAACCTCTTCGGGCGCTACTTTGTCGACGGCTACCAGTTCCCGGCGTACTTTGACAAGAGCAACATTCTCATCACCACGCAATCGGGAAACATTGAGCGGGTGCAGACCTTCACTCTGGGCGACGCGTTTACATTCAGCTCGAACCTGGTCAACTCGGCGCACATCTCGATTCTGCGCCGCGTGGACAATCGCGGCTACAATTCCAGCGACATCAACGCGGCCACTCTCGGCGTCAACCTCTATCAGGTTGAGGCGCACGGCCTGCAAATGTCCGAGGGCAAGTTCAACATCGGCGGCGGCACCAACTCCGTGGCCCATTTCAACGACAACACTGGGTCCATCGACGACGACGCGACCTGGGTACACGGCAAGCACCAGGTCATGTTCGGCGGCGAGTGGGTGCAGAACGAGCTGAACATCGGCAACGTGTATGAAGGCAACGGCATCTTCACCTTCAACGGCGAATACAGCGGCAGCGGTCCCAACGGCGGAACGACCATCGGCGACCAGAATCTCGATTTCCTGATGGGAACGCTGGGCTCGTCTACGCCTTTCCAGCAGAGCAAGAAACAGCAGAATGCGCTGCGCGGACCGATCCCCAGCCTCTACATCCAGGACACCTACCACATGAGCCCGCGCCTCACTGTGGTGGGCGGCCTGCGCTACGGACCGAACATCATGCCCGTCGATTATTTCAATCGCGGGCTTGAGTTCAACATGGACAATTTGCAGGCCAACAAGGTCAGCACTGTCTACCCCAACGCGCCGGCCGGCATTCTCTATTACGGCGACCCGGGCGTGACCCGGCAGTTCACCCACAACTCGATCTGGCAATTCTCACCCAACATCGGCGCCACCTTCGACCCCACCGGATCCGGCAAAACCGTCTTCCGCATCGGCGGCGCACTGATGTTCGACAATCCCAACTTCTTCACCGGCCAGCGCAACCAGCAGAACCCGCCGTTTGCCACGGCCGTCACCAACACGCAAACCTCGTCGTCCGGGCCAATACCGTTCGCGGCGCCGTGGTCTGTCGGCTCCACCACTCCCAGCCCCTTCCCGCAGCCCGCGGTACCCACGCCTTCGCAGGCCCTGTACTTCGCCCAGTCGCAGTACATTGTCCTGCCTTCGCAGTTCCATGCGGCTTACACGATCCAGTGGACGCTGAGCGTGCAGCGTGAGTTTGGCCACGGCTGGCAGGCGCAGCTCGATTACATCGGCAACGGAACCCGGCACGATCCGGTGGGTTACACCTTTGACCCGGCCGTCTTCATTCCCGGAGTATGGGGCGCGGGCGGCACGGGCTGCACGGGCATCGTGACCACCGGACCTGCAGCGGTTACGCCCGGCGCGGCCGGAGCCAATTGCTCCACAACCAAGAACGAGAACTCGCGGTTCCTGCTCACGATTGACAATCCCGCGGGCACCAACGCCGCAGGTGGCCCGAGCGGCGGTAACCAGCTCGAGGGAGGCGGTGGAGGGTCGGTGATTGTGGGCGACGAAGCCACCGCCAGCTACAACGGCTTGATTTCCACCCTCCAACACCGTCTTTCGAACACCTTCAGCCTGCTGGCCAACTGGACCTGGTCGAAGTGCCTTGACATCGAGGACGCGCAGGGGGATCTTGCCGGGACCACGGTAGAAAATCCCAACGATCTGCGGATGGATTGGGGCCCCTGCGGCTCCGATTACCGGCATATCATCAACACCTCGGTCATAGCCAAGAGTGAGTTCACCAGCTTCAACCGCGCGGAGAGGCTGATCCTCAACGACTGGGAGATCGCGCCGGCAATGCATATCCAAAGCGGCGCGCCGTTCACGGTGACATCGGGGCAGGACAATTCCCTGACCGACGTGGGCAACGACCGCCCCAATCTAATGCCCGGGGTCAATCCTTACGCCGAGGCGAAGTTCCACAAGGCTTCGGGCGAAGCCAACCGCGAGTACCTGAACCCGTTGGCGTTCCAGCAGGTGACCGCGTCCTGCACTTCGACGACCACCGGCGGCTGCGCAGCGCTGGGGACCTACGGAGACATCCGCAAGAACTCCTTCCGCGGGCCGAAGTTCTTCGGGTTGGATGCCCAGATCTCGCGCATCTTCCCGATTCACGAGAGCCTGGCCCTCGATCTTCGGCTGGAAGCATTCAACATGCTGAACCATCCGAACTTCGCCAGCCCGGCGGGGACGGGGACAACGAACGCGCTGACGTCGTCTACGTTCGGCCAGGTTTCTGCGCTCGCGGCCAACGGAACCAACAATACCTTCGGCGCGCGCGTTTTCCAGGGCGCCATCAAACTGACCTTCTAGAAACTTCCTGGGCCCTCACGGGCAAATCCAAGCGGCCGCTCTTAACCGGGCGGCCGCTTTATTTTGCCCGGTCCCGGCGGAACCGTCCGCGTGCGCTTTCGCGTCTGGCGGCATCGTCCCCCGGGTTCTCGCTTACGAAGGTCTGACCTTGGCGGTCCGGCGTAACCCCGATCGGGCAATCCTAACCAATTCATTCCAGACGAACTTGATATTTTGCCCGGTTTCTCATTAGATTTCGCTCACCACGTCTAACTTTCGTTATTGACAAGACTTCCTCGACTATATGAAACTGGTCGAGTTTCGAAAAGTGGTCAGACCACGGTGGGCTGCGAGCCGGCGATCGTGCCTATGTGCCGGCAATGACATCCGACGAGGGGATCAACCGTCAAATAGGGAGGCAACTATGCAGAGAGAATTCAGGAAGTCGTCGAAACGTGTGCGCAGAAGCCTGGCGGGATTTGCGGGCTGGAGATTGTTCGCGCTCCTGGCGATCGTGGCAACCGCGGGGATGCTCGCTCGCGCGCAGTTGGCCGGCACCGGCACCATCCAGGGAACGGTGACGGATCCTTCCGGTGCAGTGGTCAGCGACGCCACGGTTTCCGCGCAGAATGTAGCCACCGGGCTTGTGACAGAGCGAACCACGACAAAGAGCGGCTTCTACAGCATCTCTCCGCTTGACGCCGGAGACTATACCTTCACCGTAACCGCAAACGGGTTTGAATCATTGGTGCGGCGGAATGTGCACCTCGACGGCATGCAGATTCTTGCGCTCGATGTCTCTCTACGGGTGGGCTCGACCAGCATGACCGTCACCGTGAATACAGCGCCTCCTGCGCTCGAAACCGAGGATGAAACCCTGGGCGGCACCATGGAGAACGACGTCTATCAATCGCTTCCTCTTGAAATGGGCGGGGCCAATGGTGTGAGTACCGACCAGCGCAGAGTCACGGATTATGCCGTGCTCATGCCCGGCGTCACCAACAATGAGATCAAGAACAACGAATCCGATGAACCAATGGTGGTGAACGGCAACGCCAGCGGCACCGAGATGTACGTCGAGGGCATTCCCCTGGAGTCGGCCTCGGTCGCCGGCGATCCGCGCTTTATCTGGCCGGCGTTCTCGGTTGAGACCATCGATCAGTTCCAGCTCAAGACTACGGCCTACTCGGCTGAGTATCAGGGACTGGGCGTGGAAAATTTCACCATGAAGCGCGGGACCAATCAAATCCACGGCTCACTCTACGAGGTAATGCGGAACACGGCCCTCGACTCGGCCGGTTTCATTCCCGCGCAATACCCATCCACCTATCCCGTGGCCGCGCTGGCGGGCACATATTACAAACCGCCGGAGCACATGAACGAATACGGCATGACCATCGGCGGCCCCATCTGGCGCAACAAGGTCTTCCTCTTCGGAAATTATTCGGGGTTCCGGTACATCACCCTTACCAAGCCGCAATATCAAACCATTCCCACGGCGGCGGAGCTGTGCGGCGATTTTTCCGGCGGCTCGACGACCACCACCAGCGCGCTTCCCGGAGCGCAGAGCATCTACGATCCAACCACGCAAACGCTGACCGGCACCAGCTATTCGCGTACGCAGTTCAGCGGACCCAGTTGGACCGCGAGCGGCGGTTGCGGCAGCGGCCCGGTGGCCTACAACGTGATTCCTCAGGCCGAGCTCTCGCCGATTGCCAAGTATCTGCAGAAGTGGATGCCCGCACCCACCAATTCGAACGCCACCAATAACTACCTCGGCGCCTATAACTGGGGCCTCAACAACTGGTCCACGGCAAACCGGCTGGATGTCGATCTCTCCGACAGGCACAAGCTGAGCGTGATTCTGGCGGCGGGCCGTCAGGGCCTGGTTGGCGCGGCAGGCAGCCAGACAACGGACGTGCTTCCGTTGCCTTATGAGTACGCGAAGACCTATGCCCCCATCTCCTACGACGGCATCTTCCAGGATACGTTCGTGATCGACTCAAACCTGGTGAACCAGTTCAAGTATGGGGCCGCGAAATATCACTCGCCTGACCTCAATCCCACGTATGGAGTGGCCGACTGGGCGGCGACCGCGGCTGGTATTACCGGCCTGCCCGCCGGCGGCCAGGCTCCGGGCAGCTTCCCCGTTGTGAAGTTCAGCGGAGTAGACGCCCCGGCGCAGTGGGGACCGCAGACGGGGTATATCGGCAACACCGACGAGTACACGCTGCTGGATAACCTGCAATGGGTCCACGGCAAGCACTCGCTCACCTTCGGCGGACAGATGGAGTGGATGAGCTACAACTACCTGTACGCGATCGGAGGAACCACGGGAATCACCCTGAATTATGGGGTAACGGAAACGGCGCAGGTTTCCGGCGCTTCGGCCAGCACCGTCGCCGCTACGGGCATGCCTTACGCCAGCTACCTCATGGGCGCGGTCGATTCTGGAAGCTACACCGAATACGCGTCGAATGCCCAGGAAACCGGCGCGCGGTACCATCCTTTTGCGTTTTACGTCAACGACGACTGGAAGTTGACTCCCAAGCTTACGGTGAACGCAGGCCTGCGCTGGGATGTGATGCCGCCGATGCGCGAGGTTCTGGATCGCTTCTCGTTCCTGGACCCGACAGCAACCAATCCGGTTACGGGATCGCCGGGCACGCTTGAATTTGCGGGCAGCGGAACGGATAGCTGCAATTGCACCACGCCGATGCACACCTATTACGGGGACTTCGGTCCTCGCCTCGGCATGGCCTACGCGCTCGGCGACAAGACCGTTATACGCGCAGCTTATGGCATGTATTACGCCCACGGCGGCGGCACCTCCGGCGGCGCAACCGCCCTGCCTTCCACCACCATGGAGCTGGGCTTCGCGGCCGCGCCCAACCCCACGGAGGCCAATGTCGGCGATTCGCTTCCTGCCTTCTATCTGAATAACAGCAACTACAACAGCAATCCCGCCTTTTCCTCCACGGCCTTTGGAAGCAGCACCGTTGCCGCGCCGCCGGTCTACAACGCCAGCTACGCCACCTATTACTCCACGGCAGCCGTGTCGCCCTACAAGGTCTCCTCCACGCTGGGCTATCTCGATCCCTACTACGGTGGCCGTACGCCGACCTTCGAGGGATGGTCCTTCGGTTTCCAGCGCCTGCTCACGCAGAACATCACGGCGACCGTGAGCTATGTAGGCAATGAGGGACACTTCCTGCTGCCAAGCGGAGCCGCGCGCGGCATTTGGAACAATCAGTTGAATCCGACATATCTTTCGCTGGGAAGCACTGTTCTTGGAGCAACGGCTACGGCTGCCAACATGCCCAGCGGCTCCTTGCCCTATGCGACCTTCAACAGCAAGGTGAGCCAGGCGCTGCTGCCGTTCCCGCAGTACAGCGGCGTCAGCGCGCAGGTTGACTCGGTGGGCAACTCGAACTTCAATGCCCTGGAGCTAAGCATCGTGCAACGGCTCGCCTATGGCCTCACCTTCATGCTGAACTACACCTACAGCAAAACCATTGACGATGTGGGAACCTTCCGTACCGGCTATGCCATTCCTGCCGGCCTCCTCGCGAACAGCGCCAAAGCTTATCCGATCGACCGCATCGACCGCTCGCTCAGCACCCAGGACCAGCCACAGAACCTGGTTGCGACCAGCACCTACGATCTGCCGTTTGGCCAGGGGCACATCGGCGGCGGCAATGCCATCGTGCGCAACATCGTGGGCGGATGGCGCTTGTCCGATATCTTTACGTACGTCGCCGGAAACCCGCTGGCGATCACCTCGAGTACGTGTTCGAATATCTCCGGGCAGGGAACCTGTATGCCCGCCTACAATCCCGCGTTCACAGGTTCTGCTCGGCAGAACGGCTCCTGGGGCCACGGCGCGACCAGAACCACGTTGTCCTCCACGCAGTACATCAACCCGGCAGCTTTTATCCAGACCGGCTCGGCTGCGCCTGGTGGCTCCGTGCTCGTCAACCCCGACTGCACGGCCGGGACTGCCTGCAACGGAATGGTGCTCGGCAACGTTGCCCGCACGGCTCCCTACGGGTTGCGCGGTCCCGGCAACTACGATATTGACGGCAGCCTGCGCCGCACTTTCGACCTTTGGAAGGATGGCCGGGTCAAGTTCGTTTTCGAAGCGCAGGTCTTCAATGCCGTCAACCACGTCTGGTTCGGAAGCCCGGCAAGCACCGCGGACGGCTCCATTGGTTCGTCGGTTAGTTCATCCAATCCGACCAGCGATACTGCGCTGGGAGTTGTGGCAGGCCAGTCCAATAACCCGCGCCAGTGGCAGTTCGCGGGCCACATCAACTTCTAGGCTCAGGCTCGGTCCTGATCCTGCGTGCTGCCGGCAACCACCGGCAGCACTTTTTCTTGGAACGAGGAACATAGTAGAGTTCGAATGACGGCCTGGCGTCCTTCTTTGCAATCTACAGCGTTACGGGAGATCTATCGGATTGCGCGCCTGCGCAGAGCCGGCGCGTTTCTCCTTTGTGCATGCTGGGCAATCTCCCCGGCGGCGCAGGCTCCAGTTGCTGCCGCGGCGCTCTCCCCGGCAGCGCGCGCCCCGGAGCTGCCCTGGTCGCAGCGCGTGGCCAATGCAGCCATGGCGCGCTGGCCCGATGGGCGCTTCGTTCCTGAAGGCGCGCCGTGGACCTGGAACTACGAGCTGGGAACGCTGCTCGAAGGCATGGATGCCGTGTGGCTGAACACCGCGGATCGCCGATCTTTCGATTACATCCAGGCATCGGTCGATCAGCTGGTCGAGCCGGACGGCTCCATCCCCAGCCTGAAACCGGAAGAGCACCAGCTCGACAACATCCTGCTGGGCCGCCAGCTTCTGCTGCTCTACGGCGTGACGCGGAACCAGCGCTACCTGACCGCGGCGACGTTTCTTTATAACCAGCTTCTCAAGCAGCCGCGCAACGCCGAGGGCGGCTTCTGGCACAAGCAGCGCTACCCGAATCAGATGTGGCTCGATGGTCTCTACATGGCCGAGCCTTTCTACGCGGAGTACTCGTCGATCTCCCATCATCCGGAGAACTTCGCCGACATTACGCATCAATTTGTCCTGATCGAGGAGCACGCGCGTGACGCGAAGACCGGCCTGCTCTATCACGGCTGGGATGCGTCGAAGCAGGAGCGATGGGCCAACCCGCAAACCGGCGACTCGGCCGAATTCTGGGCTCGTGGCATGGGCTGGACCATGATGGCGCTGGTGGACACGCTGGGCTACTATCCGCCAGACGATCCCGGCCGCGCGCAGTTGCTCGCCATTTTGCGCCGCGAGGCGGAAGCGGTCACGCGGGTGCAGGATCCCGCGAGCGGTCTCTGGTACGACGTGATGGACAAGCCGGGCGCGCAAGGGAACTACCTCGAGTCCTCTGCCGCCTGCATGTTCGTCTACGCGCTTGCCAAGGGCGTTCGCCGCGGCTACCTGCCCGCGCACTATCTCGCGAATGCCGAGCGCGGCTATCGAGGAATACTCGCGCACTTTGTGAAGGCCGGGCCCGGCGACGACGTTTCGCTCACCGGCACGGTCAAGGCTTCGGGGCTCGGCGGCAATCCCTATCGCGACGGCAGCTACGCGTATTACATCGGCGAAAAAGTCGTCACTAACGATCCCAAGGGAGTGGGCGCTTTTCTGATGGCCAGCGTGGAGATGGAAAACGCCGGAAACGCCAAGATGGGACGCGGAGCGAAGGTGGTTGTCGATGGATGGTTTAATTCGCAGCAGCGGCGCGATGCCTTCGGCCGGATAGTTGAGTTTCATTACAAATGGAGGACCGAGGACGAGCCCGGCTACTCGCTCTTCGGCCATCTCTTCCGGCTGTTCGGCGCGGAGACTGCGGAGCTCGATGCGGAGCCGACGCTCGCAAATCTGAACGGTGCCCAGGTTTACGTGATTGCCTCACCCGACAACCTCGAGAAGAATCCGCAGGCGCACTTCGCCCACGCCGGAGACGCAGAACAGATTGCCGCGTGGGTCAAAGCCGGAGGCGTGCTCATGATCTTCGAGAATGACACCTCCTTCGCCGATCTCGACCACTTCAACGTCGTCGCAGAAAAATTCGGCATTCATTTCAACAGCGTGCTGCGCAAGCACGTGCTGGGCACGCAGTGGCAGATGGGCCGCATCGACGCCGCCGGCTCCGGTCCCATCTTCCATTCTTCACACACGCTTTTTATGAAAGATGTGTGCACCATCTCCGTGAGCGTGCCGGCCCGGCCGGTGCTCACGGAAGGCAGCGACATCTTCATGGCGACGGCGAAGTTCGGAAAGGGAACCGTTTTTGCCGTCGTCGATCCCTGGCTCTACAACGAGTACACCGACGGCCGCAAGCTGCCATCTGCTTACGACAACTACGCTGCCGGCAGGGAGCTGGTGCGGTGGATCCTCGCGCAAGTTCCGGATAAATAGGCCATGGGAACGCTACCTTCCACGCAAATCCGGACGGATCCGTCTCAGTTTCTTTCACCTCACGCGTTCCCGATCGGAGTTTCACATGCGATTCCAGTGCTTGATTTCCGCCTTGGCAGCGTTGCCGCTGGTGGCATCGCTATCCCTCCGCGCGCAGGATACGCGCCAGGTGACGGAGCCGAAGATTCCCGCAGCATGCGCCACGCTCGATGCGGCCCTCGCCGCAAAGCACGGTGTTCTCTCCGCCGCCGATGAGCGCAAGCTCGATACCACGCGCATTCAGAATGCGATCGACGGCTGCGCCGCCGGCGGGGCCGTGGTGCTGCGCGCGCATGGGCGCAGGAACGTGTTTCTCACCGGCCCCCTCGAACTGCGCTCCGGCGTGACCCTGGTGATTGAGAAAAACACAGTGCTGGCGGCCTCACGCGACCCTCGGCTCTACGACCTCACGCCCGGCAGTTGCGGGATTGTGGCTGAACGCGGCCACGGATGCAAGCCGCTGATCACAGGCGACGGCGTGGAGAACAGCGGCATCATGGGCGAGGGGTCCATCGACGGCCGCGGCGGCGACAGTCTGCTTGGCCAAAGCGTGCCCCAACCCGAATCCTGGTGGGACCTGGCGCATGAGGCGAAAGTGAAGGATCTTTCGCAGAACGTGTTTGCGCTGATTGTTCTCCGCCGCGTGAAAAACTTCACCCTGTACAACATTACGCTGCGCAACTCGCCCAACTTTCACGTAGCCGTGAATCAGAGCGATGGATTCACCGCGTGGGGCGTGAAGATCATGACGCCCAAGACCGCACGCAACACAGATGGTATCGATCCCGGCTCCACGACCAACGTGACCATCGCTCACTGCTTCATTCACACCGGCGACGACGATGTGGCCGTGAAGTCGAGCCGGGAAGGACCGGCCTCAAACATTTCCATTCTGCACAACCATTTTTATACCGGCCACGGCATGTCCATCGGCAGCGGCACGGACGGCGGCGTAGATCACATGCTGGTGGACGACCTGACCATCGACGGCGCGGACGACGGAATTCGCATCAAGAGCGACCGCAGCCGCGGAGGATTGGTCAAGGACATCGTTTACCGCAACGTGTGCATTCGCAACGCACTCAACCCGCTCTACTTTACACCGCTTTACACCACCTTCGGCGGCGACCGGTTGCCCATCTACAAGGACATCACGCTAGACAATGTGCACGTGCTCACGCCCGGCGCCTTCACATTTGAAGGGCTCGATGCGGATCACAAGCTGGAAATAAAGCTCGACAACGTCTTCGCCGACGACCAGCAGCACTCGCTCTTCTACGACAAAGACGCGCAAATCACCGTCGGCCCGCAGCTTGGCAACCTGGAGCCCAGGGGTGATGACGTGACCATCACCCAGGCGCCGGACTCAAAACCTGGGGAGCCGCTCGATTGCGGCGCCCGCTTCGTGCCCTTCCCTGACCTGCCCACGGCGCCGGAGATGGCCGGCAAGATTCCGCCCGAAGACCCCACGCTCTACGTGGCCGCCGACGGCACCGGCGATTTCTATTCCATTCAGCGCGCGCTCGACCTGGCAAAGCCGGGCGCGGTGCTTTCGGTTTCACCGGGCATCTATCGTGAAGTTCTGACCGTCGACAAGCCCAATATCACCATCCGCAGCGCCAATCCGGACGCAAGCAAGACCGTGGTCGTCAACGATCGCAGCGCTGGGCAGAACGGCGGCACGCTGCACTCGGCCACGGTCAACGTGACCGGCGACAACTTCTTTGCCGAGAACATTACTTTCGAGAACGACTTCAACCGCACCCATCCGCAGCTTCCGCAAGGCTCGCAGGCGCTCGCGCTTCTGGTAACAGGCGATCGCGCCGTCTTCCACAATGTGCGCCTGCTGGGCAACCAGGACACGGTATACGCCGGGAGCAAGAACTGCGCGCCCGACGGTCAGAATTGCACCCCTGCGCGCCAGTATTTTTCTGACTGCTACATCGCCGGCAACGTGGATTTCCTCTTCGGCGACGGCAAAACCGTCTTCGATCACTGCGAACTTCACTCCACGCCGCACGACGGCGGCTTCATAACAGCGCAGGCCAAGCATTATCCCAGCGAGGACTCGGGTTTTGTGATCGACAACTGCAAACTCACGGCCGATCCCGATGTAACCGGCGACGTGTGGCTGGGCCGGCCGTGGCGACCATACGCGACCGTGGTCTACCTGTACACGTGGATGGACGAGAAAATTGCGCCCGCGGGATGGCGCGAGTGGCATCCCGGAGAGACACACTCGCTCGCGACCGCCTACTACGCGGAGTTCGATTCATCCGGCCCGGGCGCGCATCGCGAGGAGCGCGATCCGCACACGCACTTTCTCACGCCCGACGAGGTCAAGCAGTACGAGCCCAAGACATTCTTGCGCGGCGCCGACAACTGGGACCCGACAAAACCGCCCACGCTGCCCGCGCAGTAGAATGAGCTTGATCTGGACCGAACGGAGGAAAGATGAAGACGGTGTTGATGGCCGATCCGGTGCGCTATCCGCGCATGACTACCGAAGAGCTGCGCGAGGTGTTTCTTTTGAGCGGCCTTTATGGACCCGGCAAACTCCATCTCGCGTACGTCGATCTCGACCGCTCGGTGGTTGGTTTTGCAACGCCCCTGGATGCGCCGCTCGCGCTGCCCACGTTTGCCGAGCTGCGCGCGAATTATTTCACGGAGCGGCGCGAGCTGGGCGCGCTGAACGTTGGCGGCGCGGGCACGATCACCGTCGACGGTAAATCGCATGCTCTCGAGAATCTCGACTGCCTTTACATCGGCCGAGGCAGCAGGGAAGTGAGCTTCGCCTCCAAGGACGGAAATGCGCCGGCAGTGTTCTACCTGCTCAGTTACCCGGCGCACGCCGAGTTTCCCGTGGCGCTGGTGCGCAAAGCCGAGGCGAGCCCCACGGAGATCGGCAGCGCGGAGACCTGCAACAAGCGGACGATCTGCAAATACATTCATCTCCAGGGCGCGCGCAGTTGCCAGCTCGTGATGGGAGTGACGCACCTTGCGCCGGGCAGCAACTGGAACACCATGCCCCCGCACACGCACATGCGCCGCTCGGAGATTTACATGTACTTCAACCTGGCCGCGGACGCGCGGGTGATGCATTTCATGGGACCGCCCGCGGAGACGCGGCACCTGGTGATGCAGGATAAAGAAATTGTCGTCTCGCCGGGGTGGTCGGTCCACGCCGGCGTGGGCACGCGGGCCTATAGTTTTTGCTGGGGCATGGGCGGCGAGAACCAGGACTACGCGGACATGGACCCGGCGCCGATCGATACGCTGCGCTAGGAGAGATTGGAATGACGGCGCTCGAAGTCGGGAAGTGCTCTCCCAGGTCCCAGAATCGGGACCTGGGGCACCCGGCACCCGGCTGAAAGCTGACGGCCATCTTTAGACGTTGTACGTCGTCGACGAGACCCGTCCGCCTTTGCCAGTCCAGTTGGTGTGGAAGAACTGGCCGCGGGGTTGGTCGATGCGCTCGTAGGTGTGCGCGCCGAAGAAGTCGCGCTGCGCCTGGAGCAGGTTGGCGGGCAGGCGCTCGGAGCGGTAACCGTCAAAGAAGGCGAGCGCGGTCGAGAATGCCGGCGTGGGTACGCCGAGCTTGATGGCATGCGCCAGCGCCTTGCGCCACGACGCCTGATACTTGTTCACCAGGCGCGAAAAGTATTTGTCGAGCAGCAGATTGTCCAGGTTTTTGTTCTTCTTGTAGGCGTCCTTGATCTTGCCCAGGAACTGGCTGCGGATGATGCAGCCGCCGCGCCACATGAGCGCGATGCCGCCCATGTTGAGGTTCCAATTGAACTCCTTGCCCGCAGCTTGCAGCAGCATATATCCCTGCGCATAGCTGATGATCTTGGAGCAGAAGAGCGCGCGGCGCACGTCTTCAATAAACTTCGTGCGGTCGCCGACTTTCGGCGCAGATTTCGGTCCGCGCAGCACCTTCGAAGCTTCAACGCGCTCCTGCTTGAGCGCCGACAGGCAGCGCGAGAAGACGCTCTCGCCAATCAGCGTCAACGGCTGGCCGGTGTCGAGCGCGCTGATGACGGTCCATTTACCGGTGCCTTTCTGGCCTGCCGCATCCAGAATCTTGTCGACCAGCGGCGTGCCGTCTTCGTCTTTCTTGGCGAAGATCTGGCTGGTGATCTCGATCAGGTAGCTGTCGAGCTCACCCTTGTTCCAGTCGGCAAACACGGTGTGCAGCTCGTCTGCTGTGAGACCGAGGCCGTGCCTGAGCAGGTCGTAGGCCTCGCAGATCAACTGGATGTCGCCATACTCGATGCCGTTATGCACCATCTTCACGAAGTGGCCGGCGCCGTCCTCGCCCACCCAGTCGCAGCAGGGAGTTCCGTCTTCCACCTTGGCGGCGATGGCCTGAAAGATGGGCTTCACGTGCGGCCAGGCCGCGGGATTGCCGCCGGGCATAATTGACGGGCCGTGGCGTGCGCCTTCCTCGCCGCCGCTTACGCCGGTGCCGATAAAGAGGACGCCTTTTTCGGCCAGGTACTTGGTGCGCCGGTTCGAGTCGGAGTAAAGTGAGTTGCCGCCGTCAATGAGAATGTCGCCGGCCTCGAGATACGGCAACACGTGCTCGATCATCTGATCGACGGTGTCGCCCGCCTTGACCATGAGCATCACGCGGCGCGGCTTCTTGAGCAGGCCAATGAACTCCTCCATCGTGTGCCCGCCCTGGACCTCGGTGCCCTTGGCTTCGTTGGCCAGAAAATCGTCCACCTTGGAGACGGTGCGGTTGAAGACGGCCACCTTGAAGCCGTGGTCGTTCATATTGAGGACGAGATTCTGTCCCATGACGGCAAGGCCGATGAGGCCGATATCGCAGGAAGCGTCTGGCATACGTTCTCCGAAAGTTGAATTTTACCATTGCATGGAGCAGCGTTTTATGAACTGCGGCGAATGGGACGGATTACCGGTCTGACCACAGCGGAAGCCTTCCCAGAAGCGGAGTGCGGGCCGTAGTATGGGCACCGTGGAACATGTGGTCGACGCGTTGGTGCTGGAGGGTCAGCCGCTCACGCTGGCTGAAATCGAAGCTGTGGCCGCAGGCGGGCGCCACGCGGCGGTTGCGCCCGCAGCGCTTGAGCGCGTGGCCACGGGACGCGCCTGCATCGAGCGGATTCTTGCCTCCGGGCGTACCGTCTACGGCGTGAACACCGGCTTTGGCAAGCTGGCCGATGTTCACATTCCGCCGGAAAGCCTGGCGCAACTGCAAATGAACCTGGTGCGCAGCCACGCCTGCGGGCTGGGCGACCCGCTCTCCGAGCCCGAGTCGCGCGCCATGTTGCTGCTGCGCGCCAACGTGCTGGCCAAGGGATTCAGCGGCGTGCGCGCCGAATTGGTTGAATTGCTGACCGCCATGCTGAACGCGGGCGTGACGCCGGTGATTCCGGAGAAAGGCTCGGTGGGCGCAAGCGGCGACCTGGCTCCGCTGGCGCACCTGGCGCTGGTGGTGGTCGGCGAGGGCGAGGCACTTTTGCATGGCGAACGATTGCCCGGCGATGAAGCGCTGCGGCGTGCGGGGCTCACGCCGCTCACGCTGGCCGCCAAGGAAGGCCTGGCGCTGTTGAACGGGACGCAGGCCATGACGGCCGTGGGTGCGCTGGCCGTGGCGCGGGCGCGGCGGCTGGTGCGGCTGGCCGATCTGGCCGGCGCCATGTCGCTCGAAGCGCTGAAGGGCACGCCCACGGCGTTCGACGCGCGAATTCACCGGGCGCGGCCGCACGCGGGGCAAAGCGCCGCGGCGGCGCACCTGGGGCGCCTGATGGCCAACTCCGAGATTCGCGAGTCGCACCGCGTGCATGACGCGCGCGTGCAGGACGCCTACTGCCTGCGCTGCATGCCGCAAGTGCACGGCGCGGTGCGCGACGTGCTGGAGCATGTGGCCGGCGTGCTCGCGGTCGAATCGGGATCGGCGACGGATAATCCTCTTGTGTTCCCCGAACCCTCCGCCGAAACGCAAGGCGGCGGAGCCGTGGTCGAGGGCGGAAATTTTCATGGCGCGCCGCTGGCGTACGCCTTCGACTACGCGGCCATCGCGTTGACCGATCTTGCCGGCATTACCGAGCGCCGCATCGACCGGCTGCTCAATCCCGACATCAATGAGGGGCTGCCGCCCTTTCTTTCGCCGGGCGCGGGTTTGCAATCGGGATACATGGTGGCGCAGATCGCCGCCGCGGCGCTCATCAGCGAGTGCCAGGTGCTCGCGCATCCCGCATCCACGGGCAACATTCCCACCAGCGGCGGCAAAGAGGATCACGTCTCCATGGGCATGACGGCCGCGGTGAAGCTGCGGCGGATCGTGGAGAACGCAGAGAGGATCGTGGCCATCGAGCTGATGTGCGCGGCGCAGGGCCTCGAATACCGGCTCCCGCTCAAGCCCAGCGTGGAAGTGGGCCGCGCGTATGAGGCTGTGCGCACGGTGGCGCCTCATCTCCACGAGGACAGGCAATTGAGCAAGGACATCGATGCGCTCACGGCGGCGCTCCAGCGCGGTGCGTTCAATGCCTGGCTCGACGATTAAGAGCGTCAATTAAGAAAGCAATTGCGCATGCAGGCGCCAGGAGCGCACACAACGCGTGCGGCAATCCGGAACGAAGGCCGCTCCAGTTTTTACGATGCGGCGATTCCCGCCGAGCGGTAGATCTGCGCGATATAGCGCATGTCCCTGAGGCCTTCCTCGCCCGGGCTTTGCGGCTCCAGATTGTTCTGGACGCAATGCGAAAAATGCTCGGCTTCAGCCTGGAACTGATAGGGGTCACGCGAGGGGTTGATTTGGTCCAGAACCTGGCCTCCGACCTCGCCGCGCATGTGCACACCTTCGTAGTTGAAGCCGGGGTCGAGCGCGAGCCAGCCTTTGGAACCGTAGACTTTGAAGTAGCCGGACATATTAGCCCCGTAAGTGGTGGCGCAACTGGAGACGATGCCGGAAGGGAAGCGCATGGTCCAGACCACGTTTTCCTCCACCTCGTTGAAGCGGCCGTCGTGGTCGATGGTGGTCGTGTAGCCCTCCAGGGCCGCCGGTTCCTCGCCGGTGAGATAACGGCAGGCGTTGAGCGAGTAAATGCCCACGTCGTAGAGCGGTCCGCCCCCGGCCAGCTTCTTATTCAGGCGCCACTCGCCGGGCGCGATATTGAATCCGAAACAACTGGAGATGGACTGCACCTGGCCGAGCTTGCCGTCGCGGATCATCTGAATCGAGCGCAGATGGAAAGGCTCGTAGTGGCAGCGATAGGCAATCATGAGCTTCACGTTGGCTGCCTTGCAGGCCGCGATCATGGCCTCGGAATCGGCGACCGACGTGGCCATGGGCTTCTCGCAGAGCACGTGCTTGCCGGCCTTGGCAGCGCGGATGGTGAACTCCGCGTGCATGGAGTTGGGCAGCGCCACGTAGACCGCGTCAATGGAAGGATTGTGCGCGATCTCATCGAAGTTGTCGTAGTTATAGATCGACGTGAGCGGCACGCCGTACTGCGCGGCAATCCTCTCCGCTTTGTCGCGATGGCCGCTCACCAGCCCAGTGATGGCGGAGTTGGTGGAGTTGACCGCTCCGGGCATAAAGTGCGCGGCGATGCGGCCCAGGCCGATGACGGCGTAGCCGGTCTTGCGCGGCGCGCCCGCAGCCGGCGCCTGCGCGGGCAGGGCGCGCGCGAAGCCGGCGGCGAGGCCCAGCGCGCCCAGCCGGGTGAATTCTCTGCGGTTCATGGTCATGGTGTCGTGTGGTCCTTTGCTCAGGGGAAGTGGAGGAACGGCCAATGATTGCGACTCTACCACACGGCATCGGCCATCGCGTGTAGGCGGCCCTGCAAGCAGTCAGCATGGGGTCACTCGACGCTCAGGTCGCCGTCCACATCCACCACCAGCGCGTCGCCCTGAACGACGATCGAGTGAATCTTCAGCCGGTCCAGCGTGACCTTGTAGCCCGTCGAGACCGTGGAGCCGGCAAGCGCTTTGCGCAGCAGCGCGGCCGCGTTCACCTTCATGCCGGAGGGAACCTGGCGGCGCAGGAAGGGCGCGAGCACGAAATTCAACTCCCTGCTATCGGAGATCTTGTCCAGGCGCGCATCGCGAAAGCCGATGGTCTCGCCTTCAGCGTCGGGCGTGAAGGAGACCTGCGCGGGAAAATTGAAGGCCATGCCCACGCACCTTCCGCCCAGCGCGCGGCCCAGCCGCGCATGGGTCTTGATGCGCACCACGATGCGGTCCTGCTCAAAGCTGAGCCTCGGCTGCTCGGCGCTGATGAAGCAGGCCGACTGCGCGCCGCCTTTGAGGAAATAGAGGCCGTTCGCGCCGGCAAAGAGCTGCTGCTTCAGCGTGCGTTCCAGGGCGTCGCGGCTCACGGTCAACTGACCTGCGTAACCGCGCGGCGGGTACGAAAGCAGTAGCAGGAGCGCCATGGGCAGAAGGCGAAATGTTGTCATAAAAGTAATCCTCTTGCCGAAGTTGGTGCATTAGAGGAATTATCCACAAGAGTGTTGACCCGGTCGCGCGGATCCGCCGGAGCGTTTTATCTAAGAGTTGTGTTATCATGAGGTTGCAGTTTCCTAGCAAGAGGGAACAAAATCCGGCCGGGCTCGCCGGAAAACGCAGTTTGCTATTGATTTTTGAAGAAAAAATCCCTAAAATGGGAGTTAATGTTGCTCGCGGACGGTGCGCACTTCCCCAGCCCTGAGTCCGCCGACCTCTCTTCAAGGACACAAAACCCAATGGCAAAGCGTCGTGGAAATCCGAATTGGGGCAAGCCGGAGCCCATTGGCCCGGTTGTGCCTACAGTTACCTCTTTCGAGCAGATTACCAAGGAATTCAAGCTGCCCCCGGATCAATACATCCGGTCAACCCGCCTGCGCGAGTGGGCCCGCCGCAACAAGAATTCCAAGTACATCCCCGAGGCTCTACTTGAGGCCTGGGGTTTTGAGATCGAATCGACGTTGTAGGATTCCAATCTGCCAGTTGACCCAAAGCGCCGCCTGCGGGCGGCGCTTTTGTTGTGGAGGGCCTGAACGGCTGCTCACGCAGGCTACTCGTGAGTCAACCGCTCAAAAGATGGGAGCCCCGCTCTGCAGCGGTGAGCAGATTGGCCTCTTGCGGCAAGCGGCGCTGAAGACGTGCGCTATGATGGGGTGCATCACTCCGCCGTACGTTTGACGGGACCGGGGTCCGAGATGCCACAGCATAGACCGTCTCCATCGATTGTATTTTTGGCCTTGCTTGCTCTGGTCTTTTCCGGTTGCGGTGGAGGCGGCAACGGCTCCGGCGGAGGAAGCGGAATTACGCCCCCGCCGAGTGCCTCAAACGAGTGGACATGGATGCGCGGTGCGGATTCGGATAATCCAGTACCGCCGGGCTGGTCCAATCCCTGGAGCGAGCCCTACAATTCAGACCCGTACTACGGCACTCTGGGCGTACCCACCGCCCACACCACCCCGGGAGGCCGGAACTCGTCAGCTTATTGGACCGATAAGAATGGAAACTTCTGGCTTTTCGGCGGGGACGGCCTGGATGGGAGTCCGGCGCCGATCGAAGGCTTACTGAATGACCTATGGGAATTCAGCCCTGCAACCAACGAGTGGACTTGGGAGGGCGGCAGCAGCATGCTTCCGAACTCTTTTCGTACTTGCGTGGGACTTTGCGGCCTGCCCGGCGTTTACGGTACGCGAGGAACGCCGAGCTCGTCCAATATCCCCGGAGGCCGCGAATTGGCAGTGACGTGGACTGACAGTGCGGGCAACCTGTGGCTGTTCGGCGGGCTGGGCTGGGACTCAGTTGGGAATGAGGGATACCTGAACGACCTTTGGGAATTCAGTCCTGCGACAGGGCAGTGGATTTGGGTAGGTGGGAGCAGCACAGTGGGACCCAACGAACCGGGACAGCCGGGGAATTTTGGAACGCAAGGTGTAGCGGCCCCAGGGAATGTGCCGCCGGGTCTGTGCGAGGCCGTGAGTTGGGTCGATAAGAGTGACAACCTTTGGTTATTTGGTGGGGAAGCGGGGGGCAACAACTTATGGAAGTTCAGTCCAGTCACTGGTGAGTGGAGCTGGATGAGCGGTAACGGCGGAGGCGACGAGAGTAAGGACTACGGAGTTTACGGAACGCTGGGCGCCGCGGCGCCGGGCAACACCCCGTCATGGAGATACGACTCAACTTCTTGGACGGATTCGAGCGGCAACTTTTGGTTGTTCGGGGGCTATGGTCTTTACCCTGCCGATCAGGGCGGAGGCGTGGAGAACGACCTCAACGATCTTTGGGAGTTTAATCCTGCAACGAACGAATGGACATGGCAGGGGGGGACCGAGGGCGGAGTGCCGAATTTCGCCGGCAACTACGAATGGCCGCCGGCTTCCTACGGAACGAAGGGCATCACGGCGTCAAGCAATGTTCCTGGCGGTCGGCATTCGGCCGTGGGATGGGCAGACAGTAGCGGCAATCTGTGGCTGTTTGGAGGAGATGGGGTAGACTCCACCGGGCTGGGCTACGGCCCTCTCAACGATCTCTGGGAATACAACCTGGCAAGCAAAGAATGGACCTGGGTGAGCGGAACCGATCTTTCCTATTCGGGCGGCGTATATGGAATCAGGGGCACGCCTGCCGAGGGTAATGTGCCGGGCTCCCGATATTCTTCGGCGGCCTGGATGGATGCGAGCGGCAATCTATGGTTGTTTGCAGGTTGGGGCATAATTTGGGGCGTTAATGGTGGCTCTACCGTTTTGAATGACATGTGGCGTTATGAGCCGTGATCGCTTGGGAATTCTCTTCGGGTAATTTCGAGTCGATGACCTGCATCGTTAGGATGCGACACGGGTCGGGAGGTCACGTGACGGGAGCTCTTTCTGGCAATTGCTTTCCGAATCGGCGAGAATGAGAATGCCATGCCCCACTCGCCAAGGTTGTTGGAACCGCCGTTTACCGACGTGCCTGGCGCGCTCGACGAGATTCGGGCCGGCCGCATGGTGGTGGTGGTTGACGACGAGGACCGCGAGAACGAGGGCGACCTGACCCTGGCGGCCGAGCACGTGACCCCCGAGGCCATCAACTTCATGGCGCGCTACGGCCGCGGGCTTATCTGCCTCACGCTCACCGAGGAGCGGGCCGACCACCTGCGCCTGTTTCCCATGACGCAGCAGAACTCCTCGCGTTTCGGCACCGCGTTTACCGA
>DATJRT010000309.1:0-12155 GCA_035504495.1 Occallatibacter sp.
GTCAAGTTCGAGTGGGAGCGCTACGCCGCCGGAGCTGAGGCCTTCGAGATTCATGGCGAATACATTCCCGCCGCGCTCCACGCCTCCATCGAGCGCAACAAAGTCGCGCTCAAAGGTCCGGTCACCACCCCCATCGGCGGCGGCTTTAAGAGCATCAACGTCACCCTGCGCAAAAAGTTCGATCTCTTCGCCAACTTCCGTCCCGTCCGCGCGCTGCCCGGCCTGGAGACCAAGTGGCCGGGCGTCGATCTGATCATCGTCCGCGAAAACACCGAGGGCGAGTACGTGGGCCTGGAGCACGAAGTCGTCCCCGGCGTGGTCGAATCCATCAAGGTCATTAGCGAGAAAGGCTCCACGCGCATCGCCCGCTTCGCCTTCGATTACGCGCGCAAGCACGGCCGCAAAAAGATTCACTCCATCCACAAGGCCAACATCATGAAGCTCTCCGACGGTCTTTTTCTGCGCTGCGCCCGCACCGTGGCCGAGGAGTACCCTGACATCCAGTACGGTGAGCACCTCATCGACAACACCTGCATGCAGCTTGTGATGAATCCCTTCCAGTACGACACCCTGTTGCTCGAGAATCTCTATGGCGACATCGTCAGCGATCTCTGCGCCGGCCTGGTCGGCGGCCTGGGCCTCGTTCCCGGCGCCAACCTGGGCGCGGAGTGCGCCATCTTCGAGGCCGTGCACGGCTCCGCGCCGGACATCGCCGGCAAAAATCTCGCCAACCCCACCGCGCTTCTGCAATCGGCCATCCTCATGCTGCGCCATCTCGATGAGTTCGCTGCCGCCGACAGCGTGCAGACCGCCCTCGAATCCGTCTACACCGCGCGCAAATCCCTCACCCGAGACGTGGGCGGCTCTGCCGGCACCAGCGAATTCGCCGACGCGCTTCTCGCGGCCATGTCTTAGCGCGCCTGCTCCCCTCCTCCTCCGTTGTAGCGCAGCGCGGCTATTGAAATAAGCTCAAACCGCGCTTTCATCTCATCCGTCCAAGCTGCTCGTTTCCTCCCAAAAAATAATTCCGCGCCGGCGCAACTTCGCTTACACTCCGGGGTCAGCTAGGTATCGAGCCGTACCTGGGCCTCGGCTCGTTCGAAGTACGTATCGCAGCTCAACAGCTCTCGGGGAATCAGCAAAAAGCGTTTTTGCACTGGATCAGCGCGGAAGGAATTGTGTCGCGTCGTTCTCCCAAGGCGCGATGCGTACGCGCCCCTGTCCGTTAACCGCAAGGGCGAAGACGCTCTAACCAGGAGGACCGTCATGAAGAGCGTTCCATTGGCTCTCTGCACCATCCTGTTCGCCGCACCGGTCGCTGTCTACGCGGGAGAACAGATTATTCCGGCAGGCTCCCTCATCAGTTGCACCATGTCGGAGCCCAAGCTCAACTCCAAAACAACGGCCATCGGCGATCCCGTGCTCTGCCGTCTGGGCTTTTCGGAGCGCTACGGCCGCTCCACGCTGCCCTATGACAGCTACCTCGTCGGACGCTTCGAAGATTACAAAGATCCCGGCCACTTCATCGGCAAGGGCTGGATGGAACTGAAGTTCGACCGCATGATCATCGAGCCGGACACCGTGATCCCGGTAGATGCGCGCGTAGTGGGTGTGCCCGGCTACAACGTGGATGAGTACGGCCGCATCCTCGGCAAAGGCCACGCCGTGCGCGACACCGTCACTTGGCTGATTCCCATTCTCTGGCCCATCGACCTGATCGAATTGCCGCGCCGCGGGCCGCGCCCCACGCTCAAGGAAGAGACCCGGCTCACGCTCAAGGTAATGGACGATATGGAGGTGCCCGTCGGCGAGCCGCTCCAGCAGGATCCCGACGGTCTCTATCGGCGTCCCAGCGCCTATGAGCCGCCCGCCCCGCCCGAGAAACAGCCTCCGGCTCCGAGCCCCACGGCCATGGACTACGCGCCGGCTTCGCCCCCGCCGCCCCTGCCGTACGCGCCCCCGCCGCCTCCCTCTCCGCCTTCTGTCTATTATTTTGCCGCGCCGCCGCCCGTGGTTTATGCGCCCCGCCGCTCGGTTCTCGTGATTCGCAACGGCTACGCTTACCGCGTCTTTCTCCCCTAGCCCATCTCTCCCGTCTTGGAGAGATGCCACCCCTGCGCGCGCCCCGGCTCCCGCTACGGTGAACCGGGGCGCCTATGCCGGCCTGCGCGCGGGCGGGGTCCGCGCTCTCAATCTCCTGCCTCGACCCCTCGATCTTGATTGCGCGTATTCCTGGAACCCGTCGCGCTGGCCCTTAGAGGCATTTAACCTTCTCCGCAAGGCGTTTACCTTCAGGCTCACCCGCCGCCGCCGCGCCCGCGCGTCGCTCGTCCTCCTGTACACTGGAATGTTCAGGACCATGAAAGCGAAATATCCAATTGGAATTCTTGGCGCCACCGGCGCAGTCGGCCAGCGCTACATTCAACTGCTAGAGAACCATCCCTGGTTTGAGATCGTCTGGCTTGCCGCCAGCGACCGTTCCAGCGGCAAGTCTTATGCGGAAGCCGCCCGCTGGCGTCTCGATTCGCCGCTGCCGGAGCGCGTGGCCGGCATGGTCGTTTCGCCGGCCGAGCCAGAAGGCGCCCCGAAAATCATCTTCTCCAGCGTCGACACCGCCATTGCCCGCGAGATGGAGCCGAAATTCGCCGGCGCCGGCTGCGCCGTCATTTCCAACTCAAGCGCCTTCCGCATGGCGCCCAGCGTGCCCTTGGTGCTGGCGGAGGTGAACGCCGGCCATCTCAAGCTGATCGAGGAGCAGAGCTGGCGCAAGGAGTCGGGCGGCTACATCGTCACCAATTCGAACTGCTCGGCGATGGGCCTGGTGCTCGCGCTCAAGCCCCTTGAGGAGCGCTTCGGCATTGAGCAGATCTTTGTCACCACCATGCAGGCCGTTTCCGGCGCTGGCTATCCGGGCGTGCCCTCGATGGATATTCTCGCTAACGTTATCCCCTTCATCGCCAGCGAAGAGGAAAAAATGGAGACGGAGACGCTCAAGTTGCTGGGCCGGCTGGAGTCGGGAACTGACTCGGGAACTGCCGGCCACGCGGTTACGCCGCTCGCCGCAAAGATGACGGCGCACTGCAATCGCGTACCCGTCATAGACGGCCACACCGAGTGCGTCTCTCTCAAGCTCGGCAGCAAGCTGGGCCGCCCCGTCAGGCGCGAAGACATTCTCTCCGCCTGGGCGGAGTTTCGTCCCCTCGCGGGTCAGGGATTGCCCTCGGCGCCGGATCAGCCCGTCGAGTGGGCCGCTGAGTCGGACCGTCCCCAGCCGCGGCTCGACCGCAATCGCGGCAACGGCATGGCTGTGACCGTGGGGCGCCTGCGCCCCTGCGGCGTGCTCGACTGGAAGTTCACCCTGCTCTCTCACAACACGATTCGCGGCGCTGCCGGCGCCACCATTCTCAACGCAGAATTGCTGGCCAACCTGGGCAAGCTGGAGCCGGCCGCCGCAGCCGCAACCGCGCACGCCTGAAGTATGCGTCGGCCATACCACTCGGAGTCCTCCCCATGCACACCGGCCCACGCCGCGCCCGCTCGAGTGAAAACGGGAATGCACCCATGAATCTGGTAGTGATGAAATTCGGCGGAACCTCGGTAGAAGATGCGGCCGCCATCAGCCGCACAGCGGCCATCGTACAGGGCCGTGTGAAGGCCGGCAAGAGCGTCGTGGTCGTGGTCAGCGCCATGGCCAAGGTAACGGACCAGTTGCTTCGGGCCGCCGCTTCCGCCGCGCAGGGCGACCGCACCGGAGCTTTGGCTATCAGCTCGCGCCTGCGCGGCCGCCATCGCGACGTGGCCGCCGGACTGATTCAGTCGCAAGACGAACGAGCATCGCTCGCCGATCTCATCGACGTCATCGACCAGCGCTTCGATTCGCTCGACGAAGTGCTGCGCGGCCTCGCCGTCCTGCTCGAACTCACCCCGCGCATCGCCGATCTGATCGTCAGCTACGGAGAGCGCCTCTCCAGCCGCATCGTCGCCGCCGCCTTCCGTGAGCGCGGCCTCGACGCCGTCCACATCGACGCGCGCCAGGTCATCATCACCGATTCCGAGTTCCAGAAAGCCGCTCCGCTCGACGCCCTCATCGAAAAGCGCGCCCAGGAAAAACTGCTTCCTCTCCTGCGCGAGCACAGGGTTCCCGTATTGGGCGGCTTCATTGCCTCCAATGAAGCCGGCGTGACTACCACGCTCGGCCGCGGCGGCTCCGACTTTACCGGCGCGCTCATCGGCGGCGCGCTTTCGGCCGAGGCCATCGAGATCTGGACCGACGTGGACGGCATCATGACCGCCGATCCCCGCGTCTGCGCGGATGCCCTGCGCGTCAGGGTCATCAGCTTCGAGGAAGCGGCCGAGCTCGCCTACTTTGGCGCCAAAGTCCTGCATCCGGCCACCATTCTTCCCGCCGTCAAAAAGAACATTCCCGTCGCCGTGCTTAACAGCCGAAACGCCAAATGCGAGGGCACGCGCATCATTTCGCTCGCCCCGCATTGCAAAAGCCCGTTCAAATCCATCTCCGTCAAAAAGAAGCTGAGCATCATCGATATCGTGGCCAGCCGCATGCTCATGACCCACGGCTACCTCAGCCAGATCTTCGCCGTCTTCGACAAGCACAAGTGCGCGGTCGATATGGTCTCGACCAGCGAGGTCTCGGTTTCGCTCACCGTTGACTCAAACGCGAGCCTGCCCGCAATCGTTGCTGACCTGAGCCAGCTGGCCGACGTAAAATGTGAGGGCAAAAAGGCGCTGGTGTGCATGGTGGGCGACGACATCCGCGGACAGAACGGCATCGCCGCGCAGGTGTTCAACGCCATTCGCCACATCAACGTGCGCATGATCTCGCAGGGCGCAAGCGAAATCAACATGAGCTTCATGATCGAGGAAGAGGACGCCGATGAGGCCGTCCGCTCGCTCCACGCCGCGTTTTTCAAGCAACCCGATCCGGCCGTCTTCGATGTCGACGCCCGCAAGCAGCTTCAAGCCTCCAGCTCTTAGCTGCCAGCCTTCAGCATTCGGTTCTCAGTTTTGGCAAAACTACGAAGTTGTCATCCTGAGCGAGCGGAGCGAGTCGAACGATCTGCGTTTCAGGGCGCCGATCGGCCGACCATGCTGGGAGTTTTCAGAAACGACAGAAGCGGACCATTGGAGTTTTTTGGAGCTGGAGGCTGGAAGCAGTTAGGAGCCAATGATGCTCATCCTCGTTCTCGGCAAAGGCAAAACCGGCTCGCTCGTGGCGGAGGTGGCGCGCGAGCGCGGCCACGGCGTGCGCGCGCTCGACATCAATGAAAACGAGCATGCGGCTGCGCTCAATGGACCCAACCTTGCCGGCGTTGACGCCGTCGTCGACTTCACCGCTCCCGAGGCAGCGGTTGAAAATATGCGCGCCGTGCTCTCGCTCGGCTGCCGCATCGTAGTTGGTACCACCGGGTGGTACGGGAAGCTCGCCGACATGAAAGCCCTCGCCGTCAAGCGCGGCGGCTCGCTCCTCTACGGTACCAACTTCTCCATCGGCATGCAGAAGCTCTTCCGCCTCACCGCACAGCTTGCCCAACTTGACGGCTATGAATTCTCCGTGAGCGAGACCCACCACGTCACCAAGCTCGATGCGCCTTCAGGCACGGCTATCACGCTCAGGGAGATCATCCAGACCGCGCATCCCGGCTTAGAGATCCCCGTCACCTCGCACCGCGTCGGCGACGCCCACGGCGAGCACGTCGTCACTGCGAAGAGCGAAGTCGACATTCTCGAAATTCGCCACGACGCTTCCTCGCGCCGCGGCTTTGCGCTGGGTGCGGTGCGCGCCGCCGAATGGCTGGCCGCGCAAAAGAGCCCGGGTGCATGGGACTTCCGCGAAATCTTCGATCAACTGTAGAGCGTGGCCAGCGTGCATTACTTCTCCGCCGCGTTCAGCCCCGCCGGCATCTTCAGGAGCTCCTCCGGCTTGAGCACCCGCGGCGTCATGCGCGCCAGCAGAACCGCGCCTTTGAACCAATACACCTTGTTGATGCGCACCCCGATCGAGGAGTGGCCCGGCATCTGCGGCTTCAAATCGAGCGGCCCCTCCCCTTCTAGCTCGTCGTCGACGTAGTTGCGCAGCATGTTGCCGTCGTAGACCGCGGTGACGCGATACCAGCGCCCCAGCGGGTGCAGCAGTTTGCAATTCAAGAGCGTCCGCGTCGAGTCGCCCGACGAAGCAAAGCTATCCAGGCACCACTGCCCGTTCACAATGCGAATCTCGAACAGCATGCGATTGCCTGTGTCTTTGCCCGTCTTCGGATCCTGTTCCTGCAGATGAAAAAACCGTTGCGCCTCGGCGCCATCTGCGTCCGGACGGAAGATCACCTCCCATGTATAGGTCGACGCCCAAGCCAGAGGATGATCTTCCACAAAAATCCCGTCATCCACGCCATTGAACTGGATCGCTTTGCCGGCCGGTGTCTCGATGAGCTGCGGATGCCCGACGATATGTGTCGTATAGCCGCCGATCGAGTCAAGCCGGTCGAATCGCCACATCTGCTGCTGCGGCACGGGCGAGCTCGCCCTCGGGTGCACCTGCGCGGGCAGCGCCATGGCCACGAAAAAGAGCGCCGGCAGAAGAACTCCATAGCGTCGATGCGGCAACGAAATAAAGGTCCAGGTCATTCGCAATCTCCGCGGTGCGCTCCATGTTCGTTGTTTCAGAGCTCGTTATCCACTGTAACCCACAGTTGGCGCGCGAACTCAATACGCTGGTCGGTATAAACTTTCAGAGTGATGGAAACGACAGGTTGCGGTACGGCACTGGTGACGCCCTTTCGCGCCGATGGCGCACTCGATGAAGCGGCCCTCTGGTCTCTGGTGAACTGGCAGATCGATGCGGGCATCGATTTCCTGGTCGCTTGCGGGTCCACCGGCGAAGCGGCCACGCTCGACGAGGACGAGTGGCTCGAAACCATCCGCATTGTTGTCGGGGCGGCCGCAGGGCGCGTTCCCGTGTGGGCCGGTTGCACCCACAACTGCACCCGCGTGCTGGTGCGCCAGGCGTCGCTGCTGCGCCACGTGCACGGCCTGAGCGCGGTGCTCTCCGCCAGCCCGTATTACAACAAGCCCATGCAGGAGGGCCAGTTTCAGCACTTTCTCGCACTCGCCCGCGCCGTGCATCCGCTGCCGGTTACGCTCTATAACGTGCCAGGGCGCACGGCTGCAAATCTCGAGCCCGCCACCGTGGCGCGCCTCGCCGCCGCCGCACCCAATGTCCAGGCCATCAAGGAATCGAGCGGCAAGCTGCAGCAGATTGCCGAGCTCGTGCACTCGCTTCCGGCCGGCTTCCGCATCTTTTCCGGCGACGACGATATGGCTCTCGCCGCCATCGGAGTGGGCGCGCACGGGCTCGTCAGCGTGGCTTCCAACGAGGCCCCGTCCGAAGTCGCGCGTATGATTCGCGCCGCGCTGCGCAATAACTGGACCGAGGCCCGCGAGCTCGAGCGCCGCTATGCGCGCCTCTTTGAGGCCAATTTTTGGGAGTCAAATCCCGGCCCGGTAAAGACCGTGCTCAGTCTCATGGGCCGCACCACCGATCAGATGCGCCTGCCGCTCGTGCCTCCCAGCGCGGCCACACGCGCGCGCCTCGAGCGGCTTGCCGGCGAGCTGGGCCTGCTCAAGCATTCGCCCGTCCCTGCCGGTTTCCGCGCGGAAGTTTTCTGAAACCGGGGCAGGGAAGCGAAGGCAATTTGCATCATCCTTTGCGCCGGCGTTTGCGTTGACCCGTTTTCCCACGCCCGCGGCGGGCTCCGAAACTCTCCTTCCATTCGCGAGGATATCTATGAAAACCACTCCAACCGCCGTGCGCGGAATTTTTTCCTTCATCTTTGCTGTCCTCTCTGCCACGGCCTCCGTCTTTGCCCAATCGCAGCCAGCACCGCCGCAGCCCGTCCAGACGCAATCGCAGGACCGCACCGAGCTGCTCAAGGTCAAGCCCAACATCTCCGGCCAGCGCAATGGCGTCTTTCTCGAGCCGGACCCGATGGACTTCGCCAATCACACCGGCTTCATCTCGCTCTTCGATGGCAAAACCCTCACTGGCTGGGACGGCCGTCCCGGCGTGTGGAGCGTCGAAGACGGCGCCATCGTTGGCGTCTCCACGCCTGATCATGTGGCCGGCAACACCTTTCTCGTCTATCACGGCACCACGGCGCACGATTTCGACCTCAAGCTCGAGATCAAAGTGGAGTGGGGCGGCGGCAGCGGCATTCAATACCGCAGTACCACCGGTATTCCTCCGGGCCGCGTTCCCGGCAAAGGCGAGCCTCCGCTCGATCCGCGCTGGGTGATGATCGGCCCGCAGGCCGACTTCTGGTATCCCGTTAACGAGCGCGCCAAGCAATACAGCGGCCAGCTCTACTCGCAGAACACCTCGCTCGGCATTGTCGCCTGGCGTGGCCAGGTGGTCCAGTCGCGGCCGGGCGAATTCCCGCGTCTCATCGGCGTCATCGGCGATCGCGCGCAGTTGGGTACTTTCGTCAGGGATGGCGATTGGAACCAGTACACCATCATCGCCCGAGGCGGCGTCCTACTTCACATTCTCAACGGCCAGCTCATGGCTGTGCTGGTGGACGACGACCCCTCTTCGTCCAACAATGTCTCCGGCCTTTTTGGTCTTCAGATCGAGGGCACGCCCTGCAAGGTCTCTTTCCGCAATCTCTGGCTGCGCAAAATCGATTGAGCGCCGGTCCGATTGCCGTTGCGGAGCCCTCTGCGGGCCGCATAGACGCAGCACCGAGAATAAAAGTTCCATGAACGTAGATTTTTTTCGCAACTTTCCTGAATCCTCCGGGGTTTCAACTCATCGATGGCAGCGGTATCGCTCCTAAGCTCTCCGTTGCCGCTCATACGCTTTCAGGATTGCTGTACCCAAGACAGGCAAACCTCGAATCTCATCCACGGGCAGAGAAATATCCTGAAATGCCGTTAAGTCCAGCGTTGGTTCCGTGCGCGCGCGCACCCAGGAGATCCTTGTCTCCTGGTGGAGAGGCTTGTTCGGGCGGCCCACTCCGCGCTCGCTCAGCATAAGCCACGGACGCGCACAGAAAGAGGCCGAATATGTCCCCCAAGTCCCATCAGAAGCTTCTCCGTCTGGCATTGCTTCTTCTTTCCGGCGGCGCGCTTGCGGCCACCGGTTGCACCAATGGTCTGGTCACCAATGGATCCACCTCCGGCGCGGAAACGGGCCCGGCCTTCGTGGTCGGCACCGACGCTCCGGTGGCAAGCGTCACTTCGTTTTCGGTGCAGATTATGAGCATCGACGCCATCAATTCCAGCGGAACCAGCGTTCCCCTGATGAGCGGGACGCCCACGGTCGATTTTGCGCGCTACAACGGCCTGCAGACTCTGTTGGACATGAACGATGTTCCCGCAGGCACCTATAACAGCGTCACCATCTCGCTGGGTACGGGCACCATCGGTTATCTCGATACCAGCGCCGGCGGCGCTCCCACCATCCAAACGGAAGCGGCCACATTCACCACCACCTCCGTCAACGTCACTCTCGACAAGCCGCTCGTGGTCGTGCAGGGCGGCTCGCCTGCCGGCCTGCGCGTCGATTTCGATCTGCACAAGTCCATCCAAGTTGATTCGAACGGCAACATCACCGGAACCGTCGATCCCACCTTCAACATCAATGCCGTGGCCAACAATGACGGCGGCGGCTACATCGACACCTTCGTCGCCGGCGTGTTAAGCGTCGACACCACCAGCCAGTCCTTCGTGGTCACGGGCCCGCACGGCGAGAACTTCACCATCGACGTCAACGGCCAGACCGAGTGGGACGGCGACGCCAGCCTCTCCGCCTTGAACACGAGCTGCATCGTCGAGGTCTCGGGAACGATCGACCACGCCGATCAGACCTTGGACGCCGACGAAGTGGCCATCCTTTCTAACACGGGCTTCTACGCTGCCGGCCAGGTCACGTATGTCACCCCGGCGAGCGGCGCGGCCACCAGCTTCGATCTTTACGTGCGCGGCCTGCTGCCCACGGACACCGGTCTAACGCTGGGTCAAATCGCTCAGGTGAACCTCACCGGAAACGAGAAGTTCTTCATCTACTGGATGCATAACCCGTTCACGGAATTCCTCTTCAACTCGAGCTCCATGGTCGCCGGCCAGCATGTGGCCGTCGGTGGACCCGCAAGCGGCGCCTCCAACCCCGATGCCGTCACCGTCGAGCGCATCCATCTGCGCAACTGGGGCTTTAACGGAACCATCGTCGCCGGCAGCCAGAACTCCAGCAACTCCACCTTCCAGATGCAGGTGAACGGCTTTGCCGGCGTGCTTATCCCTGAGACCATCACCGTCTATCTGGGCGATCACACCGACTTCCGTTACGGGCTGGGCTCATGGAGCGACCTGACGGATGGCGCCAACATTCGCGTCGTCGGTCTCCTGCTCAAGAACCCTACCAACGGCCAGGTGGTCCTGCTTGCCCGTCACATTGACGGAACGGAAATGACGGACTTCACCACCGCTGCCTTTGATTAAGAACAACCTCCTTCAGCCAATCGCACGCCGGAGAGCGGGAACATCGTTCTCCGGCGCTTTTTTTCGCGTATCCGGCGCTTCATCGCGTTCGAGCAAATCCGCTACCTGCCCCAATCTTTTCGCGCCCGTCGCAGGAAGGTGGGTGCGCCGAGCCTCACTCGACCTCTGACATTTCATCCTGAGCGACCGAAGCGCGGCGGAGAGAGTCGAAGGACCTGCGGTTGTCTTTCTTGGTCGTCCTTCTTACCCGCAGCACCCAGTGACTCTTCCGCACCTTACAGCAAATCGGCAAACGGCGGAAACGTGAGCAGCAGCGCAGCGGCGAGCAGAACGAGCGCCGCCCCAACCGTCGCCCGCAGCGCCACATCTCGCCCCCGCCAGCGCCAATGCAACACAATCCACGCCAGCAGCCACGCCACGATCGCCGTGGTGGTCACGCCGCTGAGCGGCCCGGTCGGTTTCGAAAAGATCATCACGCTCTTGATCGCGGCGCTCTTGTCCGCCAGCACCGCAAGCGTGCCCAGCAAGAACGAGCCGAATCCGGCCGCAAGCAGCGCGGCCGCGCCCGCTCCATTCGGAATCCGCACAGCATCCGGATTGGCTTGCATCGTCACTCCCCGTGCAGAATCTGAACCGTTCCGCCGCCTTCAACCGGCGCATTCTTGTTAATCATCGCGCCGAAGAATCCGGCCACGCCCGCGGCCGCAAGCGACACCCACAGAAAGCAGAGCACCGCCTTTCGCAGTTCGGGATGATTCCTGAGATCGCGCCCATACTGCCAAATCACCGCGGCCGCCATGGTCACCGCAATCGGCGCCAGCCAGGCCACATGCTCCTTCCACTCCATGCCCAGCGCGTGCCACTCGATGGTGGTCGGGCTCGCCATCAGCAATCGCTGCGGAAACCCATGCAAATCCGTAGTGCCCGCCGGCGGCACGGCGCGATACCAGGGATAAATTATGTACGCGCCCGTCAGCACGGCCAGCCATGCCAGGGCCGCCATCACCACGAGATACACGCGCAGGAACCAGCCGCCCCGCTCTCCGTCTGCGCTCTCGTTCGCCGGTGCGTACCGGCGGTAAACCTCCACCAGCGCGCCGGAGCCGGACAGCAGAAACAGCCCTCCAAATCCCATCCCATGAATCAGCGTCCACAAACCGCGCGCCGTGATTTCCACGCGTGTCCTCCATACATTGGAAAGTTTCTACATTTCACCTAACCATCCGGCTTGTCATCCTGACCGCAGCGAAGGATCTGCGGTTGGTCGTTTTGACGCCTCCCAGCCTCAATCCTTTTTCTTCTCGTCCTTCCCCCACGTCCAGTACATACCCACGTAAGCGTAGTTCTCCGTCTGCCCCGCCACCGAGTGCCCGTAACAGAACAGAATCTGCTCGTTCGTATTTCTCCTGAAGTGGTAATAGCCGCCCACATCCATCAATGTGGAAGCCTGCGTCTGCGCCGCCGCGTAGCCCTCGCGCCCATGCGCAAACACTTCCGCGCCTAGCTCCCACTGCTCACTCAGCTCGCGCTTCACCAGCCAGCCGGTGTAGAAGAAGTCGCGGTATCCGGTCTGCGGAACCACCTGGTAGCCCGCGCCGCCGTCAAACAGCCATTTGCCGCTGTTCTTTTGCAGCCACAGCGGC
>DATJRT010000310.1:0-7463 GCA_035504495.1 Occallatibacter sp.
ACGCGATTCACGCGTCCGCACAACAACGCCGGCGGCATTGAGGGCGGAGTTTCGAACGGCGAGGACGTGGTGGTGCGCGGGTATCTGAAGCCGATCTCCACGCTGCGCCGGCCGCTCGAGTCGGTGCGCTTCGATACGCGCGAGGCCACCAGCGCAAGTTATGAGCGCAGCGACATCTGCGTGGTGCCCGCGGCGGGCGTGGGCGCCGAGGCCATGGTGGCGCTTACGCTGGCAGGGCTGGCAGCGCAGAAATTCGGCGGCGATTCGCTGCTGGAGCTGAAGCGGAATTTCTCCAGTTACATCGAACAGATACGGAGCTTTTAGCAACGCGCAATGATTTTGAAGATCGTCAAATATCCTGAGCCCGTTCTCTCGCAGCCCGGTGAGCCGGTAACCGAATTCAACGAGGAGCTGCGCCGGCTTGTGACGGACTTGTTTGAGACCACCTACGCCGCGCAGGGCATCGGCCTGGCCGCGCCGCAGGTGGGCATCTCCAAGCGGCTGACGGTGATCGACCTGAGCCTGGGCAAGGACCCGAAAGAGAAATTGGTGCTCATCAATCCCGAGGTCATTTCCAGCGAAGGCCGCCTTTACGAAGAAGAGGGCTGCCTCAGCTTTCCTGAGATTCGCGAGAAGGTGGTGCGCGCAGCCAAAGTGCGCATCCGCGCGCAGGACGAGTACGGCAAGTGGTTCGAGATGGACGGCGAAGAACTGCTCTCGCGCGCCATGCAGCATGAGATCGATCATCTCAACGGCATCCTGTTCATCTTCCGCATGAGCCCGCTCAAGCGCAACCTGAATCTGCGCAAGATTCGCAAGCTGCAGAGCGAGGGCAAGTGGTAGCGCGGCGATGACGGACCCTGCGATACGAGGCTCGGCAGAGCGCTTGCGGCTTGTCTTTTGCGGCACGCCGCAGTTCGCCGTGCCCACGCTGGAAGCGCTCGTGGCCGCGGGCCATGAAGTCGCACTCGTGGTCTCGCAGCCGGATCGGCCGGTGGGGCGCGAGGGCGCGCTGACCGCCCCGCCGGTGAAGCGGGCAGCGCTCGCCCACGGGCTTATGGTCACGCAGCCCGAAAAGATTCGCAACAACGCGGCGTTTCGCGCGCAGCTTGAGGCGATCGGGCTCGAGGGGACCGGGCCGGACGCGATCGTGGTGGTCGCCTACGGGCGCATCATTCCCCCGTGGATGCTTGCGCTGCCGCGCCTCGGCTGCATCAATCTGCACGCGTCTCTGCTGCCCAAGTACCGCGGCGCCGCGCCTATTCAATGGGCCGTGGCCATGGGCGATGGGTACACGGGCAATACCACCATGCTGCTCGAAGAAGGCCTGGACACGGGTCCGATACTTTTGCAGCAGACGCGCGAGATCGCGCCCGACGAGACGGCTGTGGAGCTCTTCGAGGACCTTGCGCGCGCGGGCGCGCCGCTGGTGGTGCAGACGCTGGCCGGGTTGGCGATGGGCACCATCACCCCGCAACCGCAGAACGAAGAGCACGCCACCTTTGCTCCGCTGCTGGACCGCGAAGACGGCCGCATGGATTTTGGCCGCCGCGCCGCGCACGAGCTCTACAACCGCTGGCGCGGCTTTCAGCCGTGGCCGGGCGCGTTCACCGCACTGCATGGGAAAAAGCTCATCGTGCATCGCATGGCGCTGGCCGCCGCGCAGACGGCCGCGGAGCAGAATGCCGAGGAGCCGGGACGCATCTGGGTGCTGAGCGGACGCGTCTTTGTGGCCTGCGCGGGGAATACGTGGCTCGAATTGCTGGAAGTGCAGCTCGAAGGCAAAAAGCGTATGGCGGCGGAGGAGTTTCTGCGCGGCAATCCGCTCAGCGTGGACGCGCGGCTGGGATGACGGCCGTGGCCGGCGTATCGCCTGCGCGCCGCGCAGCCTTTCAAATCCTGCTGCGGATGGAGCGCGCATCTGGGCACGCGGACGACCTGTTGCGCGGCAGGGAAGTGAGCGCGCTTAGCGCCGCCGACCGCCACCTGGCCACGGCGCTGGTGCTCGGCGTGCTGCGCTGGCAGCTCTGGCTGGACCAGCAGATCCGGGCGCACCTCGACAGGCCCAATGCGAAGCTCGAACCCGAAGTTCGCCTTGCGCTGCGGATGGGCGTGTTTCAGCTGCTCTCTCTCGACCGCATTCCCGCTCACGCGGCCATCGATGAGAGTGTGGAACTGGTGAAGCGCGCGGGGCATCGGTTTGCTTCCGGCATGGTGAATGCGGTGTTGCGCAAAGTCGCGCAACAGGAAACCCTGCATGGACACGCTGCGGATGCAGCGGCCGTGGAAGCGCACCCTGCATGGATGGTAGAGCGATGGATGGCGCAATTCGGCGAGGGTGCGGCGCGGACGATTTGCCGTCACGGGCAGGCGCAGCCCGAGCCGGTGGTGCGCGTGGAGAGCGCGGAAGATGAGGAGGAAATGGCTCGCAAGGGAATCGAGCTTGCGCCCGGAACACTGCTCGCCTGCGCGCGCCTGGTGAAGGCCGGCGATGTGACCGCAACCGCGGCATTCCGCGAAGGACGCGTGCACCTGCAGGATGAAGGCTCGCAGCTGATCGCGGAACTTGCTGCCACAAGCCTCAACCGGGGCCAGGAAAAGATTCTCGATGCATGCGCGGCGCCGGGAGGCAAGGCACGCATCCTCGCCGAGCGGCTGCCGCGAGCGCGCATACTCGCGCTGGAAGCAAGCGCAAGCAGGCTTGCGCTTTTGCGCGAAAGGCTGGCCGCGTACGCCGATCGCGTGGAGTTCCGTCATGCAGATGCGGCGGCGCTCGAAGAGACGAGTGCGTTCGACCTTGCGCTGGTGGACGCGCCGTGCAGCGGGACGGGAACGCTGGGGCGCAATCCCGAGATCCGGCACCGGCTCAGAGCGGAAGATCTTGCGCGCCACGCGGAGCGGCAAGAGGCGATTCTGCGTGCCGCGCTGCGCGCCGTGCGGCCGGACGGATTCGTCGTCTACGCGACCTGTTCCCTCGAACCAGAAGAAAACGAGCACGTGGCCGCGGCGGTTCTCGCGGAGATGCGCGACGCACGGCAGGTTTCGCTGGCGCCGCAGATCGATACGCTCCTGCAACGAGGGATTCTCACGCATGCGGGTGCGGAGCGGCTGCGCCCATGCCTGACGCCCGAAGGCGCAGTGCGGCTGATTCCGGGCGCGGTGCACACCGACGGATTCTTCGCGGCGCTGATCGAGAAGAAGCCTTGAGCCGAACCGGGGCCCTCCCGCCGCCTTAACTTTGCTCGGGGCCCAGCTTGAGAGTTTTGTAGTCGCGGCCGAGCAGGACGCAGAGGGCTTCGACCACCAGCTCGTGATCGGCGCGCTGCGGCAGACCGGAGACGGTAACGCTGCCCACAATGCCGGCTCCGTCCACGTGCAGCGGAAACGAGCCGCCGTGCGCGGCAAAGTCGGCGACGGAGTGGCCGCGCTCTTCGGGGGTCTGGCCCTTCAACTTCCAAGTCAATCCGACGCCATAGGAACTGCGATGGTAGCGCGCCACCACGTTGCTCTTGCGGCGCACCCACTCCGGGTTGTCGGGCGTAGTGCCTTCAAGCGCGGTATAAAAAAGCGGCTGATTGAAGCGGCGCACATCGATCACCACGCTCAACCCACGCTCTTCGGCCATCTTCCTTATGAGCGTGCCCAGCTCCCAGGCCAGGCGCGCATCGAATTCGGGCAGGCGCAGTGCGCGCTCCTGGGCGGCGATTCTTTCGATGTCCTCTTCCAATCCCATGGCGCGGTTCCTTTCGCATTTATCGGGCGACAGTGAGCGTGACCATCGTGGTCTGATCTACCCGAGCGCCCGCTGCAGGTGACTGGGCCATGACGCAGCCGGGGCGAATGGGCAGCTTCGGCTGCGCGCCTGCACTCGCCACCGGCTGCATCGGCACGTCGATGTAAACAGGCGGCGCCGTCTTGATGCCCACCTTCGCAAGATCGAGCTGCGCGGTCACGATGGGAAGGCCGGCAAGATCGGGCATAACGTAGCCGTCGGGCGGCTCCGTATCCGGCACGGCCACCAGCAGGCTTACGCTGGGCTGCTCAATGTCCTGCGCGTGAGCCGGCGGATCCTGCGCCAGCACCGTGTTCGCGCTTGCGCCCGCTTCAGGCACGTGCGCGGTTGCGCCCACCTCCAGGCCGGCCCGGCGCAGCTCGAGCGTGGCCACGCGCTCCTCCATGCCCACGGTATCGGGCACATCCACTTTCTGCGGGCCCAGGCTCTCCGAGACGCGGACTCTCCACTCGCGCCGCACCACCGTGCCCGCGGCGGGCGACTGCGTGAGGATGTGGCCGGCCGCCACGTCGCCGGAGTAATAGCGGTTGTCCACGTCGAGATTGAGTCCCAGGCCTGCGGTCTCGCTGCGCGCGTCGGCCACCGTCATTCCCTTGAGCGCGGGCACTTGCACCTCGGCTCCATGAATGGCAAAGTGCATGGTCACAATGGCCGACATGAGCGCCACGGCCACCAGCAGCATCAGCAGCGAGGCCACACGAAAAAAGCCGAGGATCCAGCGGCTGGTCATGGCGGCATCGTCCTATCGCGTATTATCCGTCACCGGCTCAGGATGGATGGTCACCCGGTACAATTCCGGGCACTCGAGCTTGAAGCGGTCTTCGAGAGCGGTGATGATCTCATGGACGCGATGCATGGGCAAATCGTCGGGCAGCGTGCAGTGACAGGTGAGTGAGATGTGCTCGCCGGTGCGGCTCACGGCCATGGCGTGCACGTCGACAATCTCGGGAAAATGCGCGGCCGCGGCGCGCAGAGCCAGCTCGATGCGGCGATCCTCGCCCACGGCTTCTTCCGGCTGCTCGATGGTGGCCGGCTCGCTCTCGATATGCGTGAGCACGGCGTCGATCTCCGGAACTTCGTGCAGGATCTCCTCTTCCAGGCCGCTGACGATGCTGTGCGCCTCGCGCAGGCGCATGTTCTCCTCGATTTCGATGTGCAGCTCCACGCGCAGGCGCCCCTGGTGCGACTGGATGCTGAGCTCGTGTACGGAGAGGTTGTGGCGCGCGGCCACGGCGCGCACGCGGTCGAAGATACTTTCGGCGCGCGTCTGGCGGGGCACGGTGCGGACCACGACATCGGCGCCGGGAAGTACGCGCTGCACGGCCGCCGTGGCCGCCTCCACCAGCTCGCCGGTGTGCTCGAAGGTGAAACGGCGGGGCAGGGCCAGCGTGAGGTCGGCAAAGTAGTCGGCGCCGGAGCGGCGCACGCGCGCCTGCTCCACCGCCAGCACGCCGGGGACACGCTGCACCTCGCGCATGAGCCGGCGGCGGGTCTCGGCGGGAATCTCGTCCATGAGTGCGTCCACGGCTTCGCGCCCCACGCGAAAAGTCATGCGCAGAATCATGAGTGAAACCGCGAGGGCGGCGACGGGGTCTGCGTAGCGCAGCCAGGGGATGGCGAAACGCGCGCCCAGCGTTGTGGCGCCGAGTCCTGCGAGCACCGCGGCGGAGGCCCAGATGTCGGAGGCGAAATGGAATGCATCCGTGGCCAGCGCGGGCGAGCCGGTTTTGCGCGCCACCGCGCGCAGGCGGCGCGAGCGCCAGAAATCTACAGCGATGGAGGCGGCCAGAACGAGCGCGGGCCAGGCGGCGTGGCGCAACAGCACCGGGTGGAAAAAGATGCGCTCCACTGCATCCCAAATGATCCACGCGCAGGAGATGGCCATAAGCCCGGCCTCGCCGAAGGCGGAGAGATTCTCGATCTTGCCGTGGCCGTAGGGGTGGTCCTCATCGGCGGGCTTGCCGCTCACGCGCACGGAAAAAAAGGTGAGCGCGGAGCCCACCAGATCGAGACCGGAATGCGCGGCATCAGAAAGAACGCCCAGCGAACCGGAGAGCAGCCCGGCAGCCAGCTTGAGCAGTGCCATGGCCGCGGCCGCCGTCATGGAGTGGAGCGCCACGCGGCGTTTTTCCGCGGAGATTCGGGCGGAATCGAGCGCCGGCTGCGGCGAAACCGCGCCCGGCGCCGAACCGGGTGCCGGCGCACTGGAAAGAGCCTGATTCATCTGGCTCTAGCTTACCTGCGTGCGCGCGGCCGTGTACAACCCGGCAATGCCGAAGGTGTAAGGTTGCCAGGCGCATTGGGAGTAGCCCGTTGCCCGCAGCAAATCGAGCATCTGCGGTGCCGCGGGAAAGTTGCCCACCGACTCGGGAAGATAGTTGTACGGTCCATTCTTGCCGCAGATCAAGCGGCCGATGGACGGAAGCACGCGCCGGAAATAGACCGCGTAAGCCCGGCCGAGCAGGCCGCCCGGCTCGCTGAACTCGAGGATGCCCAGCTGGCCGTCGGGCTTGAGCACACGGTGGAACTCGCGCAGGCCTGCCTCGTAGTTGGCCAGGTTGCGAAAGCCGAATGCGGTGACAATCAGATCGAGAGAGCGATCACGGAGAGGCAGATGCAGAGCGTCGGCCTCGAGCACCGTGACGGCGCGGCCCGCAAATTTACGTGCGCCGCGGGCGAGCATGCCGCGCGCGAAATCGGCGGCAAGAATGGGCCGCGCGCCATGCGGCCGATGGCGGAGAAGAGCCATGGTCATGTCTCCGGTGCCGCAGCAGACGTCGAGGATGGCGGCGTCAGGGCGCGCGAGCACGGCATGAAAACGGCGCGCCGCGCGGCGCCACCAAAGCCGGTCCACGTTGAGCGAGAGCACGTGATTGAGCAGGTCATAGCGCGGGGCGATGGAGTCGAACATCTGCTGCACGGCCTGCGCGGCGGAGGCTTCGTCAACTGCACCGATGGGTTTGGCGCCGGTTGCGGACATCTGCTTCCTTTGAAGATTCTCAGCCGGAGCGCTGGACAGACTCACCCTTCTATCCTAATGCGCGGCCGCAATTGCCAATCCGCCCGCCGCTAGGCCCGGCTACTTCTCCTGTGCAGGCGCGGCGTAAATCGTTGTGTTCCCGCCCAGGTTGGAGTCATAGACTGGCGCGGTCAGCAGGTCGCTCCACGGTTTGCCCGGATGGCGCGCCGCCCAGAACTCAGTCCACGCCGGCGGCTTTTCTCCGGAAAAAAGCGAAAACGTCTGCGGCTCGGATGCATATTTCTTCACCAGCGCGGGATCGGCCGAGGCGCGAATGAGGAAGCCAACCGCGTCGTCGATTGTGTGCCCATTTTCCTTGAGGCTGTACAGATCGACGCCCTGCCGCTTTGCGAGCTCGGCGATCATCACCAGCGGCGCCAGCGCGAAGCTCTGGTAGTGAAGCGCGTTTTCATGCCGCGCCATTTCAAGAGGGAAAGAGCCGTCGGGATTCATCTGGCCGATGGCGCGCCTGTACTGCGCCAGTCCGCGGTGATAGAGCGCCTCGTCCGAAGTAAGGATACCCACCGATGTGGCGCAGAGGGCGCGCCAGTACGCGTGATTGTTCTCGCGCACGCCGGGGTGCGGATCCTGGTCGTACATATACTCCGTTACCTTGTGCATCCAATTCAGAATCTCGGCGCGCTGCGCCGC
>DATJRT010000311.1:0-2127 GCA_035504495.1 Occallatibacter sp.
CAGCGCGCAGCCGCCTGGACTTTTCCACCCTTGGTTCCCGGCCCGCCGCTGCCCAGGAGGCAGCGCTGTACGAGGCCGTCAACATGATTCGGCTGGGGGCGATGCCGCTGCCGAGGTTCGTCCAACTGCATCCCGAGGCGCGGGTCACGCCGGATGAGCTCGCTTCCCTTGAAGCTTATCTCGCGCCCTGGAGCACCCGGCCACAAGGACCGGCCCCGGGAGCAGGGAGCGCCGGCAACTCGGGAGCTCCATCGCCAATCGGCTCCGCCGGCGTTGCCGCGCCCGTTGATCTGACCCAAGTACAGCCGGAGCTGGATGGCCTTTCGTTCGATCCGGCTTTCGAGGGATGGAAACCGATCAGTACAACCGATCGCGGCGACAACAACACCTTTCGCTTCATCCTCGCGAACGACATCGCAATGAATGCAGCGCAAGCCGGCAACATCGCGCCCTGGCCCGATGGTTCGCGCTTTGCCAAGGTTGCGTGGCAACAGGCCGTCGGCACGGACGGGCTGGTACATCCCGGCGCATTCGTCCAGGTGGAGCTGATGGTGAAGGATGCGCGCCTTTACAGCAGGACGGAAGGCTGGGGCTGGGGCCGCTGGCGCGGTCCGGACCTGAAACCCTACGGCAGCGATCCGCGCTTCGTCGATGAATGCACCGGCTGCCATTTGCCGGTGCGCGGCAACGACTACGTCTACACCTTGCCCATCACCGCCGCCCACGTCCGCGGCGAGGAAGTGGTGAATAACGCCGCTGCGGCGTTGCCGGCCGATCTGCCGTGGCAGCCGCTCGACTGGGGTGCAATCACCTTGTACGTCGATCCGCAGAACCACGCCACAGCAACCCTCTACGGCAACGACATTGCGATGCGGGCAGTGCAGGCGCGGAATCCGCAACCGCAGGCGCCCGCCTACCCTGCAGGCGCCGTGCTGGCGCTGGTGACCTGGGCGCAACGCGACGACCCGCATTGGTTTGGAGCGCGTATTCCTGGCCAGTTCCGGTCTGTCGAATTCGTCGAGGTCGCCGCCACCGGCCACGCCGACACCTATCGGCGATTCGCAGGAAGCGGGCTCGCAGAAGATCGCGCGGCGGAAGCCGCCTCCGGACCGCGTATCAATTCGATTCTCAGCCTCCCTCCGGCGCGCCTGCCATAACCGCGCGTCGGCATCGGTTCATCTACATCTGCGTCAATCACGGAAAGGAATCCACATGCCAGCTACAAAAGACCTCGTTGCAGAGCAAAAAGCTCCTCTCACCACACCCTCCGACCTCAGCCCTGCCGCGGTAAAAGACATCACCGGCGCGCTGAATGCTCTTCTCGCCGATGTCTTCGCTCTCTACCTCAAAACCAAAAATTTCCACTGGCACGTGAGCGGCCCGCATTTTCGCGACTACCACCTGCTGCTCGACGATCACGGCGATCAGATTTTCGCCATGACCGACGACATTGCCGAACGCGTCCGCAAGATCGGCGGAACCACGATTCGTTCCATCGGCCATATTGCGCGCCTGCAGCGCATCCTCGATAACGACGCGGATTACGTCACCCCGGCCGACATGCTCAGCGAGCTGCACGAAGACGAGAAGGCGCTCGTTCTCAGCATGCGCGCGGTCCACGCGCTCTGCGATGACGCGGGCGACGTTGCCACCGCCAGCCTGCTCGAAAACTGGATCGACGAAACGCAGCGCCGCAGCTGGTTCCTCTTCGAGACCACGCGCCGGTAGCGGCAGACTCCGGGGAGACGCGGTGAGGATCGTCCAGGCGATCGTCACCGGCGCCCGGAAAGCAGCCTCGCCCCACGGATCTCCCGCACAGGCGCGGCATCAGAGCCAGCAACCGTCACACCAGCCTGAGCCGCCGGCGAAAGAGATGGCGCTTAGCGGACCGGAGTAAAAAGAGCAAACACCGCCCACTGCGGATCGGCGAGCACGGAAAAACGCAGCTGCCCTTCCACCGTCGTGGGCTGCACCAGGATCGACGCCCCGAGTTCGCGAGCCCTCACCGTCTGCGCGTCGCAGTCGGGCGATTGAATATACGCCAGCCAGTGCGGAGGAACGCCCGCAGGCATCGTCCGCGGCTCCGGCAATCCGCCAATGTACTCCTGGCCGTTGCGGATATGCTGA
>DATJRT010000312.1:0-4808 GCA_035504495.1 Occallatibacter sp.
TTCTCTACGGCCTGCACCCGGTGGAAGAGGCATTGCGCGCCGGCAAGCGCCGCTTTGACCGCGTGCTGGCCGCGCGCGAGCGCCGCGACGAGCGTCTGGAGAGCCTGCTCGCGCAGTGCCGCCAGGCCGGCGTGCGCGTCTCTCTCGAGCCGCGCGAGCAGCTCACGCAGATCGCGCAGACCACCGCTCACCAGGGCGTGGTGGCGCTCGTCCGGCCGCAGGATTTCCTCGCCCTCGAAGACCTTTTCGCGCCCCATCCGGCAGATGCGAAAGCCGCGCGCCTCATCCTCGCTCTCGACGGCGTAGAGGACCCGCAGAACCTGGGCGCGCTGCTGCGCGTGGCCGAAGGCGCCGGCGTCGACGGCGTCCTGCTCACCGAGCGCCGCGCTGCCCCGCTTACGGCCGCCGCGGTAAAGGCCAGCGCGGGTGCGGCGGAGCATTTGCGCATTGCCCGCGTCGTGAACCTGGTCCGCGCGCTTGAAGAATTGAAGCGGCACAATCTTTGGATCGCGGGGCTCGACGAACGAGGCTCTACCGACTACGACCGCTTCGATCTCACCGGCGACCTGGTGCTGGTGCTGGGCCGCGAGGGCGCCGGCCTGCACGATCTGGTGCGCCGCACCTGCGATCACCTGCTGCGCATCCCCATGGCCGGCCAGGTCAGCTCGCTCAACGTCTCCACCGCCGGCGCCGTGGTGCTTTACGAGGCCGCCCGCCAGCGCCGCGTACGTTCTTCTACGCCGCCCGTCCAAGAAGCTGCGCCACACCGTCGTTCCGCCGCAGCGCTGGTCCAGAAAGCTGCCCCAGGCGATGGCGCCACACGCAATGCTGCCTCTCGCGGCGGCGTGGCGGCGAAAGCGACGCAGAAAGGCCTCGGTTCATGAAGTTGTTTCGCGCGCCGCGTCCGGCGCTGGCTGTTCTTGTCACAGCCGCTCTCGCGACTCCCTGCTGCGCCCAGACAGCGCCTGCGCAATCACCCACGCAGCTGCCGCCCGCTCGGCAGCAGCAGACGCCGCCATCCAACCCCAACAGCCACGTCATCTTCTCGCGTTCGACGGACGAGAACGGCGAGACCACCACAACCGTCGGCCCCGCAGCGCAGCTTCCCGCCACTGCGGCCGCACCCATTGCTACCGACGCTGAGCGCGAAGCGGTCACCTTCACCGCCTACGATCTCGACGTCCATCTCCAGCCCGCGCTTGCGCGGATCGCCGTACGCGCGCGGCTTACGGTACGCAATGACGGCGCCGCGCCGCTCGCGCACATCCCGCTGCAGATCTCCTCCACGCTCGACTGGGAGCACATCGTTGTGGGCACACACGACGTGGCCTTTGAGACCGCCACGCTCAACTCCGACGCCGACCACACCGGCCAGCTCCACGAGGCCGCCGTGCCGCTCGCCACGCCGCTCGCCTGCGGCGCTTCGCTCACGCTTACCGCGATGTATTCCGGCGCCATCCCCCCCAGCACCCAGCGCCTGCTTGCGCTGGGCACGCCGGCCGACGTGGCCGCGCGCTCCGACTGGGACGAGATTGGCCTCGATTTCACCGGCCTGCGCGGCTTCGGCAACGTGGTCTGGGTTCCCGTCGCGAGCGTGCCCGCGCTGCTCGGCATCTCGCCGGCCGGGGCTGGGATGGCCTGGCAGCCCGCCGGCGCGGCCCGCGTAGACAGCGCCCGCCTCTTCGACGAAATCGGCCAGCTTAAGCTGCGCAGCCAGGCCGCGCACTTCCGCCTCCGCCTCACAGACGAGTTTCCGCTCGGCCACGCGCCAACAGTTGCGCTCATCAACGGCATTCCCGTGCCGCTCAAGATTCTTACTCCGCCCCCGGCGAGCGGAGAAACCTCAGGCTTCGCCACGGCCACACTCGACGAAGACTCCCTCGGCTTCACCGCGCCCAGCTTGTTTGTGGCCATCCGCACGCCCGCACAGGCTGAGAACGCCACGCTGTGGACGCTCCCCGAAGACGCGCCCGCCGTGCAAGGCTGGTCCGCCGCCGCAACCAGAGTCACGCCGTTTGTCGCGAGCTGGCTGGGGGCGCATCCCCGCTCTTCGCTGACTATCCTCGATCTTCCCGATCCCGGCGACGCGCCGTTTGAGACCGGCGCGCTGCTGGCAACGCCCATCTATAACGGGCCCATCAACATTGGAAAGGGCAGCCAGAATGACGCGCACCTCGACGCCATTCTGGTGAACGCGCTCACGGACGCCTGGATGACGGCGCCCGGGCACGCGGGGCCCGCGTGGCTCGATGAAGGCGTGGCGCGCTTCATGGGCACGCTCTGGATCGAGAAACAGGAGGACCTCACCAAGGCCCTGGAATCACTCGAGGCCGACCGTCCGGCGCTGGCGCTGGCCGAGCCCGCAAGCCCCGGCGAAGACCCGGGCCAGCCGCTCGCGCAGGCCTATGCGCCGGTCTACTATCGCACCAAGGCCGCGTATGTTTTGTGGATGCTGCGCGACCTGGCGGGCGATGCCGCGCTCTCAGCGGCGTTGCGCGGCTACGCGGCCGACGAAGGCGAGACAGCGGGCGGAGGTCCCGGCGCATTCGAGAAGCTGATCGAATCGAACTCCGGTGCAAGCAGTTCCGATCCTGATCTGCACTGGTTCTTTGCCGATTGGGTCGACGCCGACAAGGGCCTTCCCGATCTCAGCATCGATCACGTAGTCACGGAGCCTGCGGAAAACGGCGGAACCCTGGTGGGCATCACGCTTTCGAACTCAGGCTACGCCGCGGCGGAAGTGCCGGTCACCGTGCGCACGCGCGAAACCGCCGTCACCCAGCGCGTCCTGGTGCCCGCGCGCGGGTCGCTCGTCCGCCGCATCCTCGTCCAGGGAGCGCCCACGCAGGTCCAGGCCAACGACGGCACCATCCCTGAAACCGAGGCCAGCGAGCACGTCACCAATCTCGCCGGCGGCCAATAGTCTTTCTTCTCTGATCTCTGATCTCTGGCTGCTACGTCCCTCAGTCCCTTGTTCCCTCGTTCCCTGTCTTCACGCCGCCTTCAGCCGGTATCCATCCGGGTCCTTGCCCCGCACGCGACGCCACCAGACCTGAATCGTGGAAATGTTCAGGGTCACCGAGAAAATCTGCCGCAGCTTTCCGGGCGGGCACTGGAGCGGCTTCATCCCGTGCCAGGAGTGCGGCGTGCGCTGGAAGAGCAGGCTGCCGTTGCCGGCCGGCCCATGGGCCGCGGCCACCGTCAACTCGTCAAATGCCGGCGCCGAATGCGTGGAGAGCGGTTGCGCGCTGGCGAGGATCAGCGTCTCCCCGCCCCAGGCCGGGTTCCAATCCTTTTCGTCGTTGAAGTGGAAGATATGCGTGGCCCGCTTGCGCGCCGCGTCGCAGTGCGGAGAGACCGAGCAGCCCTGCCACGCGTAATGCCAGGAGAAGGTGGGAATGTAATGCCTTGGGCCCAGCAGCCGGCGCAGGAATTGCTGGTAATAGTCACCGCGCAGCTCGTCGAGAAACTCCTGCCACGGCGCGGGTAGCTCGAGGCCTGCTTTGTAATGCAGCATGAAGCGGTTGTGCGGCATCTGTCCGTGTCCGCGCTTCATGCCCACGTGCTTGTCGAAGTTTTCAACGGCCGGCAACGTCTCTTTGAGGCGTGCGTACCCCTCCGGCGTCAGCGAGCAATCGATGTGTGCGTAGGGATACGGCTGCGCCTTTTTGAACTTCTCCGGGGAGAGGCTTTCCAAAACTTTGCGATTCAGATACTGCATCAGGGTCGACCTTTTGCGGGAAAGTTTGGGCTGCAACCATCTTATTTTATATGTGCGCCCGTCGCCCCAAACTCCTGGAAGAATCGCGGCGTGCTTGACGACACACCGATCGGGGCGATCCTCATTTCGCCGACTGCCCTGAAGCGCTCTCCCCGCTCCCGCCCAGCGTAAGCAGCGTCAGGATGCCTTGTGCCATCAGCGACAGAGAGATGACAAAAATATAGCCCTCGAAGTGGACCGCGCGGACATTCTCAAGAAACGCCAGCGCGCCAAAAAGAATCATGAGAAGTCCGCCTGCTCGCAGATATTTCCCGCTGACGATGCGTGGCGGAGTAAGCCTGCGCGCAAGCATTGCCGCAAGGCAGGAGACGGCGAAGGCAAGTTCCAGCGCCATACGCGATTCATAGCCGGGATGCCGCAGGACAACCTCCATGAAAGCCAGCCAGCCCATGCAGATCATTGTGAATATCGAGGTGCAAATGAGTAGCATTCCCATCGCTCTCGATTGACGAAAAGCGCACGGCAGGAAGCTCAGGGCATGGCGGGCATACCACAGATTGGCGCGCAAGCGGCCGCGCCGCGGCAGCATCGATTCAATGTATTCCTCGCGAAGATCGCCCACGATCTGCTCGCCTGTATGCGCGGGCAACAGGCGCTCCAGAAGCGACTCCATCCACCGCGGTGGAGTTTTTGCGGTCTCCTTCATGATCTTTGCTCCGCCGGCAGTTTTACGTTTTCCCAGATGGCTTTCAGAGCTCGCCGGGTTTCGCTCAACGCCCGCCGCCCCGCCGCGGCCACCGTGTAGTACCGGCGCGCTCGGCCTCCACGCACCGCCGTGCCTGCCGCCAGCTTCGACCTCACCAGCCCACTCGCTTCCATCCGCTCCAGCGTGGAGTATACCGCTCCGGCGGAAACATTTCGCTTGAGCGACTCCTGCACTCCGTTCAGAATGGCTCTTCCGTATGCATCTTCGCCCAGGCTGAGGATCGACAGGAGAACGGATTGCTCAAAGGTGCCCAGCAGATCGGCCATGTCTACATTGTAGACATAGTTTCTCCATTGTCAAGCCGCTTAGAATGCCAGCCTG
>DATJRT010000313.1:0-4444 GCA_035504495.1 Occallatibacter sp.
CCAGCACCAGCCCGAAGACCTGGTTGCGCCGGAACTGGCGCCGCTGCTCCGCGCGCCGCGCTTCCTCGGCCTGCTGCTCCAGGAACGGCTTGATGCGGGTGTCGGTCATCCAGCTTTCTTCCTGAAATGCGCGCCGCCCAACTTCGCGGGCATCAGGCCACAGTATAGGCGAGCGCGAGACCGACTCCGCCGGTGTGCGGCGGTTTGACTTCCAGCCCCCTCATTGCCGATGCTTGTTTCTTTGGCTTCGGAGAAGCGCAGGGTTGGTTCCGGCTTCGATCAAGCGCAGGGGAAGGTTTGCCGCTATGAAGGTTCTAATCCTTGGTTCCGGGGGACGCGAGCACGCGCTTGCCCTGGCGGTCGCGCGCAGCCCGCGCGTCACCGAGGTCGTTTGCGCGCCGGGCAATGGCGGCATGGCGCAGACAGCGCGTTGCGTGCCCGTCAGTTTGAAGGATATTGACGCCATGGTCCGCCTGGCCGAAGCCGAGCGCCCCAACCTGATCCTCGTGGGACCCGAGCTGCCGCTCTCGCTCGGCGTTGTGGATGCATTGCAGGAGCTCGGCCTGCGCGTCTTCGGGCCCACGCGCGCAGCGGCCATGCTCGAGACCAGCAAGGGCTTCGCCAAGCGCTTTCTCCAGCGCCACAAGATTCCCACTGCCAACTACGCCGTCTGCGCTTCCACGGCCGAGCTCGAAAAGGCCGTCGATGTCTTTCATCCGCCGATCGTCGTCAAGGCAGACGGCCTGGCTGCCGGCAAAGGCGTCATCGTCTGCGACTCGCGTGCCACGGCGCTTGAAGCCGCGCAGGGATTGTTTACCGGCGCCCTGCTGGGCGAACCGGAGCGGCAGGTTGTGATTGAAGAGTTCCTCACCGGCGAAGAGATCAGCTTTCTTTGCCTGAGCGACGGCAAACACGTCACGCCGCTTCTTCCCGCCCAGGACCACAAGCGCATTGGCGAGGGCGATACCGGTCCCAACACCGGCGGCATGGGCGTTTACACCACCGACGAACTGCTCGACCCGGCCATGCGCGAGTGGATCCTGCACCACATCGCCGAGCCGACGATTCGCGGGATGGCCGAGGAGGATACGCCCTTCATTGGCGTGCTCTATTGCGGCCTGATGATGACCGCGCGCGGACCGCAAGTGCTCGAGTTCAACGCGCGCTTCGGCGATCCGGAGGCGCAGGCTATCCTGGTGCGGCTCGAAAGCGATCTGGTGGACGCGCTCGAGGCCTGCATTGATGAAAAACTCTGCGACAAGGAACTGCGCTGGTCCCCCGGGGCTTCAGCGTGCGTGGTCGCCAGCTCGGCCGGCTATCCCGGCGCCTACAAGACCGGCCTTCCCATCAGCGGATTGAGCGCAGCCGCGCAGGTCCCGGGCGTGGCGATCTTCCACGCCGGCACCGCGCAGGTCGGCCAGCAAATGCTCACCGCCGGCGGACGCGTTCTGGGCGTTACCGCCGCTGCAGACACGCTCGACGAGGCGCTGGCGCGCGCTTATCAGGCGCTGACTGAGATTCAGTTCGAGGGGATTTACTTCCGGCGCGACATTGGCCATCGCGCACTCAGGCTCTCCCACTGATCATGAGAGTCAGGCAAAATCCACGCGCAGCCTCGGAAGAGGCATTCTCGCGCGCGTAGCTGCCTTCAATCCTGCGCTGCAGTGGTCGCGGACGACTGCGCCCGGCCCTGTCTTTGGAAGCAGGAGCGGCAAAGCACGGGCCTGCCCTGGGTGGGCTTGAAGGGAACCGTGGTTTCCGAGCCGCACTCGGAACATGTAGTGCGGGTTTCTGGCCGCACCCGCTGCGTTCCGCGCGCGCGTTTGGCCTTGCATTGCTTGCAGTGCTTGGGGTCGTTCTTGAACTGTTTATCGTGAAAGAAGACCTGCTCGCCCGCCGTAAACACAAATTCGGCGCCGCAATCCGCGCATTTCAAGACTCGATCGGTGAATTCCATGGCCGGCTTCCCAGGACAGGGAGAAACATCGTAATCGGCCATGGCTCTCATGAGACGCGCCGGTCGCGGTTCCCTGTCCTACTTTCGGAATGCACAACAAGGGCCCGGACCGCCTACAAAAAAAGCGGCATTCTAACTCTCTCCGGCGCAACCGGAAAGGTGCGAACTGCAATGGATCAATTGATCAGTGGATGCTCAGCGTCAACAAATACTCCATCGCGAATTGCCTTCCGTTTTGGACTTCCTTACGGAGCAACCTCGGTCTCAACACCGGAAGCTGCCGGGGAAGTACACTTCGCGATGGGTCAGAAGGTGGCTTAATCCTGTTCTTTGCGAGCCTTTTTGCGATTCCGCTTGCGAGCCAGCGCTGCCTTCACGCGGCGCTTTTCGCCTGGTTTCAGATAGTAGGAGTGACGCTTCACTTCCTTGATGATGTCCTCCTGCTGAACTTTGCGCTTGAACCGGCGCAACGCATTTTCAAGCGGCTCGCCTTCCTGAACGCGAACCTCTGCCAATGACTTCCACCTCCGAACCTGCCTGGAAGGCTCTACCCATCATACTTGAGTACAGCCCCGAAATCCAAATATGCCTAGGCATTATCCCAGGTTTTCGTGCGTGAAACGCAGCCCGTAACGCGCACGTAATCTGTCGCATCAGAACTGTTTCGATACTTGCTCGACGCGCGTAAAGGTCGCGTCGCGGCCGCGATCCTCTCGCATGCTGCTGCACGGCTCCTCGTTTTCACCCGGGAGAAAAACCTTGCGCAAAACAGGTCCGCAGCAGGGCCTGGGGGGTAATTCGTCGCCGGGCATCGTACACTTCCCGCATAAACTATTCTTTCAAAGGTTGGGCAATGATTCGCAGCTACCAGGGGAAATTACCGCAAATCGGGGCCGGGTGTTACATCGATCCTTCGGCCCAGATCCTGGGCGACGTGGAGATCGGCGAGCGCTCTTCGGTCTGGATGAACGCGGTCCTGCGCGGCGATGTCAACTTTATCCGTGTCGGCTCTTGCTCCAACGTGCAGGATTGCGCGGTGCTCCACGGACAGCGCAATCTTTATTCCGTCACCGTCGGCGACTGGGTGACCATCGGGCACAATGCCACCGTTCACGGCTGCGCGGTTGAAGACGAATGCCTTATCGGCATCGGCGCCCGCGTCCTGAACAACGCGCGTATCGGCAAGGGATCGATCATTGCGGCCGGCTCGGTCGTTCCCGAGCACACGGTGGTCCCGCCGCGCACATTGTGGGCAGGCGTGCCTGCCAAGCTGCGCCGGGAACTCACGGACAAAGACCGCGCGCTGATCCTCGAATATGCGCAGAATTATCTCGATTACGTTGCCTTCTACCTCGCTGAGACTGCCGGCTGAAGCCGGACGCTGGCTCGGAGATGAAATTCTGTTCATTGGTTCTCGCCGCATCGCTACGCCGCATCTAAAATTCCTGTGAGATTCACAGGAAAGTTGAGCCGGCGACACGAGCTCAGCGCCGCGTGTCTCCTTGTGTTTATGCTGACGCTTGCTCTGTCGCACAGCGGCTGCGCGCAAAGTGCAAGCTTCGCCCTGCCGGATGCGCCGCAGCCTCAAGCGCACAATGCCGTGACCCTGCGCAACACCCCGCGTTATATTCTTTCCGATCAGGCAGCCATCTGGACCAGTCCCGCACGCCTGCGCGATTCCAATCTTGCCGGTCCCGCCGTTCTGGTGCTGGCAACGGCCGTTCTCATCACCACCGACCACGAGGTGATGAGCTCCGAAGTGCCCACGAACGCCTTGCTGAACAGCCACGCAGTCACCGCGTCGAACGCGCTGGTGGGAGGGTTTGTGGCCGCTCCGGCTCTTATCTATGGCCTGGGACGGATCCACGGCGACCGCCACGCGACGGAGACCGGCATTCTTGACGGCGAGGCGATGCTCGACAGCCTGGCCGTGAACGAGGTGCTCAAGGCCGTCTCATTGCGCGAACGGCCCTCTGTGGATAACGCACGCGGCAAATTCTTTCAGACCAGCGTCGGCCTCGACTCCTCGTTTCCGTCGAACCACAGCGTGGTCGCCTGGTCCTCGGCCGCCGTGCTCGCATCGGAGTACGACGGACCCTTGACCCGGCTCACCGCGTACGGCCTGGCCGCCGGCGTGAGCGTAACCCGCGTGCTCGGCCGCGAGCATTTTCCTTCCGATGTTCTTGTAGGCAGCGCCGTGGGCTGGATGATTGGCCATTACGTCGTGCACCGCCATCGCGCGGAGTAAGCCGCTGCACCCGGATCGGCGCGAAATCAGCGCGAACCGCGGCCACCGGCATTCCTGATCCCCGAAAGTTGAAACCTGACCCCTGTCTTCATACCGGCCGCGGATTCCGCTCAGGAAACTGCCTCTGGTGCCAGTAGGGGTAGATGGGCGCTGTCTCGCTCGCTTTGTCCAGCGTGGCAATCTGCTCCCCGCTCAATTGCCAGCCCACCGCGCCCAGGTTCTGGCGCAACTGCTCTTCG
>DATJRT010000314.1:0-10684 GCA_035504495.1 Occallatibacter sp.
AATTCGCCGGGGTCGACGCCGGCAAGTAAACGCGAGCCCTCGCGAATCTCCAGTGAATTCCAGCCCACGTGGGGCACTTTTTCCGCGCCTTCCGGGAAGCGCGTGCAAGTCTCCGCGAAATGGCCGAGGCCGGGTTGTCCCGGCGCTTCTGTCGATCCCGCGTAGAGCCACTGCATGCCCACGCAGATGCCGAGGAAGGGAGTGCCGCGCGCAATGGCTGCACGGATGGCGCAAGTTAGTCCCGTCGCATCCAGGCGCTCCGTGGCCGCGAAGTGGCCTACGCCGGGAAGCACGATGCGCTCCGCCAATTCGACAAGTGCGAGGTCGCTGTCGGTGACAAAGGTCTCCGCACCGAGATGGCGCAAGGCCTTGAGCACTGAGGTGAGGTTGCCGGCCTTGTAGTCGATTACGGTGACGCGCATGAAAACCTCAAGTAGCAAGTTAGTGAGTCAGCGAGTCAGCAAGTCAGCGAAAAGCGGAGTTAGCGGAGATGGCGGCGTACGCGGAGTTACTCAAAGCAGGCCTTTCGTCGATGGCAACATTTTGCCCAGTTGCTTGTCGCGCGAGCAGGCCACGCGCAGGGCGCGTGCGAAAGCTTTGAAGATGGCCTCGATCTTGTGATGGTTGGAGCGGCCGTACAATGTCTTCACATGGACATTGGCGCGGGCGCCGCGGGCAAAGCCCTCAAAGAAATCCGTGACAAGCTCGGTTTGCAGGTCGCCGACCAGGTGCTTCCGCACTTTTGTGTCCACAACATGTGCAGGCCTGCCGCTAAGATCGATGGCGGCAATGGCAAGAGTTTCGTCCATGGGCATGACGAAGTAACCGGCGCGAAGGATGCCGCGCTTGTCTCCAAGGGCGCGGTCGAAGGCCTCGCCCAGCGCGATGCCGACGTCTTCGACGGTGTGGTGCTGGTCCACGTCCAGGTCGCCTTTACAGTCGAGGTCGAGGTCAAATGCGCCGTGGCGGGTGAAGAGCTCGAGCATGTGATCCAAGAAGCGGATGCCCGTAGAGATCTTGTAGCGGCCCTGGCCTTCAATGGTGAGTTCGAGGCCGATGCGCGTTTCTGCGGTATGACGCGCGAGGGTTGCAGCGCGCTTCACTGACGAGACCGCGCTTTTGCCGGTGCGTTTCGCCGTCATTGCTCTTCACCTCCATTGCGCAATGCAGCAAGCGTTCGATTGAGAGCGGCGGCGGCAGCGCGCATCTGCTCACGTGTGCCGATGGTGATGCGTACGCGGCCGTCGCAGCCCGGATCGGAGGAGCGGTCGCGCACCAGCACGCCCGCCTCGTTCATAAGACGCACAAACTCCGCGTGGCGCGGGCCGATTTCGACCAGCACAAAATTCGCGCGGCTGGGCCAGCGGCGGATGCGTGCGGCGTCGAGCGCCATTTCGAATTCGCCGCGTGCGGCAAGCACTTCACGCACGTACCAGTCGACGTAGGCCCGATCCTCGAGCGCCGCAGGCAGGCAGGCCAGCGCAAGCGAGTTGACGCTGTAAGGGGAGAGAACGCGTCGAATCCAGCGCATGAGATCTGCGTGGCCGGCGAGCACGCCGAGGCGCAAACCGGCGAGGCCATACGCTTTCGAGAACGTGCGCGCGACGACGAGATTGGGCACCTTGCCGATGAGGTCCATGAGGGTCTCGCCGTGAAAGTGGAAGTAGGCCTCGTCGATGAAGACCACGGCCTGGGGAGCGCGGCGCAGAATCTCAAGCAACTGCGTGCGCGTGGCCAGGGAACCCGAAGGGCTGTTGGGATTGGCGATGGCGATGACTTTCGTGCGCGGGGAGATGGCAGCGAGCAGGCGCTCATGGGGGAATGCAAGATCGTCCGCGGCTTGAATCGCAACGACGCGTGCGTCGGTCGCCGAGGCATAGACCTCATACATGGTGTACGTGGGAACGGGAAGAAGCAGCTCATCGCCGGAGTCGAGGAAGGCTTCAAAGAGCACGTGAATGGCTTCATCGACGCCATTGGTGAGCGCAACCTGCTCAGCCCTGAGGCCGAGATGCGCGGCGACGCGAGCTTCGGCGGGCTCGCGCTCCGGGTAGCGCGTGAGCGATCCGGCAGAAACGGCGGCCAGAACCTCGCGCACCTTGGGCGAGCAGGCAACCGTGTTCTCGTTGAAGTCCAGACGAAGCGCGTCGCGGCTGCCGAGCGGCGGGTGATACTCCTTCATGGCCTGGATGCGGGCGCGCGGAGCAGGGACGATTGCGGTAGCGGAGTCAGGCACGGGACCTCCTGGTGTTTTGCTTGCGGCCCAAGCGCGTGCGAATGGCCTCTGCGTGGCCGGTGAGGCCTTCGGCTTCAGCCAGAAACGCAGCGCTGGGGCCGAGGTCACGCACGCCGGCGCGCGTGTATTCCTGCACGGTGATGAGCTTGAGAAAGTCGTGCACGCTCAAGCCGCCGCGCACGCGCGCCATGCCGCCCGTGGGCAGCGTGTGGTTGGGGCCGGAGATGTAATCACCGAGCGGTTGCGCAGACCAGCGGCCGATGAAGACGGAGCCGGCATTTTCGATCCACTCCAGGTCGCTGACGGCATCGACGGTCAGGTGTTCGGGCGCGAGACGATTGGTGAGGGCGCGCGCTTGTTCGATACTCGCAGCGACGATGGCTGCGCCGTTGCGCGCGAGGCTCTCTCGCGCCGTAGGGTTGCGGTGGCTGCGTTCGCGGACCTGCGCGATGACCTGCCGCGCGAGAACTTCGCGCGTGGTGATGAAGATGGCCAGTGCTTCAGGATCGTGCTCGGCCTGCGCGACGAGGTCGGAAGCGATAAAGGCCGCATTGCCGCGCTCGCTGGCGACGACGATTTCCGTGGGGCCGGCGAGCATGTCGATAGCGCAATCGAAGGCGACAAGCCGCTTGGCGGCGGTGACGAATAGATTGCCGGGACCCACGATTTTGTCTACGCGCGGAATGGATTGCGTACCATAGGCGAGTGCGGCAACCGCGTGCGCGCCGCCGACGCGATAGAGCTCCGCGATGCCGAGCAGGTGCGCCGCGGCCAGAGTTGCCGGCGCGGGTTTGGGCGAAACCACGACGATGCGCGCAACGCCCGCGACCTGAGCGGGGATGGCGGTCATGAGCAACGTGGACGGCAACGGATGACGGCCGCTGGGCACATAACAGCCGACAGAACCGAGAGGACGCACAAGCTGGCCGGTGGTGAGGCCGGGAAGCGATGAATGCATCCAGGAGCGCGGAAGCTGGCGCTCGGCGAAGCCGCGAATCTGTTCGGCAGCGGTGGAGATGGCGTTGCGCAGTGCGGGGTCGAGCACATCCCACGCGGCCGCCATTTCTTCGCGCGTTACGCGCAAGGCATCCGGTCCGGGAAGCGCGTCGAATTGCGCGGCGTAGCGGAGCAGCGCGCGATCGCCCTGCCTGCGCACGGCCGTAATGATGCGGCGCACGGCAGGTGTAACGCCGTCGAGGGCCGCAGTGCTCCGCCGTTCCAGCGCGGCGATTGCGTCTGCCGCGGCCTGCGCACCTCGTCCTCTAGTTCGAAGCAGTCTCACGGTTCCCCCGCGGCTAAAGCACGACTTTGTTCAGCGGATATTCGACGATGCCCGCGCCTCCGGCGGCCTTCAGGCGCGGGATCACATCGCGCGCCGTGCTCTCATCCACGATAGTGTTCACCGCGACCCACTCGGAATCGCTCAGCTCGGAGATGGTGGGCGAGTTGAGCGCGGGCAGAACGGCGAGCACCGAGGCAAGACCGGAGCGCTTTACATTGAGCATGAGGCCCACCTGCGATTGCGCATCGATGGCGCCGCGGAGCATGGTGGCAATCTGGTCGAGCTTCCGGCGCTTCCAGGCGCTGGCAAGCGCGCCCCTTCCCGCGATCAGGTGAGTCTCGCTCTCCATTACCGTGTCAATGATTCTGAGATGGTTGGCCTTGAGCGAACTGCCGGTTTCGGTAACCTCGACAATGGCGTCAGCCAGCATCGGCGGCTTCACTTCCGTGGCGCCCCAGCTGAATTCGACTTTGACATTGACGCCTTTTTGAGCGAAGTAACGCTTCGAAACTTCGACCAATTCAGTGGCGATGATCTTACCTTCGAGGTCTTCGGCCTTCTCAAATCCGCTCGACTCGGGAACGGCAAGAACCCAACGCACTTTGCGGCGACTCTGCTTGGCATAGGTGAGCGTGGTGATGCTCGTGAGTTCGAGGCCGCTCTCGACCACCCAGTCGATGCCGGTGAGGCCGGCGTCGAGCACGCCGTGATCGACGTAGCGGGCCATCTCCTGCGCGCGAATGAGCATGCACTCGATTTCCGCGTCGTCGATCGAGGGGAAGTAGGAGCGGCCGTCGGCATAGATGTTCCAGCCGGCACGCTTGAAAAGCGCGACGGTGGCATCCTGCAGGCTGCCCTTGGGAATGCCGAGGCGAAGTTTGTCAGCCCCGCGTTTTTCAGTCATGAGGCGCCTCCGCATTCTGCGCTGCTGACGGCGCGCTCAGCGCAACCGGGCGCGTGAAGCAGCTCACGGCGCCCTCATGGCAAACCAGGCCGTCGCCCTCGACCTCGACGCGGAAGAGCAGCGTGTCGTTGTCGCAGTCAGTGGCGGCGGAGACCACGCGCAGGCGGTTGCCGCTGGTTTCGCCCTTCATCCACAGCTTCTGGCGGGTGCGGCTCCAGAAAGTGACAAAGCCGCTCTCGAGCGTTTTCGCGTAGCTGGTTGGGTTCAGAAAGCCCAGCATCAGCACTTCGCCGGTGCGCGCGTCCTGCACAATGCCGGGGACGAGCCCACCCATTTTCTCAAAATCAATCCGTTCCACGGTCTTGTTCCTTGGTTGAGATTTGCGGCACTAAAAAACCCGCGGGCGTTGGTCGCCGGCGGGCTCGGGTGTTTCTTTCGATCTCTCTGGCCAATCAGCTCAGGCCATAGCAGTCCGCCGGCATGGGGGTTCCATGGTGATGGTGGCCGTGATGGCGGGGACTCTGCATCTGTTTTGAAGTTACGGCACCGGCGCCCAGGGTGTCAAATGTTTTGTGCGGCGGCGGTCCACCGATCGGCCCGATTGGTCTAAGATGCTGCCAGCCGCGCCGCGAGGAATGTAGCGGTGTTTGCAGGAGACGGAAGCCTTGCGTGCGAAATGGAAGCCGGCGTTGCTCGCGGCCTGGATTGTTCTGGCCGGCGCGGCTGGATCTGTGCAGGCCGAGGGACGAAGTGAGCATGGTGCGCAAAGCGCGCACGGTGTGCAAGCAACCCTCGCGCCCGAGGCGCGCGTCGACATCAATCACGCGACGGTGGACGAACTGATGACCGTTCCGGGCATGACGCACACGTGGGCCGGCCGGATTGTGCGCTTCCGTCCGTACCGCACAAAGCAGGATCTGGTGGACAAGGGCGTGGTCACGAGCCAGGTCTACGACCGGATCAAGGATTACATCATCGCGCACCGGGACAAGCCTTAGCGTGAGGCCAGATCAATGGAACGTGGACTGATAGGCTTCGGCGGGAGCGGCGGAGCCAAGGTCACCGCGCTTGAGCAGCCGGCTGAGAATCACGTAAAGCACCGGAATGAAAACTAGGTTGAGCACGGTGGAAAGCAGCATGCCGCCCACGATCGTGGTTCCCACCGAGCGGCGGCCAAGCGCGCCCGCGCCCGACGCGAAGACCAGCGGCAGAACGCCCATGATGAAGGCAAACGAGGTCATGAGAATGGGGCGCAAGCGCAGCTCGGCGGCTTCAATGGCCGCTTCTGCAATGGAGCGGCCCTTGCGGCGCAGCTGCTCGGCGAATTCGACGATGAGGATGGAGTTCTTGGCCGAGAGGCCGATGAGCATGACCAGGCCAATCTGGCAGTAGACATCGTTGGCCAGTCCGCGCAGCGAAACCAGCCCCAGAGCGCCGAGCACAGCCATGGGCACGGCGAGCAGAATGATGAACGGCAACGCGAAACTCTCGTATTGCGCGGAAAGCGTGAGATAGACGACCAGAATGCCGAGCCCGAAGATGATGAGCGCTTTGCCTCCGGACTCGATCTCATCGAGCGTGAGGCCGGTCCATTGATAGCTCATGCCGTGCATCATGTGGGCCTCGGCAAGTTTGTCCATGGCCGCCAATCCCTGGCCGGAGCTGTAGCCAGGCGCGGCGCTGCCATCGATCTCGACGGCGCGGAAGAGATTGTAATGGGTGATCACGGGCGGACCTGAGCTCGCGGCGACGGAAACGAGATTGTCGAGCGGAACCATCTGGCCGGAATCGGAGCGCACATAGTAGCTGTGCAGATCGACGGCGTTCATGCGGAAGGGCTGGTCGGCCTGGACGAAGACGCGATAAGTCCGGTTGTTGTAATCGAAGTCGTTGACATACTCCGAGCCCATAAGAATATTGAGCGTGGAGGAGATCTGGGAGATGGGGATGCCCATGGCCTTGGCCTTGTCGCGGTCGATGGTTACCAGCTCCTGCGGATCGTTGGCGGAAAAAGTTGTCACCAAGCCCGTGAGCTCCTTGCTGGCCGCGCCCGCCGCCACAATCTGGTGGGCCACGCGGTCCAGGTCCGTAAGCGTGTTTCCACCCTGGTCCTGGAGCATGAACTGAAAACCGCCGAAGCTGCCCACGCCCTGCACGGCCGGAGGCTGGAAGATGGCTGTGAGGCCGCCGTTGGGCATGAACATCAGTTGCATGAGTTTGGGCGAGAGCCTGGCGACGATGTCCGCGGCCGAATGGCCCTTGGCCAGGCGCTGGTCGGCGGGCTTGGTGGCGAGGAAGATCAGGCCGGAGTTGGCCGCGCCGCCGCCGAAGCCGAAGCCCATGATGGAAAACGCTCCGGCGATGTCGGGATCCTGGGCGATGATGGCGCTGGCGCGATCAGCGAGATTGGTGGTGTATGCGAGCGAGGAGCCGGGCGGCGCCTGAACCAGGACCATGAGATAGCCCTGGTCCTCCTGGGGAATGAATCCCGTGGGAACGTGCCCGTAGATCCAGACCGTAGCCGCAAGGCCGGCGAAAAAGACCAGCAGCAGCAGGTAGCGCAGCCGCAGAGCGACGTGAATGCAGCGCGCGTAAGTGCGGGCCGTCCAGGCGATGGTCGCGTCAGCGCCATGAACGAAGGCGGCAAAGGCGCGCGAAATCGGGCGGATATGGAGGAAGTCGAGCTGGTGCGGCCGGTATTCTTCGCCGCGCAGAAACATTGCCGAGAGCGCCGGCGAAAGCGTGAGAGCGTTGAAGGCGGAAATGGCGATGGAAAACGCAATGGTCAGCGAGAACTGGCGATAAAGAATGCCGGTGGTGCCGGGAAAGAACGAAACCGGCACAAAAACGGCGATCAGCACCAGCGAAGTGGCGATGACGGCGCTGGTGACCTCGCCCATGGCGTGCGAAGTGGCCTGGTGCGGGTCAGAGTGCTCCATGGCGATGTGGCGCTGCACGTTTTCGATGACGACGATAGCGTCGTCGACCACCAGGCCGGTGGCCAGCGTGATGCCGAACAGGGTAAGCGAATTGATAGAGAAACCGAAGATCTTGATGAAGGCAAAGGCGCCGATCAGCGAAACCGGGATGGTGACTGCGGGAATGATGGTGGCGCGCCAGTCGAGCAGGAAAAGGAAAATGACGGCGATGACGATGACGATGGCTTCGGCAAGAGTGCGCAGGACTTCGCGGATGGAGTCGCCGACCGCGGTAGTGGAATCGAAGGCGATGGCGTAGTGCAAGCCGGGCGGAAAGCCGGGTGCCAGTTGCGCCAGCACGGCCTTGGCGCGGCGGTCGACGTCGAGGGCGTTGGCGTTCGAGAGTAGTTGCACGCCCACGCCCACGGCTTCATGTCCGGAGTACTTGAGAGAAGTGCTGTAGTCCTCGGCGCCCACTTCGGAGTGGCCTACGTCCTTGAGCAGTACCAGGCCGTTCGGCGAGTTCTTGACGATGAGGTTATCGAACTCGGCGGGGCTGCTGAGCCGGCCAATCACGCGCACGGGAATCTGGAACGCCTGGTTCTGGTTGGCAGGGGGCTGGCCGAGGGCGCCGGCGGGAATCTCGACGTTCTGTTCCTGAAGCGCGCTTACCACGTCGGCCGCGGTAAGGCCCCGCGCGGCAAGACGCACCGGGTCGAGCCACACGCGCATGGCATATTTGCGCTCGCCGAAGATGATCACGTCGCCCACGCCGGGCACGCGCTTGAGGGCGTCTTTTACGTAGACATCGAGATAATTGGAGATGAACTCGCTCGAGTAGCGATTATCCAGCGTGTAGAATCCGGCGCCAAAGACGAAATTGAAATTGGCTTTGGTGATGGTGATGCCGGTGGAGAGCACTTCACCGGGCAGGCGTCCCTGGGCGCTGGCCACGCGATTCTGCACGTCCACGGCGGCAATGTCGAGATCGTAGCCGGTGTTGAAGGTGATGGTGATGGTGCTGACGCCGCTGTTGGTGCTCGAGGAGGTGATGTAGCGCATGCCCTCGACGCCGTTGATCGATTCTTCGAGCGGAATGGTGACGGCCTTTTCCACCGTCTCCGCGTCGGCGCCCACGTAGGTGCTGGTGACCACCACCTGCGGCGGCGCCAGCGTGGGATACATGGCTACGGGAAGATTGGGAATGCACACGGCGCCGGAGAGAATGATGAGCAGCGCGCAAACCGTGGCGAAAACGGGCCTGCGAATGAAGAAGTCGACGAACAAAAGGCTCTCTCTTTCTTGTTGCGCCGCAAAGGGCAGGGTTCAGGGAGCGCGGAAAAGCGCGGGTCCCGAGTGCGCCTTGCTTTCAGCCGCCGATGGGCATGACGGGCATGCCGTTGACCAGAAATTGCGTGCCGGAGACGATGACCCGCTGCCCCGCGCTCAACCCGGAGGAGACGGCGTAACTGTTGCCGACGGTATCGCCCAGCGTAACCGGAGTTTCCTGCGCGAAGAAATGGCCGTTCTGCTGCCGCGCCACATAGACGAAGCTCTGCCCGCCCTGGCGGGTTACGGCAAGCACCGGAACCACGGCCATGGCTGAGGTGCTCCAGACGATGCGCGCCTTGACGATTTGCGCGGTGCGAAAGAGTCCGGCCCGGGAATGAACGGGCGCCTTGACCAGAATGCCCTGCAAATCGCTGTCGACCTGCGGCGAGACGAAATCGATCCTGGATTTTTCGAGAACGTTGTCGGCGTTGTCCACCAGGTCCACGCCCAGGCCCAGGCGCACGTCCCCGGAGCGCTCGGTGGGCACGTAGATGTAGGCTTCGAGATCCTTGTTTTCGTCCACCGTGGTGAGGATGGTTGCCGGCGAGGCCGACTGCGAAACGTAATCGCCGACGTGGACGGGTATATCGCCCACGATGCCGTCAAACGGCGCGCGGATCGTGTAATAGCCGAGAAGCTGCTCCTGGTTCTTGCGCGCTTCGACGGCGGACTCGTAGTCGGCCTTCGAGTTCTGGTAGGCCTGCTGCGCCTGGTCATAGGCGTCGCGGCTGGTCACGCCGGCTTCAAACAGCTTCTTCTGGCGATCGAGCTCGATGGTGTCGTATTCGTAGACAGCCTTCTTCTGCTGCTCGGTGGCGCGTTGTGAATCCACCATGGCCTGCTGCTGGCGCGGGTCGATGTCCATCAGCTCCTGGCCCGCGCGCACCCGATCGCCGGAGCGAACCAGAATGGCGGTGAGAATCCCGCTCACCTGCGGCATGAGCGTGGCCGAGCGCCGCGACTTGATGGTGGCCACGTACTCGCTGCTCTGGGCCACAGGCGCCAGCGAGACGGCGACGGTTTGCACCGGCAGGCCATGCATGCCTGCTCCGGCTTGCGCTTGCACCGGAGGTTTATGGCAACCGCTCAAGGCAGTGCCGATCAGGATCATAATGCCAAGCGTGTACTTGCGATTCAGCCTTCGTTCGCTCACTTGAGTGTTCCTCTGCCCCGATTGCGCGCCACGGGCGTTCTCCGGAAATTCTGCAGTCCCTCTCAGCAGGATTGCCTCCGCGATTCCCTTTGTTATTCCAGTCATGGGGAGCCAATGGAATGAATGCGAAATGCTCCCCTATCTGACGCCCTGAGCTCGCTTCGCGACGCAAAATTCCAATTCGACTGCTGGTCGGCCGCTGGAGATGAGCTGGACGATCCGCGTGCTTCGAGCATAGCCCATCCAAGCCGCGCAGAGTTAGAGCGACGCCGGGACTGAGCTGGAGTAGCGGGGGATGAGTATGAGCCCAATTGCCGAAGCGCCCGCGGAGATGAGCGTCCGGGAGAAACATCGGGGCGGGAATCATTAGCCGGCCCGATTGGAAAAAGATCGGTTGGGAAGCTCGTCCCGGATTGACGCCAGCTCGTCACCAAGAACCAGAATTGGGACCGTTTGGTAGCAGTCTCAAGCGGCTCGGGCTTTTGACACGAGGGTAGCGAGTTGATAGCCTTCCAACAGCGGTTCTCCAGTTGCTGTAAAGCGAAACTCCAGCCGCGAAGCGGCTTTTTCCCTTAAGAAAAAGCCGCTTTGCACTGAACCGGAGACGCCGCAAATTAACTGGAGAACGGCTCGAAAGAGCGCATCCGGCCATGGTTGGCCCGAATCACTGCCCTCCTCAAGCGCGTCCCCGTCGTCTAGCCCGGCCTAGGACACCGCCCTTTCACGGCGATAACACGGGTTCAAATCCCGTCGGGGACGCCAATAAAATGAAATACTTATGAGATTCGCGTGCGCCGGACCTAATCTCTGGTGACTCTGTGGTGACTAAGTTAAGGTCATCGAGCCCCAGAATCCCCTT
>DATJRT010000315.1:0-12839 GCA_035504495.1 Occallatibacter sp.
TTCGACTCGACCGACGCCTGCATTTCCTTTCTCCCGCTTTCGCACATCACCGCGCGCGCCCTCGATTACGTGATGTACAACTGCGGCGCGCAAATCGCCTACTGCTCTCAATTCGACAGGCTGCCGCAGGCGATGAAGGAAGTGCGGCCGACGGTGATCGTGGGCGTTCCGCGCGTCTACGAGAAGATTCGCCAGGCAGTGGAGCAGAAGTCCTCGACGTCTCCGATGAAGAGGCGCATTTTGTCCTGGGCTCTCAGCGTGGGCTCGCGCCATGCGAGTCGAGTCTACAGCGGAAGGCAACCGAGCTCGCTTCGCTGGAGACTGGCGCAAAAGCTGGTCTACACCAAGGTGCGCGAAGCCTTCGGCGGGCGGGTGAAGAACTTCATCTCCGGTGGCGCGCCCCTGGGGCTCGACACCGCGCAATGGTTCGCCTCGGTCGGCATCGCGCTGTGGGAGGGCTACGGCCTCACTGAGACCTCACCCGTGATTGCTCTCAATTCGCCGCTCAGGCAGCGCATGGGATCGGTGGGCATGCCCATGCCGAACATCGAGCTCAAACTGGCCGAGGATGGCGAGCTGCTGGTCCGCGGTCCGTCGGTTTTTTCCGGCTACTGGCAAAAGCCGGGAGCCACCGCCGAGTGCTTCGACGCCGGGGGATGGTTCCGCACCGGCGACATTGCCCGTTTCGACGAAGATGGCTTTCTCTACATCGCCGACCGCAAGAAGGAGCTCCTGAAGACCTCCGGCGGCAAATTGGTAGCGCCGCAGCCGATTGAAAACAAGCTCAAGAACTCCGTGTTCGTAGCCCAGGCTGCGCTGGTGGGCGACAAGCACAAGTTCATCTCCGTGCTGATTTCGCCCAACTTTACTGCGCTCGAAGACTGGGCGCGCCGTGAAGGCATCGAAGCCCAATCCCGCGCCGCGCTGGTGGCTGACAGCCGCGTGATCGCACTCTATGGCGAGCTTGTGAGCGAAGTCAACGCCGGTTTGGCGAGCTTTGAGACGGTCAAGCGATTCCGCATCGTCCCCGAGGAGTGGGCACAGGAGTCGGGCGAGCTTACGCCTTCAATGAAGCTGAAGCGCCGCGTGATTACGGAGCAATACGCGTCCGCGATCGGCGAACTCTACGCCGACGAAGCAAGCGCACACGGCGAATCGGGGAGCTGAGCCGCCACCACTCTTTGCGGAAGAGAATGCCTTTGTTCCAGAGTTGATTAAGGGCGCGAAAGAAGGGCGCGCCCCAAGCGCCCACAGCGAGGACGGCGCCAAAAAAGATAACCGCGTCAAGGCTGAGCCGGCCGGAACTGGACCAGTAAGCGTCCGGCTGCAGGTTGAGCCACAGGGCGAATTCGTCGAGCGTGAGCGCGGCGCCCACGCCGTAGCTTACGGCCATCAGCCGGCTCATGAAGATCGACATGGGCGAGTGCGAGCGCCCCAAATCCAGCAGCCATCCGTAGCCCACCAGCAGGAGGATCAAGATGCCCCACACCAAATGGTGAATGTGCAGGCCACGCACCACCACCCACTGGAAATGCCCCTCGTGGTTCACAATGCGATGCACCAGGATGCGAACCCCGGCAAAGGTAATCAGGAAGGAGACGGAGGCGATGAACATGCGCCGGCGCGGACGGTCGGGGATGGTGGTGCGAACCAGGAACCCCAGCCGCGTCAACTGCAGCAGCACCAGCAGGACGATGACAACCAGGCTGACGAATGCCAGCAGCAGGAGCGCTCCACTTCCGGGCATAGCTCTATTGAACCACCTCGGCGTTTCTTCCGCAGCCGATTCGGGAATGGCGGTCACCGGGAGCGGAGCACAGCGGAGATTTCCCTTTACAACCTCGGAGTACACTGGTTAAGGCGTCGAGTCAGGCGGTTGCCCATTTCGAGCGGCATGGCGCTTGAGACGCGCCTTCCCATCGGGGAGCCGGTTAGAATTTCCGAGGAGACCTTTGCGATGCGAGTTGCTTTGTTGACCGGTGGCGGCGATTGCCCCGGCTTGAACGCCGTGATCTATGCAGCCGTCAGAAAAGGCATCAATCATTACGGGGACGAGTTCATCGGCTTTCTCAATGGCTGGCGCGGCGTGCTTGACAACAACTTCATTCCACTCACACTTGAGAACATCGACGGCCTCCAGCTCAAGGGCGGCACCATTCTGCACTCCTCGCGCACCAACGTGAAGAAGATTCCCGGCGGCATCGAAAAGGTCCAGGAAGTCCTCAGGGAGAACAGAATCGACGCGCTGATCGCGCTCGGCGGGGACGATACGCAGTCGGTCACGCAGTATCTCTGCGAAAACGGCGTCCACGGCGTGGGTGTTCCCAAGACCATCGACAACGACATCAGCGGCACCGACGCCACATTCGGCTACGACACCGCCGTTTCCATCGCCACCGAAGCCGTCGATCGCATTCATACCACGGCCGACTCGCACAACCGCGTTATCGTCATTGAAGTCATGGGCCGCGATGCGGGATGGATTGCCTATGCCGCGGGCATTGCCGGCGGCGCGCACGTGGTCCTGGTGCCGGAGAAGCCCATCGATATTGAGCACGTCTGCGCCCTGCTCAATTACAACTACGACCATGGCAAGCACTATGGCGTGGTGGTGGTGGCCGAGGGTTGCCATCTGCCCGAAGTAGGCCAGGTGACCGGCTCCGCGCAGGTAGACTCGTTTGGCCACGCGCGGCTTTCCGGCATCGCCGAGGCGCTGGCGGAACTGATCGAAAAGATGACCGGTTACGAGACACGCTCGGTCAATCTTGGACATACGCAGCGAGGCGGGGTGCCCACGGCGTACGACCGCCTGCTCGGCCAGCGCTACGGCCTGCACGCCATCGACATGGTGCACGACAAGAAGTGGGGCCGCATTGCGGTGCTGCGCGGCATCGACATCGCCGACATCCCCATCAAGGACGCCATCGCCACCAACCGCCGGCTCGATCAACGCTTCTTCGATGTGATCGCGGATCTCGAAGCCAAGGTCTAAACTGGGCGCAATCCCCGCATGATCTACCGCCCGTACAGGCCGGAGGACTTCGCCGCACTCTACGCTATCGAGGAGGCCTGCTTTCAGCCGCCCTTGCGCTTCAGCCGCATCTACATGCGCCGCCTGACCGGAAGCGCCGATGCGGCGACCTGGATCGCGGAAGAAGAGGGCGGCGCGATGGCGGGCTTTGCCATCGTCGAGTGGAGTGGCGAGGCGGTGGTCAGCGCATACATTCAGACCATCGAAGTGGCGCCGGCAAAGCGCCGCCTGGGCGTGGGCGCGGAGCTGATGCGGCGCGTGGAGCAGTCGGCGCAGAAGGCCGGCGCGAAGGCGATCTGGCTGCATGTGGACGCGGAGAATACCGGCGCCATCCGGCTCTATGAGGCGCACGGCTATCGGCGCGAAGGGAAAGAAGCGAACTATTATCCGCGTGGACGCGAGGCGCTGATCTATGCAAAAAGCCTGGCCAGGGGCAAAGGGTTTGGCTGGGGCATTGGAGCGTCCGGCTGAAGAAAACTGAGTTGCCCATTCCGGAAAAATGTCAGGAGCCAAATCCCTGCGGGCCCGGCCGGCGCGAGGCTTGAAGATCTGGCGGAGAGGGAGGGATTTGAACCCCCGATAGCCTTGCGACTATGTCTGATTTCGAGTCAGGTGCATTCAACCGGGCTCTGCCACCTCTCCGCGTCCTGCGTGGACGGGCCACGCATGGAGACAACGCACATTCCGAGGACCCAGTCCGCGGACGCTGCGCTGCTTCAACCATATCAAGTCTAGCGGCAAACGTTGATTGGACGCAATGGCTGGTCGAGCACTCGACGACCAGGCTCACGCGAAGGCTTTGGCCGGCCGTCCAAGGGCATATTGAGCCAGCTCGATCAAAACCCGGAAACGAAGACAGGTTGCATCGCGATGCAGCTCTTCCGCAAGCGAACGATCGGGAGCGTGACCAATGGCCGGCATCGGGATTTCGAAATTTCTCAGCGCGTAGTCCGCGATCTCCTGCATCGTTCGTGCATTGCGGTACAGGTTCCAGAGTTTCGCCGAGCGATGCACTGGTTCCGCCGCACCCTCGCCCGGCCCGGCAGCGGGCTCGTCCGGAACGGACGCCTGCCATCCCGGAATCAGCCTCGCATGCAGCGCCTCCCAGGAGAGCGTCCTGCGCTGCTGAAGCGTGAGCCGCCAATAGCCGAGATAAAGCAAAGCCGCTGCGGTAGCGGCAATTTGAAGCATCCAGGAATGCACGTATCTTTTGCCAAGCCGGATTGAGCGCGGACCTTCGTCCAGTCGCGATTATCCGTTCGCCTTTCGTTGAGGGGAATGCCTACCCCATTGAATAGCCGAAAACGCAATCGTTGTGGGAACAAATATGCGCATTTTGACGCTTTCGTGGTAGCGGGGAGTAATGTATCTTTCGCCGCATTCCACAGGTCGCTGGGTTCGTTACTCCCTGCGCAAAAAGCGCAGCTTGCGCGGGGTGAAAAGCCTCTGCGAGCCATCGCGCGAACCATCCGCGATGGATCGCGGGCCCTGCATCTTCCGGCGGCGCATCTGTCGCGCTCCACAGGGCTCCAGTGAAGCGCGTGCCGGCGGCTGCCGTTATCCTGCAAAAGGTATCCTGCAACAAGAGGGAGCCCGTTGCGCCGCTCCTTCGGAGGCGCCGGAGCGAGACGCGTGCGAAGGCCAAGTTCACCATATCCAAAGGGCTTCAACGCAAATGTTGTACCTTTACTTTTGGCCTTGTTGAAGGCTTTGCCACAGGTCGGGACCATCAAAGCATCCAATGAGCGAGACCGGCGAGCAGCGCGGGCCGGGAAATTCGGGAAGTCCGTACGGCAAAGGCGGAGAGAACGGCGTCCGATGATGGAATTCCACATTTCGCGCAAGGCGCGCGATCGCTATCGGTTCGCGGAGGCGCTTTTCTCCTACACGGGGAACGTGGTCTTCGCCAACATGGCTGCGTGCCGCGCCTTCGCCCACCGCATGAACCAGGTGCGCGAGGCGGAGAAATATCCCCAGCGGACCATTCACGCGGGCCGGCTTTTTGCCATGGGCCTCATCGACGAGGCCAGCCATGTGCTGATGGCGCGCTACCGCCAGCAGTTCGATCCGCAGGTGATGACCAGCGCTCTCGATTGGTTCGGCGCGCAGGTCGGCCCGGATAACCTGGATAAGATGCTGCTTGCCTTTGTGGAGCATTTCCCCGGCCTGAGCGTGATGCGGGGGCTGGAGACGCCGCAGCAGTGGCTGGCGGGTTCGAGCGAGGGCTTGCCGCACAAGGCCGCTGCCTTTGAAGAACTCCTGCTGCTGTGGACCGCCAACCGCAATGAGGCGTTTCGCCCCTTCGAGGAGCTGTTCGACGACAGGCCTCTCGCGGAAAGGACCGTCTATCGCCAGGTGACGGCGCAACTGCCGCAGTACTTCGCCGCGCGTCCGCTGATTCCGATGGGCGAGGGCAAGCTCATCAGCCTGCTCGATCTTCTGCGCGCGCCGGCTCTGCGCTCGCCCCGCTCGCTCAGCGATCAGCTCGAGATCATCCGCAGCTTGTGGCGTCCGCTGCTTGGCGACAGCCTCGACCGTTTTTTGCTTCTTGCAGGCGAAATCTTGCGCGAAGAAGAGCTGGCCGTCTGGGCGCAGTTCAATCCGCCGGGTACGCGCCGCGGCCCGCAGCAATGGCCCTCCGACATGAGCCACGCGGACGTCCCCGTCTTCGGCGATCCGGCGCACGAATACGAGCGATTCTCCGCCGACACGGCGTGGATGCCCGAGACAGTGCTGATGGCCAAAAGTACCTATGTGTGGCTGGCGCAGTTGAGCCGCCAATACGGCCGCCACATCGGGCGCCTGGACGAGATCCCCGACCAGGAGCTGGCTCTGCTCGCCGCACGCGGCATCAATTCGTTGTGGCTGATCGGCGTCTGGGAGCGCAGCCGCGCCTCGAAGACCATCAAGCAGCTCTGCGGCAATCGCGACGCCGTGGCCTCGGCTTATTCGCTCTTCGACTATCGCATTGCGGACGATCTCGGCGGCGAGCCTGCTTACATCAATCTGCGCGACCGCGCCTACCACCGTGGCGTGCGCCTCGCCAGCGACATGGTGCCCAATCACATGGGCATCGATTCGCCGTGGGTGGTCGAGCATCCGGAGTGGTTCATCGCGCGCTGGGAACCGCCCTACCCCGCCTACACGTTCAATGGACCCGATCTTTCCGGCGACGGCCGCGTGGAGATCAAGATCGAAGATCACTATTACGAGCAGTCCGACGCCGCCGTTGTCTTTCGCCGGCGCGACAAGTCGAGCGGCGAAACGCGCTACATCTATCACGGCAATGACGGCACCAGCTTTCCCTGGAACGACACCGCGCAACTCGATTACCTGAATCCTGCCGTGCGCGAGCAGGTGATCCAGACCATTCTGCACGTGGCGCGCCTGTTCCCCGTGATCCGCTTCGACGCCGCCATGACCCTGGCCAAGCGGCATTTTCATCGGCTGTGGTTTCCCGGTCCCGGTTCGAGCGGGGCCATTCCTTCGCGGGCGGAATACGGCATGAGCCAGGCCGAATTCGACAAGCACATGCCGCACGAGTTCTGGCGCGAGGTGGTGGACCGCGTAGCCGCCGAGGTGCCGGGAACGCTGCTGCTGGCCGAGGCCTTCTGGCTCATGGAAGGCTACTTCGTGCGCACGCTGGGCATGCACCGCGTGTACAACTCGGCCTTCATGGTGATGCTGCGCGACGAGGACAACGCGAAGTACCGCTCGGTCATCAAGAACACCCTCGAGTTCGATCCCGACATCATGAAGCGCTATGTGAACTTCATGAGCAATCCGGACGAGCGCACCGCCATCGACCAATTCGGCAAAGGCGACAAGTGTTTCGGCGTGGCGGTGATGATGTCCACGCTGCCCGGCCTGCCCATGTTCGGCCATGGGCAGATTGAGGGATTCACGGAAAAATACGGCATGGAGTACCGCTGGCCACGCTACGAGGAGAATCCCGACCCTTCGCTGGTGGCGCGGCACGATCGCGAGATTGCGCCGCTGCTCAAGCGCCGCTGGCTGTTTGCCGAGAGCGCTAACTTTCTGCTCTATGATTTCTTCCACGACAGCGGCTCGGTAGACGAGAACGTCTTTGCCTACTCGAACCGGAGCGGCGGCGAGCGCGCGCTGGTCGTCTACAACAACCGCTACGGCGAGACGCACGGCATCATCGATTTTTCCGCGGCCTACGCGGACAAGGGATCGGGCCAGTTGCGGCAACGGCGGCTGAGCGAGGGCCTGGGCTTGAGCGGCGACGGGAGCGTTGTGCTTGCCTGGCGCGACTCGCTTACCGGGCTCGAATATCTGCGGCGTGGGAGCGAGGTGCTGGAGCGCGGGCTTCGCCTCCATCTGCACGCCTATCAGGCCCATGTTTTGATCGAGTGGCGCGAGCTGCGTTCCACGGCCGGGCAGCCCTGGGACAGGCTGGCCGATCATCTCGCCGGCCGCGGCGTGTCCAACTTGCACGACGCACTGGTCGATCTCGAACTGCAGCCGGTGCACGAGACCCTGCGCAAGCTCCTCGATCCGGGAATCGTGCGCCTGTTCGCCGATACGGCAGAGCATCCGCGCGCCCTTGCCGCCGCAACCGCTGACCGCACCACTGAGCGCGAGCGCGGTACGGTCTTCGACCGCGCGTGGGAATGTGCCGACGCTTTCCTGCGCGCAGCCAAACCGGCTTATGCCGCGCGGCTGGCACTGGAGATCGGGCAGGATGGGCGAGTCTCGCCCGAAAAGGAAACGACCGAGGCGCAGCCGCTCGCATTCACCTATCGCCAGCGCCTGCGCGCGGCCATGCGCATGCCGGCGGTGGAAGGACTCTTTCCCGCGCCGTGGACGGCTGCGGCGCGGCGCATGCTTCCCAGCGCCAGCCCGCAGCTCACGGCCACCGCAATGTGGGGTCCGATTCTTGCCTGGTGCGCTCTGGAGCTGCTGGGCGAAGCCGTCGATCGAGAATCGCCGGAACGGGCCGCGCTTGACTTGTTTGACCGGTTGCGCCTGCGCGAGCCCTTTGCGCGGGCATTCGCCGCATTGGGATTCGAAGGCGAGGAAAGCTGGCGCGTTGCTGCCCGCATCAAGGTGGTGCTTATCACAAACGCAGGCGTAGGGCGCGCGAAAAGTGCTGGGGAAGAGATCGCCATCGCCAAAAGAGAAAAACAAGCTGGGGAGCCGCGAGGCCTTGAGCCGCGAAGCCCCGAGTTCCGGGCGCAAAATCCTTCTTCGGCGAAGCCGGTCGCGGCTCAGGCGCCCGGCGCAGGTCTTCCGCCCGATCTGTGGCTCGATCCCGATGTGCGCTGGCTCACCGGCGTTCACGAGGCCGAAGGCCGTGAGTACCTGATTCGCGAAAAATACGAAGAGCTTCTCTGGTGGATGCAGATGCCGTCGTTGCTGCGCGTGACTGAGAGCCCCACGCCCAGCCGCGTGGCCATTGCAGAGCTGAGCCGAGATGTCGGTCTAGCTTTGGCGGAAGCTGAGGCCGCGGGCTACCGCGTGGACGTGCTCTCGGGCCGCAGCGCATCCGCGGAGCGGGAGGATGAAAAGGTGGAGGACGAGAACGCTGCCCTTGCAGGCGATTCAAAGCGCACCGCGAGCCGGCCGAAGGACGAGTAATCGCCACCGGTGGGCATGCGCCGATTTTTGCGGACCCGGAGAGTGCGCGGCGCGCACTTCGATTTGTCGCCGCCAGTCCGGCCCCGTAAAATCACACAAGGACCGGCGGCGCTATTGCGTTTTAGGGAATGCTGCAGGGTAAAAGCCATTATGTTCAAGTCGGCGCGGCCCCAGGGAGCGACGATCTTGCATTCTGGCGGACACCTCACACTGTTTACTAAAACGCCGAAGCCGCTCGGCCGCAGGTACAAATGAGCGAACAAGAAGTAGGGAACACCCCTGAGGCGCAGGCGGCAGCGTCGGCGTGGAGCAGAGTGGAACTGGCGCGTCATCCGCAACGGCCCTACCCCATGGACTTGATCGAGCGAATCTTTACGGATTTCAGCGAGATTCACGGGGATCGTGCCTTCGGCGACGATGAAGCCGTCATCTGCGGCATGGCGCGCCTGGACGGCGAAGAGGTGCTGGTGGTCGGCATCCGCAAGGGCGGCACCACCAAGGAGCGCATCAAGCGCAACTTCGGCATGCCCAGCCCGGAGGGTTACCGCAAGGCGCTGCGCACCATGAAGATTGCGGAGAAGTTTGCGCGTCCGGTCATCGCGATGATCGATGTGACAGCCGCGTATCCCGGCCTGGGCGCCGAGGAGCGCGGACAGGCCGAGGCCATTGCGCGGAACATCCGGGAGATGTCGCGGCTGCGCGTGCCCACTATCGCTGTGATCACGGGCGAGGGCGGTTCGGGAGGCGCGCTGGCTTTGGCTGTGACCGATCGCGTCCTTATCCTCGAGAACGCGGTCTATTCGGTGATTCCGCCGGAGGGCGCGGCGGCCATCATGTGGCGCGACATCGCGCACAAGGATCGTGCTGCCGCCGCGCTGCGCGTGACTGCGCAGGACGTTGCCCTGCTTGGTTGCGTGGACGAGATCATCGCCGAGCCGCCGGAGGGGATTCACACCGATCACGAGACGGGCGCAACCGCGCTGGCCCAGGCTCTCAGAAAACACCTGGACGCGCTGAAGGCGATGCCTGTCGATGCGCTTCTGACCGAGCGCCAGCGCAAATTCCGCAACATCGCGCAGTTCTATACGGAAAACTGATCGCACCCAGATTCGCCGGGAACGCGTCTGACGGAGCAGGGGAACATGTATTCGCGCAAGCGGAATTCGAGCCGCAAAGCCGGCCTTGCGAGGCGTCTATGAACGCAGCGGAGGCGGCCATGGGCCGCGCGCGCGCCTATCTCGAGTTTCTCGCCGCAGTCCTCTATTTTTTCCTGGCGCGGGCGCTCGCGCACCTGAGCGCGCGGGGTCTGGTGTCAGAGGATTGGTCGCCGCTGGTGGAGCAAGCCATGCTGGCATTTCTCCTGCTGGTGGGCTATGCGGCCATGGGCTTCTGGCTGGACCGGGAAACCGATCCGGTCAGCGAGCAGGGTTTTCCGCGGCGCGCCGGTTTTGCGCACGAAGCCGGAATGGGCCTGGCCACGGGTTGGGCCCTGGCCCTGGTTTGCATCCTGCCCATGCTGGCTGCCGGCGGCATCGTCGTCTCCTTCTCCACGCCGATGGCGTCCTGGGAGTGGCTCGCAGCCGATGCGGCGTTCTTTGCGTTGCTGGCGCTGGGTGAGGAAGTGGCCTTTCGCGGCTATGGGTTTCAGCGCTTTGCCCGAGCGTTGGGTCCGGTGGGGGCGACGGTTGTCTTTGCCCTCTATTACGCGCTGGTGGAGAAGATGATTCCGGGTTCGAGCCGTAGCAGTTTTCTGGTTTCGCTGGCGCTGGGGCTGCTCCTTTCAGTCGCGTATCTGCGCACGCGGGCCTTGTGGCTGAGCTGGGGGCTCAACTTCGGCTGGAAGGCCAGCCGCGCGCTGCTGTTCGGGCTGGCGGTGAACGGCGACAGCAGTCATTCGCCGGTGGTGCAGGGATACCCCATGGGGCCGCTCTGGCTCACCGGCGGAGGTTTCGGACTGGACGCCTCCGGGTTTGCTTTGATCGTCCTCATCGCCGCGCTGCCGGCGCTCTATCGCGTCACGCGCGAGCTCGACTACCGTTACAACGCACCGGTTCTCATTCCGGGCGGATTTCCGGTGGATCTGGACGCGGCTGCCCGCGCGCAGCATGAAGCGGCCATGGGCGCGACGGAACCGGCAGGGCCCGCGCTGGTGCAGATCGCGGGAGCGCCTTCGTCAACTCCGCAGCCAGAAGAACCCTCAGAGAGCGGTAGGGCCAATTCCTGATTCACTTGAGCGAGCTCGCCGGTCCGGTGCGCGGCCATCACGGGGTTCGAGCGCTCGGGCGCGCCTCCGCCGAATGCCCGCGCGCAGGTAGACTCCCGTGCAGGCAAATGCATCTCTTGCGGAATAGGACCTCAGGAACCAGTGTTTCCTGAGGTCCCTCGCCTTTTCTCTTGCCTGGGCCCGGTTTTTGCGTAATGCTTAGGAGCACATGGGAGGCTCCCATGATCCGTTCGGTTTACCCACGGGAAGTCCGGTTTGGGCAAGTCCAGTTTGATGAAGCTCGGCTGCTGTCGGCCGCAAGTGCGCGCGGCTCTTGGGTTTTGACGCGGATCGCAGGCGAGACGGCCGCAGTTTTTTCGATCGCGTTCCTGGCCGCGGCGCTGCTCGCGCCCCGCTCTCTCGCGGCCCAGGTCATCACCGTCGACACCAGCGGTAAAGGACCGGTTGCGGCGACTGGCCCGGTCGACCGGCGCTATGCCCAGATTGAGCCCACGCACGTCGACTTGCCGAAACAGGAGATCGATTCCCGCAACCGTCTTGAGCTTATCCGGCTGATGGAATCCGAGCAGGGGTTTGCGATGCGTCCGTTTCCCCGCGGGCACAAGGGATTGATGCTCGAGGCCAACGGCAAGCTCGATCCGGCCGGTGAATCGTATCTGAACATGGTGGTGAGCGAAGGAATCTGCGCCAAGCCAGGCGACCGGCTGGTGGTGACGGATATCAAGGTTGACAAGTCGAAGATTGTCTTTGAGCTCAACGGCGGTCCGGATTTCAAGCACCGCTTCCTGCGCCATATCGAGCTGGGCGGCGACCCGAATTACAGCGCCCCCGTAGTGCCGGACGAGTCCGATCCCACTGGAGCGCGGCTCACGCTGGCGTTCAAAGGCTATGTTCCGGAGATGACGGACAAGCAACTGAAGGCATTGCTTGCGCCGCTAATCTCCTTTGACGTAAAGACACCTATACAGGCCTATACCGATACGCTGCCGGCGCCGCTCAAGAAAGCCATCCTCAACCACCAAGTGTGGGTGGGCATGAACACGGACATGGTGCTGTTCGCCAAAGGGGAACCGCAGTCGAAGATTCGCGAAATGGACGGGCAGATGCCGTTTGAGGAGTGGATCTACGGCAAGCCGCCGCAGGATGTGGACTTTGTCCGCATCAATGGCAACCGCGTAATCCGCGTGGAGATTGCCAAGATCGGAGAGCCGTTGGAGATCTTTACCGAAGACCGGGTCTCGGGCCTGATGCGCACCGATGGAACCCCGGTGCTGGCGGCCAATACACGCACGATCGAAGAAGGGGACGTCGAGAAGGATCCCAACAAAGAGGCTCCCGACGCACCACCCAGCCTGCGCCAGCCGGGCGAAACGCTGCCCCAGGATCAGAGCCAGGACACCGGAGTGATGAAGCCGGTGCGGTTCCCCAAACAGCAGCCTGACGATCAGCCCGGGCAAAATCCAGACGATCAGCAGCCTGCGGCGCCTCCGGCCCAGCCGACGTCCAACGGGCAATCCAACGGACAAGCGGGCGGGCAGGCGGCTCCGGCCGGACAGCCGGCTCCGTCCTCCAGCGGAAGCCAACCCGCGCAGCCTGCACAGCAGAATCCGGGAACGAATCAGCCGGGAACCAACCCCGACCAGTTCGTGCAGCCCGTGGGAGCGAGCTAGACCAAGTCAAAACAGCACCCTTGGTTTCCTGTAAACTGAGAAGAGCGAGTCCCGCTTTCTCCGCGTAATCCCCTCGGCAATTCTCGAGCGATTCCGAAGCAGGCCACGACCGCGCGCGTTGAAGCCGTCCGTTGCAGCGGATGAGAGCAGAGACATTCTGGTGAAGGAGAAACAGACGAACGATGGCGAAGATTGCAAAAACAGGTGACCGCAAGAAGGTGATGGACACGACCAAGTCGACCGACTGCCCCAAATGCAGCAAGCCGACGCGGATCGTGAAGCGGGTAAAGGATCGCGAACGCGGAGTTCC